>NZ_AP027291.1:2724346-3027052 GCF_030295745.1 Mycolicibacterium sp. TUM20985
CTCCGCTCAGAAGCTGAAGCGCACCGATGTGGACATCAAGCTGATCGCCCGCACGACCCACCACCTCTTCCAGCCCTTGCTGTATCAGGTGGCGACCGGCATCATCTCGGAGGGCGAGATCGCCCCACCCACGCGACTCATCCTGAAGAAGCAGGAGAACGCCCAAGTGTTGCTGGGCGATGTCACGCACATCGACTTGGCGCGCAAGACGGTGACCTCGGAACTGCTCGGGCACGACTACACGACGCCGTACGACAGCCTGATCATCGCCGCGGGCGCGGGCCAGTCCTACTTCGGCAATGATCACTTCGCCGAGTTCGCCCCCGGCATGAAGTCGATCGACGACGCGCTCGAACTGCGGGGTCGCATCCTCGGCGCCTTCGAGCAGGCGGAACGGTCCAGCGACCCGGTGCGGCGCAAGAAGCTCCTGACCTTCGTCGTCGTGGGGGCGGGCCCGACGGGTGTCGAGATGGCCGGCCAGATCCAGGAGTTGGCCGACCAGACGCTCAAGGGCAGCTTCCGGCACATCGACCCGACCGAGGCGCATGTCATCCTCCTCGACGCCGCACCCGCCGTGCTGCCGCCGATGGGCGAGAAGCTGGGTCGCAAGGCCCAGCAGCGGCTCGAGAAGATGGGCGTCGAAATCCAGCTGAACGCCATGGTGACCGACGTCGACCGCAACGGGATCACGGTCAAGGACGCCGACGGCACGAGCCGGCGCATCGAGTCGGCGTGCAAGGTGTGGTCCGCCGGTGTGGCGGCGAGCCCGCTCGGTCGCGACCTCGCCGAGCAGTCCGACACCGAGATCGACCGGGCCGGCCGCGTGAAGGTTCTGCCCGACCTCTCGATCCCCGGTCATCCCAACGTCTTCGTCATCGGTGACATGGCCTCCGTCGAAGGCGTTCCCGGCATGGCGCAGGGTGCCATCCAGGGCGCCAAGTACGTCTCGAAGATCATCAACAACGAGGCCAAGGCCCGCGAGCACGGCACCGTCCCGAAGCCGCGCGAGCCGTTCAGTTACTTCGACAAGGGCTCCATGGCCACCGTCTCGAAGTACAACGCGGTCGCGCAGGTCGGCAAGTTCGAGTTCAGCGGTTTCATCGCGTGGTTGGCGTGGCTGGGACTGCACCTGATCTACCTCGTCGGCTTCAAGACGAAGGTGGCCACCCTGATGTCATGGGCGGTGACGTTCCTCAGCAAGGAGCGCGGGCAGCTGACCATCACCGAGCAGCAGGCGTATGCGCGAACGCGGATCGAGCAACTCGAGGACCTCGCGGCCTCGGCGCGGGAGACGGAGCGGGCGGCGAGCTAGAGCCGTTCGCCCTGCCAGGTGGCCAGGCAGCCGCCCGGCGCCAGCTGGAGCACCGTGCCCTGGGCATCGAATGTGGTTGCAGGCCAGCGTAGTTCGCTGATGCACGCCAGCGGGGTGCCAAGCTCGTCATCGGTGACCGACCCGACGCCCAACTCGACGCGGTGACGCAGCAGCGGGGTGCCGTCGACGTCAGCGTGCACGGCACCCGACCAGAAGCCGTGGCGCTCCCCCGTTCTGCCGACCTGAACGCGTTCGCGCACTCGCACGCTGCCCCCGTCGCCAACCCGCAGCCGGGTGGACGTGGCGTGTCTGGCGCGTCCGGCGACGATCGTCGGTTGCGGATCGAGGTCGAGCTGTCCCTGCACCTCGAGATCCCAATCGGCTCGAGATTCCATGGTGACGGTTCCCGGCATGGCCATCGTCGCGGCGGCGCTGCGCAATCGGAGCTGGGCCCCCTCCTCCACGACCACCCGCACCCGGATGGTGTCCCCGCCCAGCGGCGTCGCCGCGGCCGAGACCAGATGCACCGTGTGGGTATCGGTGCGGCGGGCCGCCACCCCGCCTGCGCACTCGATGCGCGGTCCGCGGCCGGGCGAGGCGACGATCAGAACGTCGGACAGCACCCTTACACCGGAACGCGGAGCTGTTGGTGGACCCAGTCCAGGACGAGGGACGCGGCAGGATCCTCGGTGAGCGAGATCAGCACGAACGGGCGGTCATCGCGGACCATCGCGGCATCGCGGCGCATCACGTCGAGGTCGGCGCCGACCATCGGGGCGAGGTCGGTCTTGTTGATCACCAACAGATCCGAGAACGTCACACCGGGTCCACCCTTGCGCGGCACCTTGTCGCCGCCTGCCACGTCGATGACGAAGATCTGCGTGTCGATCAGGCCCGAGGAGAAGGTCGCGGTCAGGTTGTCACCACCGGACTCGACGAGGATCAGATCCAGTTTGGGGTTGCCGGCGATCAGGTCGTCGATCGCGTCGAGGTTGGCGGTGATGTCGTCGCGGATGGCGGTATGCGGACATCCACCGGTCTGCACGGCGGCGATGCGCTCGTCGGGCAGCACGGCGTGGCGGCGTAGGAAGTCCGCGTCCTCGGTGGTGTAGATGTCGTTGGTCAGGACCGCGAGGGACAGCTCGTCGCGTAGTTGCCTACACAGGGCGGCCACCAGGGCGGTCTTGCCGGAGCCCACCGGGCCACCGATGCCGATGCGCAGCGGCTCCCCCGGCTGGCGGGCCCGGCGCGGACGTTGGAGGTGATCGTGGGGATCACCGTCGAGCAAATGTGGTGGCATGGTGCACCTTTCAGGAGACGAACAAGGGTCGGTCGCGCTCGACGTGCTTTTGGGCGAGTGCGTCCAGCAGGGGGTCGGACAGGTCGGCGAGCTCCTTGGCGGCCTCGGCGGCGGTCTGATCGCACAGGTCGGACAACTCGAAGGTCAGCGCCGCGACGTCACCGGGGTCGAGCGCCAGCAGGCGTTGCGCGGCGGTGGCCGACCCCGTCATCGTCGTGTAGACCACCGAGAGAGCCGTCTGTTCCGGGAGCAGGCCGCTGGCCGCGCCCGCCGCGCCCGCCGCGACCCCGAAGTGAGGTTTGACGCCCACACGCTCCCAGTCGTCGTCCGGCCACACCTTGCGGGCCAGCCGAACGAGGCCCCGGCCCTGCGCCCGTGACGCACTGCGGGCGGCGGGAGCCGGTGTGCGGGCGTCGGTCTCGAGGTCGGCCTCACCGAGGGTCACGGTGCCCGCGTGTACGGCAGCGGCAATCGACGCCGTGACCAGCCCGGTGGTGCGGATGCGGCGCCGCAGATACGCCCGCAACGTCGGCAGGTCACCCATCAGCCCACTGGTCACGGCCTCCTCGACACCGCCGGAGTGGACGTGCCCGCCGGTCGGCAACCGGGAGTCGGCCAGGATCAGCAGCGTGGTCAGATTCGACATCTCAGAACAGGAAGTATCTCTGCGCCATCGGTAGTTCGGTGGCGGGTTGCTCGGCCCACACGTCACCGTCGATGGTCACGGTGAAGGTGTCGGGGTCGACTTCGATGCGCGGCAGGGCGTCGTTGAGCGGCATGTCGGCCTTGCCCACCCTGCGGACGTTGGCGACGGGCACGAGTCGGCGGTTGACGTTCAGCCGGTCGGCGAGGTGGTCCTCGATGGCCTGGGGTGCGACGAAGTGCACCGACGTCGCTGCAGCGGCCGCGGGCGCCGCACCGAACATGGGCCGTGGCAGGACGGGCTGCGGTGTCGGGATCGAGGCGTTCGCATCCCCCATCGCGGCCCAGGCGATCATGCCGCCCTTGATGACTGCGTGGGGGCGGACACCGAAGAAGGCCGGCTCCCAGAGCACCAGATCGGCGAGCTTGCCGACTTCGACCGAGCCGATCTCGTGGTCGATGCCGTGGGCGACCGCCGGACAGATGGTGTACTTCGCGACGTAACGGCGCACCCGGTTGTTGTCGGCCGCACCGTCACCCTCCAACGCACCGCGGCGCTTCTTCATCACGTGCGCGGTCTGCCAGGTGCGCAGCACCACCTCGCCGATGCGACCCATGGCCTGTGCATCGCTACCGATCATCGAGATCGCGCCGATGTCGTGCAGCAGGTCCTCCGCCGCGATCGTCGACGGCCGGATGCGGCTCTCGGCGAACGCCAGATCCTCTGGGACGCTGGGGTTCAGGTGGTGGCACACCATCAACATGTCGAGATGCTCGTCGAGGGTGTTGACGGTATGCGGACGCGTGGGGTTGGTCGAACTGGGCAACACGTTGGGGTGCGACACCACCGTGATGATGTCGGGCGCGTGCCCGCCACCCGCACCCTCGGTGTGATAGGCGTGAATGGCCCGGCCATTGATGGCCGCCAGCGTGTCCTCGACGAAGCCCGCCTCGTTGAGGGTGTCCGAGTGCAGGTTGACCTGGACTCCGGCCTGGTCGGCGACCGTGAGGCACGCATCGATCGCGGCGGGGGTGGTCCCCCAGTCTTCGTGCAGCTTGAATCCGGCTGCCCCGGCACGCAATTGCTCCCACATGGCTTCGGAGCTGACGGTGTTGCCCTTGCCGAGGAGCAGGACGTTGAGCGGCCAGTGGTCGAGCGCTTCGAGCATCCGCGCCAGATGCCACGCACCCGGCGTGACGGTCGTGGCCTTGCTGCCCTCCGCTGGGCCGGTACCACCGGCGACGATCGTGGTGATGCCCCCGCCGAGCGCCTCCTCCATGATCTGCGGACAGATGAGGTGCACGTGGCAGTCGATCGCGCCCGCGGTCAGGATGCGGCCGTTACCCGCGATCACCTCCGTGGAGGGGCCCACCACCAGATCGGGATGCACGCCCGACATGATGTCCGGGTTGCCGGCCTTGCCGATGGCGGCAATGCGGCCGTCGCGAATACCGACGTCCGCCTTGATGATTCCCCAGTGATCGATGATGACCACGCCGGTGATGACGGTGTCGGGCGCACCGTCGGCCCTGGTGGCGCGCGACTGGCCCATCGACTCGCGGAGCACCTTGCCGCCGCCGAAGACCGCCTCGTCGCCTGCCCGCCCCGGACCGCCGCTGCGGTCCTCGGTGATCTCGATGAACAGATCGGTGTCGGCGAGGCGGATGCGATCGCCGGTGGTCGGACCGAACAGTGCGGCGTAGCGGGAACGCGAGAGCTCGCTCATGTGTTGCCGTCCAGCTTTCCGGGCGGGGTCAGGGACAGACCGTGGACTTCCCGGCTGCCGCTGAGCGGTACCAGTGAGACATGTTGTCCGATACCGGGTTCGAAGCGCACGGCCGTTCCGGCGGGAATGTCGAGTCGGTGACCGTGAGCGGCCTCGCGGTCGAACTCCAGCGCGGCGTTGGCCTGTGGCAGGTGGACGTGGCTGCCGACCTGGACGGGCCGGTCACCGGTATTGACGACGTCCAGCTCGAGCCGATCGACGCCTTCGTTGAGCGTGATGTCACCCTCGCCGTACAGGAATTCGCCTGGAATCACTAGTGCCGTCCGTTCTTCGCGCAAGCGCTCATCTCCCACCTCACGGGATCGGGTGGTGGACGGTGACGAGCTTGGTGCCGTCGGGGAACGTGGCCTCGACCTGGACGTCGTAGAGCATCTCGGGCACACCGTCCATCACGTCGGCGCGGTCGAGCACCTCGCGCCCGCTGTTCATCAGCTCGGCGACGGTACGGCCGTCACGGGCGCCCTCGAGGAGGTGGTCGGTGATTACCGCGACCGCCTCGGGATGGTTCAGCCGCAAACCGCGTGCCTGGCGGCGACGGGCGAGTTCGGCCGCATACGAGATGAGCAGGCGGTCCTGCTCGTGCGGTGACAGGCGCATAGATCGCGATCCTGCCACGGCGGGCGGCAGTCAGCAGCGCACGCGTGAATGCGCCTGCGTTCAGCCCTCGTTCGGCAGGTTCTGCAACCGCACCTGGCCGCGGGCGACCATCTTGTCGTTGGTGTCGGTGATCTCGATGAGCCAGATCTGCTGGCGTCGACCGCGGTGAATGGGCGTGGACACGGCGGTGACCATGCCCGCGGTGATGGCGCGCAGGAAGTCGGTGTTGTTGTTCACGCCGACCACGTTGCTGCCGCTGCCCCTGGCCTGAAGCCACGTTGCCGCCGAGACGCTGGCGACGCTTTCCACGATCGCGCAGTACACCCCGCCGTGCACGATCCCGTGCGGTTGCAGGTGCTTCGCGTTGATCGTCAGTTGAGCCTTCGAACCGTCGGGCGTCACGTCCAGATAGGTCAGGCCGATCTCGTCATCGAAGCCGCCACCTACGCCGTTGGGCATCCAAGTCGTCACACCGAATTGTCTACACGCCGCCGAACCGGCCCCGGCACGACACCCCTGAAAAACGGGTGGCCCCGCACACGGTGCGTGTGCGGGGCCCACCCTCGAACGGACCGGTGATCTCTGCAGCCCACAGGATTCCACGGCGGTCCGGTGGTTCGGTGCGGCCGAACGCGTCGGCACCAGAGAGCATAGGGAAGCCTTGCCTAATTTAGCAAGAGCCCTCCCCGGCAGGTTCGGCCGCCGCGCACCGGCGCTCCGAAACCGACCAGCGCGTCCAGCACCGCCTGGCCGCGGCGCATGCTGGTCTGCTCACTGGATCCGGCCAGTAGCGGCACCCGGGTGGCCTCGCTGACTACGGCGGCACCGACGATGTGCCACATGGCCGAGGTCGACATGGCGCCGCGGCTGACGTCGACCAGCCTGTCGAACAACGGCGTCAGCGTGCGGTGACTACGGTGCGCGACCCAGGTCGCGAGCGCGGCCTCGTTCGGAAGCGCCACGATTCCATCGCGCGTCCGGTCCGGGCTGACGATCTGACCATCGTCGGGAAGGGCGCGCAGTGTCGGATCGACGACGCCGACCCAGTCGATGGCACCTTCGGAATCGACGTGCACCCAGAGGTTCTCCAGACCGGTGTCCCAGGCCCGGCCCTCGAGGGCCAGGAGCGGCACCACGCGCCCGATCACGACGTGGGCCAGGCTCGCCGCCAGCTGGTGCGTGACCCCGACGCGGTGGTCCGTCTCCGCGGCGGCCGCGTCGAACATTGCCTGAAGGCGGTCGGTCGCCAACGCGTCGGTCAGCGGCCACCAGCGCCGACGGGACACGTCGCGCATGACCGCGACGCCGTACGTCCGCGGACGTTCGGGCGACAACTCGCGCAGGCGGCGGCTGGATTCGTGCAAGGGCAAGGTCCGGGTGATGGACATGCGGATGATCAGCGGGTCGTCAACGGCAACCGACACGGCACCTCCTAGTTAGGTTAGCCTTACTATAAGGAAAGTCGACTGCGGGGAGACGTGCTGTGACGGGACTCACAACTGACGGGAATTGGGTATACGGCCGCACGTTTGGCGGGTCGGGAAGGAATGGGAACACCCGCCCGTTGACGCTTCGGGGGAACGTATCCGTCGCACCCCGGCAACTGATACGACGCACGGTAGTAAGCCCGTAGTACCCTGTAAGCATTGCTCAGGAGAGTGAACGAATCATGCCCAAGCAGACGCGCCTCGGGGAACTCGAACGCGAAGTGATGGACCACCTGTGGTCTTCGCGCGACCCTCAGACCGTCCGTCAGGTGCACGAAGCACTGGCGGTGCGGCGAGACCTTGCCTACACGACGGTCATGACTGTGCTCCAACGCCTGGCCAAGAAGAACCTCGTCGTGCAACACCGCGACGACAGGGCGCACCGCTACGCCCCGACTCACGGCCGGGATGTCCTGGTCGCCGGCCTCATGGTCGACGCGCTCGACCAGGCCTCGGACTTCGGCAGTCGCGAGGCCGCACTCGTCCACTTCGTCGAACGGGTGGGCGCCAACGAGGCGGCCGCCCTGCGCCGAGCGCTGGCCGAGTTGGAGGCCAAGGAGAGTTCTGCCTCGGTCGCTGGTAATTCGGGTACCGCCTGAGGGACACTGTCAGTGTGTCCGCGCTGGCGTTCTCCTTAGTCGCGCTACTCCTCATCGGCCCAGTTCCGGCGTTGTTGGCGCGAGCGTCGTGGCCCTTGCGTGCGCCGCGGGCGGCGGTAGTGCTGTGGCAGTCGATCGCCCTCGCCGCCGTGTTGTCCGCGTTCAGCGCCGGCATCGCCATCGCCAGCCGACTGTTCGTCCCAGGTCCCGACGGTAGGCCGACCGCCACGGTCACCAGCGAGATCAGGGTGCTTGGCTGGCCGCTGTGGTTGCTGTACGTCGCCGTCTTCGCCGTCACGCTCCTGATCGGCGCCCGATTGATGGTGTCGGTGGTGCAGGTCGCGATCGCCACCCGCAGGCGACGGGCGCATCACCGCATGCTCGTCGACCTCCTCGGCCGGTCGCACGATCCGTCGGTGCGGTCGTCGCACGGGCTGCGCATCCTGGACGTCGCCCAGCCGTTGGCCTACTGTCTGCCCGGCGTCCGCAGCCGGGTCGTCGTCAGCGAGGGCACGCTGAGCGCGCTGTCGGACACCGAGTTGGCCGCCATCCTCAGCCACGAACATGCCCACCTGCGCGCCAGGCACGATCTGGTGCTGGAGATGTTCACCGCCGTCCACGCCGCCTTCCCGCGCTTCGTCCGGAGTGCCAATGCGCTCGACGCGGTGCGGCTGCTCATCGAGGCGCTCGCCGACGACGCCGCCGTCCGCAAGGCGGGCCCCACTCCCCTGGCCCGGGCGCTGGTCGCCTGCGCCTCGAGCTGGGCACCGTCCGGAGCGCTGGCCGCCGGCGGGCCACACACCATCACGCGGGTGCGCCGCCTGGCCGGCGAGCCGAACAGCGTCCTGCTGGCGACGGCCGCGTACGTCACCGCCGCAGCCGTTCTGGTCGTCCCCACCGTGGCGCTGGCGGTGCCCTGGCTCACCGAGCTACAGCGCCTGATCTCCGCGTAGATTCGACCCTCGGAACTCCTCGCCACACCCCAACCACGAAAGGCTGCCCGTGAGCTCGCCCGAAACCAACGCCACGGCTCAAATCGGCGTCACCGGCCTGGCCGTGATGGGGTCGAACATCGCCCGCAACTTCGCCCATCACGGGTACACCGTTGCGGTGCACAATCGGACGACCGCCAAGATCGACGCCCTGCTCGACGCCCACGGCACGGAGGGCAACTTCGTTCGCGGTAACACCATCCCGGAATTCCTTGCCACCCTGGAGAAGCCGCGACGGGTGCTGATCATGGTCAAGGCGGGTGGCCCCACCGACGCCGTGATCAACGAGCTCGCCGACGCGATGGAGGAGGGCGACATCATCATCGACGGCGGCAACTCCCTCTACACCGACACCATCCGTCGCGAGAAGGCCATCCGCGAACGTGGTCTGCACTACGTCGGCGCAGGCATCTCCGGTGGCGAGGAGGGCGCCCTCAACGGGCCGTCCATCATGCCCGGCGGCCCCAAGGAGTCCTACGAGTCGCTCGGCCCGCTGCTCGAGGAGATCTCCGCGCACGTCGACGGCGTCCCCTGCTGCACGCACATCGGGCCCGACGGGTCGGGCCACTTCGTGAAGATGGTGCACAACGGCATCGAGTACTCCGACATGCAGCTGATCGGCGAGGCCTACCAGCTGCTGCGCGACGGCCTCGGCAAGACGGCACCGGAGATCGCCGACATCTTCCGCGACTGGAACGAAGGCGATCTCGACAGCTACCTCATCGAGATCACCGCCGAGGTGCTCAAGCAGACCGACGCCAAGACCGGCAAGCCCCTCGTCGACGTCATCCTCGACGAGGCCGAACAGAAGGGAACCGGCCGCTGGACGGTCGTGTCCGCGCTCGATCTCGGGGTGCCGGTCACCGGTATCGCCGAAGCCGTCTTCGCCCGCGCCCTCTCGGGGTCGGTCTCGCAGCGCAAGGCCACCACCGGTCTGGCCGCGGGCACCCTCGGCGCCAAGCCGACCGATGCCGCCGCCTTCATCGAGGACGTCCGGCAGGCGCTCTACGCCTCCAAGATCGTCGCTTATGCCCAGGGCTTCAACCAGATTCAGGCGGGCAGCCTCGAATACGACTGGGGCATCACCCCCGGCGATCTGGCCACCATCTGGCGCGGCGGCTGCATCATCCGGGCCAAGTTCCTTAACTTCATCAAGGAGGCGTTCGACGACGAGCCGGAGTTGGCGACCCTGCTCGTCGCACCGTACTTCCGCAGCGCCGTCGAGGCGGCCGTCGACGGCTGGCGGCGGGTGGTGGTCACCGCGACCGAGCTGGGTATCCCGGTCCCCGGCTTCTCGTCGGCACTCTCCTACTACGACGCGCTGCGCACCGAGCGGCTGCCCGCGGCTCTGACGCAGGGTTTGCGCGATTTCTTCGGCGCCCATACCTACGGACGCATCGACGAGGACCCGAGCAAGAAGTTCCACACGCAGTGGAGCGGCGATCGCAGCGAGTCGCCGGCCTAGTCTCCTCGGCGATTAAACTGGCCGGCGATGAGATTCCTTGACGGGCATCACCCGCCCTACGACCTGACCTACAACGACGTCTTCGTCGTACCCGGCCGGTCGGATGTCACGTCGCGTTTCGACGTCGACCTCGCGACCGTCGACGGCTCGGGCACCACCATCCCGGTGGTCGTGGCCAACATGACCGCCGTCGCCGGTCGCCGGATGGCCGAGACGGTCGCCCGACGTGGCGGCATCGTCGTTCTGCCACAAGATCTTCCGGCTGCGGCGGTGCGCGAGATGGTCGAGTTCGTGAAGAGCCGCGACCTGGTCGTGGATACCCCGGTGACCCTGTCACCCGAGGCTTCGGTATCCGACGCCACCGCGCTGATCCACAAGCGCGCCCACGGTGCCGCCGTCGTGGTCGACGCCGAGGGCAAGCCGGTCGGTCTGGTCACCGAGGGGTCCTGCCAGGGCGTCGACCGCTTCGCGCGGGTCCGCGACGTCGCGATCACCGACTTCGTCACCGCCCCGGTGGGCACCGATCCGCGCACGGTGTTCGACCGGCTCGAGCACAGTCCCGTCGGGGTGGCCGTGATGACCGGGGCCGACGGCCGCCTGGCCGGCGTGCTCACGCGAACGGGCGCCATCCGCGCGGGCATCTACGCGCCCGCCGTCGACGCCGAGGGTCGCCTGCGCATCGCCGCCGCCATCGGCATCAACGGTGACGTCGCGGCCAAGGCTCGGGAGTTGGCCGAGGCCGGCGCCGACCTGCTCGTCGTCGACACGGCGCACGGCCATCAGCTGAAGATGCTCGACGCCATCAAGGCCGTCTCGTCGCTGAACCTGGGCTTGCCGTTGGCGGCAGGCAACGTGGTCTCGGCGGAGGGCACGCGCGACCTGATCAGCGCCGGTGCCTCGATCGTCAAGGTGGGCGTCGGCCCAGGCGCGATGTGCACGACCAGGATGATGACCGGCGTCGGGCGACCGCAGTTCTCGGCCGTGGTCGAATGTGCTTCCGCAGCAAGGCAACTGGGAGCCCACGTCTGGGCGGACGGCGGCGTTCGCCACCCGCGCGACGTCGCCCTGGCCCTGGCCGCGGGCGCATCCAACGTGATGATCGGCTCCTGGTTCGCCGGGACCTACGAGTCGCCGGGTGACCTGCTGTACGACCGGCAGGACCGGTCGTACAAGGAGAGCTATGGCATGGCGTCGAAGCGGGCGGTGGCGGCGAGGACGTCTGGCGACAGCCAGTTCGATCGCGCACGCAAGGCTCTGTTCGAAGAAGGCATCTCGACGTCGAGGATGACGCTGGACCCGGACCGCGGTGGCGTCGAGGACCTGCTCGACCACATCACCTCCGGCGTGCGGAGCACCTGTACCTACGTCGGCGCGGCCACATTGCCCGAATTGCACGACAAGGTCGTCCTCGGCGTGCAGTCCGCAGCCGGCTTCGCCGAGGGGCATCCGCTGCCGACGGGCTGGTGACCGCCCGGCGGGCGGCGTCGACTCGGCTACGATTGACCCCATCTCGTCGCCGTCAATCGAAAGGGAACACGTGCCGCAGGCACCCGCCGAGGCCCCGGAACCTGAACGGGCCTCCTCGGAGCCGTCCGACGCCGAACCCTCCAGTAGGCAGCCGGGCCTAGTGCCCGGCGCCCGTTGCGCGAGGCTCTCATGAGCCTGGTTCTCAGTCTTATCGCCTTCTTGCTGCTGACCGCCGGGACGGCGCTGTTCGTCGCCGCGGAGTTCTCCCTCACCGCTCTGGAACGCAGCACGGTCGACACCAATGCCAAGAATGGCGGCTGGCGTGACGCGTACGTCCAGAAGGCGCACAAGTCGCTGTCCTTCCAGCTGTCGGGGGCGCAGCTCGGCATCTCGATCACCACGCTGGCCACCGGTTACCTGGCCGAACCCGTCGTCGCGACCCTGTTGCGCCCGCCGCTGCAGGCAGTTCGGCTGCCCGAGACCATGATCGACGGTGTCGCGCTGGCGTTGGCGCTGTTGATCGCCACGTCGATCTCGATGATCTTCGGGGAGCTGGTGCCCAAGAACCTGGCCGTCGCCAAACCGGCGCCGACCGCCCGGTGGGCCGCCCCACTGCAATGGTGGTTCTCCCGGCTGCTCACCCCGGCCATCAAGGTCACCAACGGCACCGCCAACTGGATTCTGCGCCGGGTCGGGATCGAACCCGCCGAGGAGCTGAGATCCGCGCGCTCACCGCAGGAGCTGGTGTCGCTGGTACGGACCTCCAAGCGCAGCGGTTCGCTGGATGCGAGCACGGCGGATCTCGTCGACCGTTCGCTGCAGTTCGGTGAGCGGTCGGCCGAGGAGCTCATGACGCCACGGTCGAAGATCGAAGCCCTGCACGTCGACGACACCGTCGCAGACCTGGTCCTCAAGGCGATGGAGACGGGCTTCTCCCGCTTCCCCATCGTCGACGGCGACCTCGACGAGACGGTGGGCATCGTGCACGTCAAGCAGGTGTTCACGGTGCCGGTCGCCGACCGCGCGAACACCCGGCTGTCGGTGATCGCCCTACCCGTGGCCACCGTGCCGTCCAGCCTCGACGGGGATGCCGTGATGGCGCAGATCCGCGCCAACGGCCTGCAGACCGCGCTGGTGGTCGACGAGTACGGCGGCACGGCCGGCATGGTCACCGTCGAGGACCTCATCGAGGAGATCGTCGGTGACGTC
Source organism: Mycolicibacterium sp. TUM20985 (assembly GCF_030295745.1). Taxonomy (NCBI): domain Bacteria; kingdom Bacillati; phylum Actinomycetota; class Actinomycetes; order Mycobacteriales; family Mycobacteriaceae; genus Mycobacterium; species Mycobacterium antarcticum. The sequence continues at coordinate 2,737,204 of NZ_AP027291.1, forward strand.
CGCGATGAGCACGATGACGCCACCCCGGACGTCGTCGAGGTGCGCAACGGCTGGCGGATCTCCGGGCTGCTGCGCATCGACGAGGTCGAGACCGAGACCCCGTTCCGGCCGCCGGAGGGCGAATACGAGACGATCGGCGGTCTGATCCTTCAGGAATTGGGTCACATTCCCGAGCCGGGCGAGACCGTCGAGCTCACCGAGTTCGATCCGGACGGCCCGGTCGACGATCCCGTGCACTGGCAGGCCACGGTCATCCAGATGGACGGGCGACGCATCGATCTGCTCGAGCTGTCCGAACTGGGTCGCCGCGGTAAACCGGGGAAGTCGGAAGAGTCGGACCGGTCGGAAAGGAAGAAGGGACAGTGAGCTCCGACGTCTTCGGCGTGCTGCTGACCGTGCTGTTGCTCGCCCTCAACGCCTTCTTCGTGGGATCGGAGTTCGCGTTGATCTCGGCTCGCCGCGACCGCCTGGAAGCACTGGCCGAACAGGGCAAGAAGAGCGCCGTCACGGTCATCAGGGCGGGTGAGCGGCTGTCCCTGATGCTCGCCGGCGCCCAGCTCGGCATCACGATCTGCTCGATCCTGCTCGGTCGGGTCGGCGAGCCAGCGGTGGCCCACCTCCTGGAGGTGCCGTTCGGCGCCGTCGGCATCCCGGACTCGGTGCTGCACACCGTGTCGTTCATCATCGCCCTCGGCGTCGTGGTCACTCTGCACGTGCTGCTCGGCGAGATGGTGCCGAAGAACATCGCCATCGCCGGACCCGAGTCCACCGCGATGCTGCTGATACCGCCGTACCTGGTCTACATGCGGCTGGCCAAGCCGTTCATCGCGTTCTACAACTGGTGCGCCAACACGACACTGCGTTCTTTCGGGGTCGAACCCAAGGACGAACTCGACGTGACGGTGTCTACCGTCGAGCTGTCGGAGATGATCGCCGAATCGCTGTCCGAGGGTCTGCTCGATCCCGAAGAACACGGCAGGCTCACCCGTGCCCTGCAGGTGCGTACGCACGTCGTCGCCGACGTGGCGATACCGCTCGGCGACATCCGGGCGGTGCCGGTCGCCGGACCCGGCCTGGGCCCGACGGTCGGCGCGATCGAACGCGCGCTGGTCGACACGGGCTACTCGCGCTTCCCCGTCACCGACCACACGGGCGCCTATCTCGGGTATCTGCACATCAAGGACGTGCTCTCGCTGATGAACGACCCCGATGCCGTGCTCGACGCATCCAGCGTGCGCGCGCTGCCGCGGTTGCCGTCATCGCTACCGGTCCCCGACGCGCTGACCCGGCTGCGGCGGGACAACAGCCACCTGGCGCTGGTCACCACCGGCGATCAGGTCACTGCCGTCGTGGCGCTGGAAGACCTCGTCGAGGATCTGGTGGGGACGGTGCGCGACGGAACGCACCGTGTCTGAGTCGGTCGTCGAGCTCGACGAAGCCGACTGGATCGCGCGCGAGCGCCGGCACGTCGACCGGGCCGAGGACTTTCTCGGGCCACACCGGGCCCGCGCCCAGCGCGGCGAAGCACATCCGGTGTGGGACTTCCTGTTCACCTACTACAGCCTGCGTCCGCGACAGTTGCGCCGCTGGCACCCCGGGTTCGGCGTCGCGCTCACGGGCGCTGCGGCGGAGCGGTTCGCCGACCGCGCCGGTTACGACCGCCGAGGCTCGACCATCGCGGTCGGCCCGGCGTACCTACACAGCCGCCTCGACACGGTCCAGTTCATCGCGGACCTGTTGCGGGCCACCGCTAGTCGGCCGGCACGGCTGAACTGCTTCGGCCTGCACGAGTGGGCGATGGTCTATCGCGCCGACGAGGTGCGGCACGATCGGGTCCCCCTGCGACTCGGCGCGTCGGGCACCGATGCGGTGGTCGAGGCGACGCCGTTGCGCTGCAGCCACTTCGACGCCTACCGCTTCTTCACCGGACCGGCCGCGCCGCGCAACGCCGATTCGTTGAGCCGCCAGTCGCAGCTCGTCAGCGAACAGCCGGGGTGCGTGCACGCCAACATGGACTTGTACAAATGGGGATACAAGCTCGGTGCGCTGGTGCCGTCGGAGTTGCTGATGGACTGTCTGGACCTCGCGGCCGACGCGCGGATCCTCGACATGCGCGCCAGCCCGTATGACCTGCTGTCCTTCGGGATCGCGCCCATCGCGATCGAGGACGCCGCGGGCCGCACCGAGTACGTCCGATGCCAACGCGAGATCGCGGAGCGCGCCGCACCGCTGCGGGCGGCCCTGCTGACCCGCTGCGACGCGTTGCTCGCCGCGGCCACACAGCCCAATCGGCCCGCTATTACCCACGGGTAAGCTGGATCGACGCTTCAGAGAGGGAACCTCATGACAGATCGCGTGACCGTCGGAAACCTGCGCGTGGCACGTGTGCTGCACGACTTCATCACCAATGAGGCGCTGCCGGGCACCGGCTTGGACGCCGACAGCTTCTGGGCGGGCGTGGACAAGGTCGTCACCGATCTGGCGCCGCAGAACCAGGATCTGCTGGCCCGCCGGGACGAGTTGCAGGCGCAGATCGACAAGTGGCATCGGCAGCGCGTCATCGGACCCTTCGACGCGACCGAGTACCAGGAGTTCCTCACCGCGATCGGGTATCTCGAGCCCGAGCCAGCGGACTTCTCCATCACCACCTCGGGCGTCGACGCCGAGATCACCAGCACCGCCGGACCCCAGTTGGTCGTTCCGGTGCTCAACGCCCGCTTTGCCCTCAACGCGTCCAACGCCCGTTGGGGCTCGCTGTACGACGCGCTCTACGGCACCGACGTCATCCCCGAAACCGACGGCGCCGAGAAGGGCGGCGGCGGCTACAACCGGGTGCGCGGTGACGCGGTCATCGCCTACGCGCGCACGTTCCTCGACGAATCAGTGCCGCTGGAGACGGGATCCTGGGCGGACGCGACCGGGTTGAGCGTCGACGACGGCACGCTACGGGTAGCCCTCGCCGACGGCTCGTCGGCAGCCGATGACTCCTCGCGCGAGCGCTCGTCGGTCACCTTGGCCAGCCCGGACAAGTTCGTCGGCTACACCGGCGACCTCGGCTCGCCGGCCTGGTCGGTGCTGCTCGTCAACAATGGCCTGCACATCGAAGTCCTCATCGACCCCGAATCCCCCGTCGGCGCGACCGACGAGGCGGGCATCAAGGACGTCGTGCTGGAATCCGCGATCACCACGATCATGGACTTCGAGGACTCCGTGGCCGCCGTCGACGCCGACGACAAGGTGCTCGGCTACCGCAACTGGCTCGGCCTCAACCGTGGCGACCTGACCGAAGAGGTCCACAAGGGTGACAAGACGTTCACCCGGGTGCTCAACGAGGACCGCATCTTCACCCGGCCAGACGGCGGCGAACTGACGCTGCCCGGCCGAAGCCTGCTCTTCACCCGCAACGTCGGGCACCTGATGACCAACGACGCCATCACGGACGCGAATGGCGACGAGGTGCCGGAGGGCATTCAGGATGCGCTGTTCACCGGGTTGATCGCCATGCACGGTTTGAAGGCTGGCTCCGAGAACGGTGCACTGCTCAATAGCCGCACCGGTTCGATCTACATCGTCAAGCCGAAGATGCACGGACCCGCCGAGGTCGCGTTCACCTGCGAGCTGTTCAGCCGCGTCGAGGACGTGCTCGGTCTGCCGCAGGCCACCATGAAGGTCGGCATCATGGACGAGGAGCGGCGCACGACGCTGAACCTCAAGGCGTGCATCAAGGCCGCCGCCGACCGCGTCGTGTTCATCAACACCGGTTTCCTGGATCGCACCGGCGACGAGATCCACACCTCCATGGAGGCGGGTCCGATGATCCGAAAGGGCGCGATGAAGAGCCAGCCGTGGATCAAGGCCTACGAGGACGCCAACGTCGACATCGGCCTGGCCGCAGGCTTGTCGGGCAAGGCGCAGATCGGTAAGGGCATGTGGGCCATGACCGAGCTGATGGCCGACATGGTCGAGCAGAAGATCGGCCAGCCCAAGGCAGGAGCCACGACCGCGTGGGTGCCGTCGCCGACCGGTGCGACCCTGCACGCGATGCACTACCACCAGGTGGACGTGTTCGAGGTGCAGAAGGAGCTGGCGGGAAAGTCCAGAACCACGATCGACGAGCTGCTGACGATCCCGCTGGCCAAGGAACTCGCGTGGGAGCCTGCCGAGATCCGCGAGGAAGTCGACAACAACTGTCAGTCGATCCTCGGGTACGTGGTGCGGTGGATCGACGCGGGCGTCGGCTGCTCCAAGGTGCCCGACATTCACGACGTGGCGCTGATGGAGGATCGAGCCACCCTCCGCATCTCGAGTCAGTTGCTGGCCAACTGGTTGCGGCACGGCGTGATCACCGAAGAGGACGTCAAGAAGAGCCTGCGTCGGATGGCCACGGTGGTCGACGAGCAGAACGCCGAGGACCCCGACTACCTGCCGATGGCGCCCGACCCGGAAGCCAGCATCGCCTTCGAGGCGGCCCAGGAGCTCATCCTGTCCGGCACCGAGCAGCCCAACGGCTATACCGAGCCGATCCTGCACCGGCGCCGCCGGGAGTTCAAGGCCCGCCACGCCAACCGTGGCTAGACTTCGGCGGGGCCGCGTGACACGCCACCTTCGGAGAATCATCAACACCAGCGACGAGTACAGGGGTTTCAGGGATGGGTAGGCACAGCATTCCCGACCCCGAGGACACCCCGGACGAGGGAGAGGTCAGCGCATCCGGTCCGGGCGAACGGCCGTCGCCTGAATACTCCGGCGCGGCAGACCAATTCGACGACGACTACGACGACTACGAAGACGACGACTACGAAGACGTCGACTACGCAGACGGGGGTTTCGCCGCCGAGCACGACGAATGGCAGCCCGCCCCGGGCGCGGACGCCGGGTACGACTTCTCCTATCTCGAGCAGCCGGAACCAGAAACGCAGGCCTTCGCGTCGTCGGCTTCGCCCCCCAACCGTCGCGACTGGGAGAGCAGCGAGTGGACGGGCAGCCACCGGGCCATCGTGCCCCAGAGGCGCGGGGTCAGCGTGGGGGTCATCATCGCGTTGGTCACCGTCGTCGTCGTGGTCGGTGCGGTCATCGCCTGGCGCTTCTTCGGCGATGCCCTGTCGCAACGTTCACAGGCCGGTGCGGCCCGGTGTGTGGCCGGCGAGGTCGCTGTCGCGGTGATCGTGGACCCGGCGATTGCCGGAAGCATCACGCCTCTGGCGGACAAGTACAACGAGTCGGCGGACCCGGTCGGGGACAAGTGCGTGAAGGTCGGCGTGAAGTCAGCCGAATCCGATCAGGTGATCAACGGTTTCGTCGGGCCGTGGCGAGGCGATCTGGGCGAGCGCCCGGCGCTGTGGATTCCCGGCAGTTCGATCTCCGAGGCCCGCCTCGAGGCCGCAACCGGTGAGAAGACGGTGAGTGACAGTCGCTCCCTGGTCACCTCCCCGGTGCTGCTCGCGGTGCGCCCGCAGCTGAAGGATGCCCTCGCTCAGCAGAACTGGGGCACGCTCCCTGCACTGCAGAACAACCCCGCATCGCTGGACGGGGTGGACCTGCCCGGGTGGGGATCCCTGCGGTTGGCCCTGCCGCTCGCCGGTGACAGTGACGCCACGTATCTGGCCGCCGAGGCCGTCGCATCCGCGGCAGCACCACGGGGTCAGCCGCCGACGTCGGGTGCCAACGCCATCGCCAGCTTGATGGCAGGGCAGCCCAAACTCGCCGACGATGCCTCGGCCACGGCGATGGATGCGCTGATCGAGGCGCGTGACCCCGCTTCCGCGGACGTCCACGCCGTGGTTGCCACCGAGCAACAGATCTTCCAGCGGGGAAACCAGCCTGACGCCAAGGGGCAGCTCGCCGCGTGGCTGCCGCCGGGGCCGACCGCCACCGCCGACTACCCGACGGTCCTGCTCTCGGGTGACTGGCTGAGTCAGGAACAGATCAGCGCCGCAAGCGAATTCGCTCGCTTCCTGCGCAATCCCGAAGCGCTGGCGAGCCTGTCCGAAGCCGGCTTCCGCGCCGAGGGCACCACCATGCCGCAGAGTGACGTCATCGACTTCGCCTCGCTGAGTGCCCCGCTGTCGGTGGGCGACGGCGGCATGCGTGCCACGCTCGCCAACCTCGTCAGCACCCCCGCTCAGAGTCCCGCCGTCACCGTGCTGCTCGACCAGTCGATGACGCCCGACGAGGGTGGCAAGTCCAGGCTGGCCAACGTCACCGCTGCGCTGACCGCACGCCTGCAGGCGCTGCCGCCGAGTTCGGCGGTCGGCCTGTGGACGTTCGACGGCGTGGCCGGTCGGTCCGAGGTACCCATGGGACCGCTCGCCGACCAGGTGGCTGGGGAGCCGCGCTCGGCCGTACTCACCGCCAACCTGAACGGTCAGACGCCCAGCAACGGCGGTGCGGTGTCCTTCACCACGCTGCGGTTGATGTACCCGGACGCCGTCGCGAACTTCCGCGAGAGACAACCCAATTCGGTGCTCGTCATCACGGCGGGCCCGCACACCGACCAGTCGCTCGACGGCGCCGGCCTGCAGGACTTCATCCGGCAGAACTTCAACCAGGCGCGGCCGGTCGCGGTCGACGTGATCGACTTCGGCGGCGACCCCGACCGGAGCAGCTGGGAAGCGGTGGCTCAGGCGACCGGTGGGAACTATCAGAACCTCGCCACTTCGGCGGGCCCGGAGCTCACGACGGCGTTGACGACCGCGCTCGGCTAATTGCCGAGCAGCCGCAGCGCGTGCCCGGTGAAGTCGGCGGGCACCTCGACCTGGGGATAGTGACCGACGCCGTCCAGCTCGACGACGTCGGCGGCTGGCCGCAACTCCCGCAGACCGTCGAGCACGTTGACCGTGGCGACGGGATCGTCGAGCGCCCACAGGAAGCTGAGCGGTTTCGACCAGTCCCGTACGGCGCCGTGCCACCGCGCCGCGTGGCGTACCCGCTCGTCGAGATAGGAGATCAGCAGGTGCGCGATGCGATTGCCCCCGCGGTGCGCCAGCAATGCCCACTGGGCGTCGGCCTCCTCCGCCGAGAGCGGGTGCCCGGCGCTGAACAGCTCGCCGAATCCCTTGGTGAACGTCCGCCGGTTGGTCAGCCGGGCCGCGGCGGGTCCCAGCGGGCCGCGCAGCAACTTCTGCGCTGGCCGTAGCGACGCCCGCTCCAGGATCACGCTACCGTTGGTGAGCACCGCCGCGCGGAGGTCGAAACCCAAGCGGCCCTCGATGTCTCGCGCCAGAAGCTCCGTGGCGACCGAGGTGCCCATGTCGTGGGCGATCAGGACGACGGGACCAGACACCTCGGCGGTGACCACCGACTCCACCAGGTCGGCCTGTTCGAAGAGGCTGTAGCGGTGCGGGCGCGGTTTCTCCGAGAGCCCGAAGCCGAGGAAGTCCATCGTCAGCCAGGCGCGGTCACCCAGGTGCTGGACGACCTCGCGGTAGTCATAGGAACTCGACGGGTAGCCGTGCAGCAGGAGCACCGTCGGGCCAGTGCCCGTCGCGCCGCGGACGAACACCGAACCCGGGCCCCTCTCGACGAAGTGTCCCCCGTCGAGCCAATCCCGAACGCTACGCGGCAGCGAGGACGACACGGCCCCAAGGTTAGGCGAACGCCTCCACCGGCGGGCAGGAGCAGACCAGATTGCGGTCACCGTAGGCGCTGTCGATGCGACGCACCGGCGGCCACACCTTGGGCCTGACGCCCTTGCCCAGCGGGTAGGCCGCCTGCTCGCGGGTGTACGGGTGGTTCCAGTCCTCGACGAGGAGGCACTCGGCCGTGTGCGGGGCGCCGCGTAGCGGGTTGTCCTCCACCGACCACCGTCCGGAGGCCACTTCGTCGATCTCGGCGCGGATCGCGATCATGGCCTGGCAGAACGCGTCCACCTCCGCCAGGCTCTCGCTCTCGGTCGGTTCGACCATCAGCGTGCCTGCGACGGGGAAGCTCATCGTCGGGGCGTGGAAACCGTAGTCCGCCAACCGCTTTGCAACGTCGTCGACCGTCACGCCGGTGGTCTTGGTGATGGTGCGCAGATCGAGGATGCACTCGTGGGCCACCATGCCGTTCTCGCCGGTGTAGAGCACCGGGTAGTACTCGTCGAGACGGCGGGCGACGTAGTTCGCCGAGGCGATCGCGGTGAGGGTCGCGGCCCGCAGGCCGGGGGCGCCCATCATGCGAATGTAGGCCCACGTGATCGGCAAGACGGACGCCGATCCGTAGGGCGCGGCCGACACGGTGTAGGTGTCGGTGAGCTCGTCGGCCATCGGGTGCCCTGGCAGGTAGGGGGCGAGATGGCTGCGCACCGCGACCGGTCCGACGCCGGGTCCGCCGCCACCGTGCGGGATGCAGAACGTCTTGTGCAGGTTCAGGTGGCTGACGTCGCCACCGAATCGGCCGGGTCGGGCCAGGCCGACGAGGGCGTTCAGGTTGGCGCCGTCGACGTACACCTGACCGCCGATGTCGTGCACGGCCGCGCAGATGTCCTCGACGTCGTGTTCGAAGACGCCGTGGGTCGACGGATAGGTGATCATCAGCGCGGCCACGGCGTCGCCGTGTTCGACGATCTTGGCGCGGAGGTCGTCGAGGTCGACGTCACCGTTCTGCCTGCAGGCGACGACGACGACGCGCATGCCGGCCAGCGCCGCCGACGCCGCGTTGGTGCCGTGCGCGCTCGACGGGATGAGGCAGATGTTGCGTTGCGCGTCTCCGCGGCTGAGGTGGTAGGCCTGGATCGCCAGCAGGCCCGCGTACTCCCCCTGCGAGCCGGCGTTGGGCTGCAGGGAGACCGCGTCGTAGCCGGTGATCTGGGTCAGCCAGCCCTCGAGGTCGGCGATCAGCTTGCGCAGGCCCGGGGTGTCCGAGGCGGGGCCGAACGGGTGCTGACGGGCGAACTCCGGCCAGGTGATGGGCTCCATCTCGGCGGCGGCGTTGAGCTTCATCGTGCACGACCCCAGCGGGATCATGCTGCGATCCAGCGCGATGTCCTTGTCGGCGAGCGAGCGCAGATAGCGCATCATCTCGGTCTCGGTGCGGTACTTGGTGAATGCCGGATGGGTGAGGAAAGACGAAGTGCGCGTGGCGATTTCGGGGCCGGCCCAGTGCTGGCCGCCGCGGGTGGCGCCGAACGCGGCGAGGATGTCCTCGACGTGGGTGGCGGTGGTGGCCTCGTCGCAGGCAACCGAGACGTGGTCGGCGTCGACCAGCCACACGTTGATGCCGCGGGTCTTGGCGGCGGCGCGGATCTCCTCGGCGCGGCCGGGCACGCGGGCCAGCACGGTGTCGAAGAACGCGTCGTGCACCACCTCGACACCTGCATCGGTGAGCCCCATCGCGATGCCGACCGCATTGCCGTGCACCCGGTGGGCGATGGCGGTCAGTCCGTCGGCGCCGTGATAGCTGGCGTACATGGCGGCCATCACCGCCAAAAGCACCTGCGCCGTGCAGATGTTGCTGGTGGCCTTGTCGCGGCGGATGTGCTGTTCGCGGGTCTGCAGCGCGAGCCGGTACGCCAGTGAGCCGTCGGAGTCCACCGAGACCCCCACCAGACGACCCGGTAGCTGACGTGCGTGCTTGGTGTGCACCGCCAGGTAGCCCGCATGCGGCCCGCCGAATCCCATTGGCACGCCGAATCGTTGGGTGGTGCCGAAGGCCACGTCGGCGCCGATCTCTCCCGGCGGGGTGATCAGCGTCAGGGCCAGCAGGTCGGCACCGACCGCGACGAGCGCGCCGCGGTCGTGGGCCTGCTGGACCAGGTGGCTCCAATCATTGACGCATCCGCTGGCACCGGGCAGCTGGACGATGACGCCGAAGAAGTCGCCGTCGGGAAGCCCTTGGCGCAGGTCGGCGGTGACGATGTCGATGCCGAGCGGTGCGGCGCGGGTGGCGAGCAGCGCAGCGGTCTGGCGGTAGACGTCGCTGTCGACGAGCAGGGTGCTGGCCGATCCCTTCACCGCGCGGTGCATCAACGTCATGGCCTCGGCGGCGGCGGTGCCCTCGTCGAGCATGGAGGCGTTGGCCACCTCGAGGCCCGTCAGTTCCTCCACCATCGTCTGAAAGTTGAGCAGGGCCTCGAGCCTGCCCTGGCTGATCTCCGGCTGGTAGGGCGTGTAGGCGGTGTACCAGGCCGGGTTCTCGAGGATGTTGCGCTTCAGCACGGCCGGCGTCAGCGTGTCGAAGTAGCCCTGTCCGATCATCGAGACCGCGACGGTGTTCGCGTCGGCCATCGCCCGCAATTCGGCCAACGACTGCTCCTCGGACGCCGGCGGCGGCAGCTGGTCCAGTCCGGGGGCCACACCGTCGACCGTGATGGCGTCGAGAATGCCCGTGGGCAAAGCCTTTTCGGCTAGCTCACCGAGTGATTCCACGCCGATGACCTCGAGCATGGTCGCGACGGCGTCGGCGTCCGGTCCGATGTGCCGGTCGGCGAACCGGGGCTGGTGATGTTCATTGCTGGGATGGGACGGAGCACCGGACAAGGGAGGACCTCTCAGAGCGCGGAACCGCTAGCGGTCCTCTCCCTCTGTCGTCGACCCGTAACGGGCGCCTGAGAGATTCGGCGTCCGGTCGCTGCCGGCGGAGCCTTTCCCCATGGGCGGGCAAGATAACGCCACTTTCCAGAGGCATCGTGGCTCCGCGCGGTCCTGGTGCCTGAGAGGTTGACGGAGAGGTGTTGCTCCTTCGGCGTCCGTGGCTGGCGGCCACGGAACTCTCCCGCGCGGGGGCGATGCGGTGTCGAGTCTACCGGAGGGCCCGGAAGGGGGCTCACCCGGCGACGGGCCGGAGTTAGCCGATCTTGCGGTCGCGGGTCTTGCGACGTGACGCGAGTTCGTCCTCCGGGCTGGCGATGGACTCCCCGCCGTCGGCCCGCTCGCCGGGGAAGTCCGCGATGGCACCGGTGAGCTCACGCATCGCGCCGGATACGGCGATGCCGAAGACGCCCTGGCCGCCCTGCAGGAGGTCGACGACCTCTTCGGCCGAGGTGCACTCGTACACGGTGGTGCCGTCGGAGAACAACGTGATGTTCGCCAGGTCCTTGACGCCGCGCTGGCGCAGGTGATCGACGGCGACCCGAATGTTGTGCAGCGAGATGCCGGTATCCAGAAGCCTTTTCACGATCTTGAGGACGAGGATGTCCTTGAACGAGTAGAGCCGCTGACTACCCGACCCCGCCGCGCCGCGGATCGAGGGAACCACCAGCGACGTCCGCGCCCAGTAGTCCAGCTGGCGGTACGTGATACCCGCGATCTGGCAGGCGCTGGGGCCGCGATAACCCACCAATTCGTCCGGAACCGAGTTGTCGGGGAACAAGCCCGCCTGGACGGGTTCGCTAGGGGCTGCTGAGACCGCCCGCTCCGGCGTGCCGCTGGAGGTGAGGTCCAACTGCTCCTGACGTGGCGTGTCGCCCACTGCCCATCCTCTCGCCGATCGAACTGGATCCGTGCCCCGCAGCCGTCAACGACGACCCAACACGTTTGCTCCGAGCTGTCGAGTATGACGAGCATACGCTTTCCGCCCGGCACTCACTGCTTCTCGTAACGATCAAAGTATGGCTGCCCACCACGTGGATCGCCGAAACCGTCCCCGCGTGTCGAGTGCGTGAGACGCATCCGTGACTATGGGAATCTCAGGTGGCCTTGAAGTCGTCGGGTGACACCGAATCCAAGAACTCCTTGAACTTCTCGACCTCGTCCTCACGGACCGCCCCGGTGGTCTCCTCGTCGGACTCGTCGGGAATCAGCAACCCGGCCTCGGCCAGCACGGCCTCTTCGACGTAGATGGGAACACCCACGCGCATGGCGATGGCCACCGAGTCCGAGGGGCGCGCCGAGACCTTGATGTCGCGATCGAAGACCAGGTCGGCGTAGAACGTGCCCTCCTGCAGGTCGACGATCCGCACTTCCTTGAGTGAATGGCCAAGGGCGGTAATGAGATCCTGGATCAAGTCGTGGGTCAGTGGGCGCGCAGGCTCGACGCCCTGCTGTTCGAGGGCGATCGCCTGCGCTTCGAACTGACCGATCCAAATCGGCAGGTAGCGATCGCCGTTGGACTCTCGCAGCAACAGAACCGGCTGGTTCTGAGGCTGTTCCACGCGAATGCCGATCACACGAACCTCGCCCATCTGTGTCTGCCCTCCGCGCCGCAAGCCGTTCCTGGTGAGTCTAATCCTCAGCGATCGAGAACGTCGCGCACGGCGGACTTGATCAGCGACGTGTGCAACGTAATGGCGAGGGCGGCGACTTCCCGCGCGAGGTCGTCGGCGCGGTCGCGAGCGCCCGCCTTCACCACCGGCCCGGCTATCTGAGCGATCAGGTCGGACTGCCGGTCCGCCGCCGACCGGAACGCCCGCAGATGCCGCGGTTCGACGCCGTAGTCGGCTAGTGCCTTGGCGCACTGCGCGATCACGACGGAGTGCTCGTCGAAGAACCCGCCCGGTCCGGTTCTGATGACGCCCGCCTTGATGAGGGCGCCGAGCAGTTCCTCGTCCACCCCGGAACGGGCCAGCAGATCCTCCCGGCTCAGCCTGATCTGTGCGGGGGCCACCGCCGCGGTGTCGTGGGGGGCGCCGTCGCCGGACACTTGAACCAGTTTCGGTACGCCGTAACCGGTTCCGGTGATGGGCAATGCCCCGTCGAGTTGCGCGTCGAGCTGGGCCTTGATGACCTTCAACGGCAGGTAGTGATCGCGCTGCGCGGTCAGGATGAAGCGAAGTCGCGCACAGTCATAGGCGGTGAACCGCCGGTAACCCGAGCCCGAGCGCTGGGGCGTGACCAGTCCTTCAGCTTCCAGGAAGCGGATCTTGGAGATGGTCACGTCCGGAAAGTCGGGTCGCAGCGAGTCCAGGACCGCTCCGATCGACATCCCGGCGAACGCTGGGGTGTCGGGGGCGGTCATCAGTTGCTGGTACCGCCTTCGTCACCCTTCGGGCCCGTGAGGAAGACCAACCGGAACTTGCCGATCTGGACCTCGTCGCCATTGGCGAGCACCGCCGAATCCACGGGCTCGCGGTTGACGTACGTGCCGTTGAGGCTGCCGACGTCGACGACCTGGAACTCAGGACCTTCGAGGCGGAACTCCGCATGCCTGCGGCTGACGGTGACGTCATCGAGGAAGATGTCGCTGTCTGGGTGCCGACCGGCCGAAGTCCTCGCCTGGTCGAGCAGGAACCTCGAGCCGGCGTTCGGACCGCGCTTGACGACGAGAAGTGCCGAACCGGCCGGTAGGCCTTCGACTCCCGATACCGCGTTGTCGCCGCTCGTTGCGGGCGGTGCGTCCAACTCGTTGAGGAAATCCGATCGGAAGACCGAGGTGGTCTCGACCGTGACTTCTTCGGACTGATCAGCTCCCGAACTGGTGTCGTTCTCCGTCACCCGGTGCTCCTCACTGGCTGCTGTGGCAATGGTGGGCAGGCGCGCCGGCTCCCGCTCGAGACATCCAAGAGGGATGACGCCGGCCGTCATGCATCTCGTGTCGACCGTACCGCGCGGCGGTGGTCGCTGTGTCAGGCACTACCGGATCAACGCCGGAATTCTCATTCGTCGAGGGTGGCACCGTACGCGTCGGCGTCGAGCAGGCCGTCGAGGGCTTCGGTCAACGCCGCGGCGTCGATCTGCAGGTCGATGAGCCAACCGGCACCGTACGGGTCCGAGTTGACCAACTCCGGGGAGTCGGTCACTTCGCCGTTGACGGCAACGACTTTCGCGGTGATCGGCGCGAAGAGATCGGAGTTCGACTTCGTCGACTCGACCGTGCCGAACTCGCCACCGGCAGTGACGTCGGCGTCAACGTCGGGCAATTCGACGAACACGACGTCGCCGAGGGCCGCCTGCGCGTAGTCGGTGATACCAACGCGCACGGTGTCGTCACCGGTCCGACGCACCCACTCGTGGTCCTCGGTGTAGTAGAGGTCGGACGGAATCTGGCTCACTGGGCTCCTTCTTCTCGGGCTCGGCGTTCTCCACCCGGATACCGGATGTCGTGCTCACTTGACTGGCTGAGCGTATTGGCGTGGTTTCGGTTGCCGCAAGGCGGTCACGTTCACGACGTCCGCCTGTTGCACCGACATCGTGCCGCCGACGCGTTCGACGCTGTCGACGGCGCCGCCGGGAATGTTCATCGCCGCGGCCAGGGTCGCCGGATCACCAATGGCGATAATGGAATAGGGCGGTGCCAGCGTGGTGGCATCGACGACCAGCGCACCGGGTGACCCGACGATCCAGGTGTCGACCCCGACGCGGACGACGGATCCGCCGGGACCGGATATCTGCATGGCCTCCGCACCCGCCGCGCGCAGTTCGTTGACGACGTCCAGCATCGTCTCGGGAGACACGCCCGGCGCGACGTCGTCGATGGTGATCGTCACGCCGGGACCGGTCGCCGCCACCGTCCCGATCAAGATCGACAGGGCGGCCAGCCGGGACTGGGCACTCTCCACGGCGGCCTGGTCGTTGCTCCCCGAGGACTGCAGCGCTTCGAGGGTGCGCTGCAGGTCGGCGACTTCGGTGTTGAGCGCGGCCTCGCGCTGCTGCAGGGAGTCCAGCAGCACCAAGAGGTCAGCCGGCCGGGCAGTCTCCAGCGAGTCGCCGGAATCGGTCTGCCGCGCCTGGGTGACGATCGCCACCCCGAGGACGGCGCACAGCACGACCGCGAGCGCGCCGAAGGCGATCTGGGTCCGGCCCCGCCGGGGTGCCTCCGCCGCGCCGTCGGGCCGCTCGTGTCGGCCGTGGCCGGTTTCGGGTTCGGGTTCAGTCATGTCTCACGCGCCGAACAGCCTGCGCCGCAGGGCGGCGGCGTTGCCGAAGATCCTGATGCCGAGCACGACGATGATCGCGGTCGAGAGCTGGGTGCCCACGCCGAGCTGGTCGCCGACGAAGACGATGAGCGTGGCGACGAGCACGTTGAACACGAACGACACCACGAACACCTTCGAGTCGAAGATCCGCTCCAGGTACGCCCGCAGCCCGCCGAACACCGCGTCCAGCGCCGCGACCACCGCGATCGGCAGGTACGGCTGGATCACCTCGGGAACGCTCGGGTGAAACACCAGGCCGAGGACGATGCCGACGACGAGTGCAGCTATTCCGACCATCTGTCTCCGATCACGCGCACCCGCATCATGGCCCAATCTGCTTGGCGAAGTTGACGTCTCGCACCGAGCCGGCGGGCAGCACCACGTCCTCGGCCTCGCTGACGTTGAGGCCGACCCCGTACGACGACTCGAGCAGCCTCAGGCGCGCGAGAGCGGGACTCTGGTCGAAGGTGTCGTGCATTCCGTGCGGCGGGCCGACGGCCAGCACCACGTACGGGTTGCTGATCGGCTGGTTGTCGACCAGCAGGCCGCCCCCCGCCTGCCGCACCGTCACGTTGGGTCCGATGCGCACGCCGCCGACCGCGATCGCCTCGGCGCCACTGACCCACAGCGAGTTGACGACGAGTTGCAGATCGCGGTCGAGGATGACCTGGGGGCTGCCCGCCACGCGTTGCTTCGATACGTCGCTCAGGTCGCGCGCGGCGGTGGGTTCGGTGACCGTGACGGTCAGCCCAGGGCCGTGGACGGCGGTGGCGGCAGCGGCGAACTCGGCACCGTCGAGATTGGCGAGCAGCTGGCGTCCCTGCTGGTCACCGGCGAGCCGACGGCGTCGTTCCGCCTCGACCTGATCGGCCAGCGCGTCGCGGCGAGCGGTTGCGTCGGTCGTCGCCCGTTCGGCGTTGCGCACCCCCCCGGCGAGCACCTGTCTGGTCTCCTGGGTGGCCGGCGCGACGGATTGCGCCTGGGCGGCAGCGGCGGCGAACACCGTGGTCACCAACGATCCCGCCAGGAGCTGCCACCCCCAGTTCGCGGCCCTGCCGCGGGACTGACCGGACTCGCGCCGCTGCGCGGCCGCGGCATAGCCGGGATCGAGGTGCTCGGACAGCAACGAGCGCAGCAGCGACGGCACCGGGATCAGGGTCGGCGCACCCGCTTCGTGTGCGTGGCGTCCGGCGTCCGGGCTGTAGCCGCCGAGCGCGCGCTCGGCGTCAGCCATTCCCCTGGCTGCCCGCCGCCACCCGTGGCATCTGACGGACCACCATGGTGGCCTGCAGGAGATACAGCACGCCCGACCACAGATACATGGCCATCCCCCAGCCGAGGAACGCCCAGCCGACCGCGAGGATCACCCGACTCCACAACGCCTCCCACTGGCCGAGGAGGACCAGCGGGAAGGCCGACATCAACGCGAACGTCGCCGCCTTGCCGAGGTAGGTGACGGGCAGCGCGGTCAAGCCCCGACTGCGCAGCACGGGCAGGGTGAGCGCGAGGATCGCGTCGCGCGCGACCAGCACGATCACGATCCACCAGGGCACGATGCCGTACACCGCCATCGCAATCGGCACGACGATCATGTAGATGCGGTCGACGGCCGGGTCGAGCAGGGCCCCGAGCCGCGACGACTGATTGTCGACCAGGCGCGCGATCTTGCCGTCCGCCCAGTCGGAGAACCCGCTGAACATCAGCACCGCGACGGCGATGGCGTTCGCGTCGACGGCCAGCAGGTAGATGAACACGGGCACCAGGATCAGCCGCAACACGCTGAGCGCGTTCGGAATGGTCAACACCCGATCGGAGGTCAATTCCCCGGCCGCGTCACTCCAGCCCTCGGGAGCGTCCATGCAGTGAACCTAGCGGAACACTCCCGGCAGGCTCAGGCCAGACATGGCGTCATCGGCCAGCGGGTTGTCGTGAATCATGTACGTCCACGTCGAGGTGGGCCTGGCCAGCTTCGACAGGTCCAGTCCCTGCTCGTCGTCGACCACGTTGGCGGTCTCGAAGGTCTGCTGGGCGGCTTCGATGGCGTCGGCCGCCAACGAGCCGAAGGCGTCCACGGCCAGCCGGTGGAATTCGTCGAGGGGGTTCTGCCTGCCCAGGGCCCGCAGGTGAATGCTCTCGCGAATGTCCGACAGATAGGCCTGATGGTCGGCCCAGCCGCGATCCAGGTGGTAGAGCATGATCTGGCGGCACACCTTCTCCAGCCGCTCCTCGTCGATCTCCTTGGCGAGTTCCTCGTAGCGCTCCGGCGACCGTTCCTCCAGCTCCTGGCGGGCGGTTGCGGTGCGCAGCAAGGTGTTTCGTCGCTCCACCAGGATCGCCCGCTGCTGGGCGACCAGTTGGTTGTAGCGCCAGGTGTTGGCGTGCACGTCGAGCAGCCTGCCCTCGGCGATGCGCTGGGCGTGCTCGAGCAGCTGGGCGGCCTTTGGATCGAGGATGCGGCCGTCTCCGCTCTCCAGGTCGGTGCCCGTCGGGAGCTTCTCCGGGTCGAGATGCGAGAGGACGACGTCGTCCTCCCAGCTGGCGAAGAACACCGACGAGCCGGGGTCACCCTGGCGGCCGGCGCGCCCGCGCAACTGGTTGTCCAGCCGCTCGGTGTGATGGCGGCCCGTGCCGATGACGTGCAGCCCGCCGAGCTCGGCGACCTCATCATGGCCCGCCTCGTCGGACCCGCCCAGTCGGATGTCGGTACCGCGGCCGGCGATCTGGGTCGACACGGTCACGGTGTTGAGCTGGCCCGCCTCGGCGATGACGCGGGCCTCCTCCTCGTCGTTCTTGGCATTGAGGACCACGGCGGGCACCCCCGCCTTGACGAGCCGCTCGTGCAGTTCCTCGGACTCGGCGACGTCGCGGGTGCCGACGAGGATCGGCTGACCGGTCGCGTGGATGGTCTTGATGTGGTCGATGACGGCGTCGATCTTGGCCGCGGCAGTGATGTAGACACGGTCGGCGTCGTCCTCGCGGATGTTTGGCGTGTTCGGCGGGATCGGTGACACCCCGAGCTTGTAGAACTGTCGCAGCTGCTCGCCGGCGGCCAACGCCGTGCCGGTCATCCCGCACACCGTCGGGTAGCGATTGATCAGCGCCTGGACGGTGATGGTGTCGAGCACCTCACCGGTCTCGGTGGTCTCGATGCCCTCCTTGGCCTCGACCGCGGCCTGCAGCCCGTCGGGCCAGCGCTGCAGTTGGGCGATGCGCCCCCGGGACGCATTGATCAGCTGCACCCGGCTGTCGCGGACGATGTAGTGCACGTCGCGCTGCAGGAGGACGTGGGCGTGCAGGGCGACGTTGATCTCGGTCAGCGTGGTGCTGACGTTCTCCTCGGAGTAGATGTCGACGCCGCCGAGCGCCTTCTCCAGCTTGCGGGCGCCCGTGTCGGTGAGGTGCACGTTGCGGCGGTCGGCATCGGCTTCATAGTCCTTGCCGCTTACCAGCTCGCCGACCATCCGGATGATCTCCAGCCGCGGTTGCTCGCGGTGGGTGGTACCGGCCAGCACCAGCGGGACCAGCGCTTCGTCGACGAGCACGGAGTCGGCCTCGTCGATCAGTGCGACGTCGGGGTCGGGTGACACCAGGTCGCCGACGTCGGTCACCAGCTGATCGCGCAGGACGTCGAAGCCGATCTCGTTGACCGACGCGTAGGTGACGTCGCAGGCGTAGGCGGCGCGGCGCTCGTCGGCGGTGGACTCCGCGGTGATCCACCCGACCGTCAGGCCCATCGCCTCCAGCAGCGGGCCCATCCACTCGGCGTCGCGTCGCGCCAGGTAGTCGTTGACCGAGATGACGTGGACGCTACGGCCGGCGATCGCGTACCCCGCGGCGGCGATGGCGCCGGCCAGTGTCTTGCCCTCGCCGGTCGCCATCTCGACGACGTCGCCCGCCAGCATCCGAAGGGCGCCGAGGAGCTGAACGTCGAAGGGCCGCAACGTGGTTGCGCGTTCGGAGGCTTCGCGCGCGATGGCCAGGAACTGCGGGATGTCACTCGATTCGGCGAGCTCGTCGAGGTTGAGCAGTTTGGCGGCCTTGCGCAGCTGCTCGTCGTCGAGGCCCGCCGCCTTGTCGTCGTATTCCGCCGAGGCGCGCACCGAGTCCATCGACTGGGCCTGGTCCTTGTCGGTACTGGCGCCGAGCAGCTTCCAGAACCGGTTGCTCAAACGACCGGAGGTGCGGTCCTTGTTCTTCGAGGCAATCTTTGGCACCCGTTCACGGTACGCGGCCCCCCTCCCCCCGCGAGCGTGCGCGTCTGCGGGCGACACGCCGGGCAAGAATGGGAGAACGCGCACGCTCGCCAGGCGGAATCGGTACCGAACCAGCGGCGGTGGGAAGACCTTCGATTCGCTACGCGGCGCCCGGTGCCGACGCGATCGCATATCCGCCCTCTGAACGGCTGCCATCAGCCACCCGGGGTACCTTGCCGGAATGGAAATGTTCACCCCGACGCTGGACTGGAGCGCCGAGTGGTTGACGTCGCTGTGGTGGATCATCCGGTGGTGGGCCTATACCGCGGTCGCGACCCTCATCGTCCTGGTGTTGCTCGGCCGCTTCACCAACTGGGGTCGGCAATTCTGGAAGGTCACCGGCGCGTACTTCAGTGGCCGCTCGAGCATCCTGGTCTGGACCTGGCTGGCGGGGTTGCTGCTGTCGGTGATCATTGGCGTCCGGCTGACCGTGCTGTTCAGCTATCAGAGCAACGACATGCTGACCAGCTTCCAGGTGATCGCCGCGGGCGTCGGCGGCGGCGACGACACCATCAAGGAGTCCGGCCGCGACGGCTTCTGGCTGTCGATCATCGTGTTCAGCATCATGGCCATCATCTACGTGGCGCGGATCATGCTGGATCTGTTCTTGATGCAGCGGTTCATGCTGCGGTGGCGCGCCTGGCTGACCGACCGGCTGACCGGGGACTGGCTCGACGGCAAGGCCTACTACCGCGCCCGCTTCATCGACGACACGATCGACAACCCCGACCAGCGCATCCAGTACGACATCGACATCTTCACCACGGGCGTGGGTCCCACGCCCAACAACCCGAACAACACCACCGGGTCGACGCTGCTGTTCGGCGCGGTGAGCTCGATCGTGACGATGATCTCGTTCACCGCCATCCTTTGGAATCTGTCGGGTCCGCTGACGCTGTTCGGCGTCACCCTCCCGCGGGCGATGTTCTGGATCGGCCTCGGGTATGTGGTCTTCGCCTCGGTCATCGCGTTCTGGATCGGCAAGCCGATCATCTGGTTCGCCTTCGACAACGAGAAGTACAACGCCGCGTTCCGTTACGCGCTGGTGCGCCTGAGGGAGGCGTCGGAGGCAGTCGCCTTCTATCGGGGTGAGATCGCCGAGCGCACCGGTCTCCGACAGCGTTTCGCGCGCGTCCTCGACAACTACAAGCGCTACATCAACCGAATGATCGGGTTCTACGGATGGAACCTGTCGCTGAGCCAGATCATCGTGCCGCTGCCCTACGTCCTGCAGTTCCCGCGGTTCTTCGCCGGGGAGATCAAGCTCGGCGACATGACGCAGACGGCGTCGGCGTTCGGCAGCATCCAGGACGGATTGTCGTTCTTCCGTAACGCCTATGACCAGTTCGCGGGGTACCGCGCCGCGATCATCCGTCTGCACGGGCTGGTCATCGCCAACGAGGAGGGCCGGGCGTTGCCCTCGGTGACGACGGCGGCCTGCGTGGACGGCACGGTCCAGCTCGACGACGTCGAAGTCCGCACCCCCGACGGCCGCCAACTCGTCAACCCGCTGGACCTGCACCTCGGGATCGGCGACACCCTGGTCATCACCGGCAAGTCGGGCAGCGGGAAGACGACGCTGCTGCGCAGCCTCGCCGAGTTGTGGCCGTTCACCTCCGGCACGCTGACCCGGCCGTGTGGACCCAACGAGACGATGTTCCTCTCGCAGCTGCCCTACGTGCCGCTGGGTGATCTGAGGGCGGTGGTGTCCTACCCGTGCGAGGAGGGCCAGCTCCAGGACTCCGAGTTGCACGACGTGCTGGAACGGGTTGCGCTGCCCCACCTGCATGATCGGCTCGACGAGGTTCAGGACTGGGCCAAGGTGCTCTCCCCGGGTGAGCAGCAGCGGATCGCGTTCGCGCGCATCCTGCTGACCAAGCCGAAGGCCGTGTTCCTCGACGAGTCGACGTCGGCGCTGGACGAGGGCCTGGAGATGACGCTGTACCGGCTCGTCCGGACCGAACTGCCCGACACCATCCTGGTCAGCGTCAGCCACCGCAAGACCGTCGAGCAGCACCACGATCAGGAACTGCGCCTCCTCGGTGGCGGCGAGTGGCAGCTGAGCGATCTGGGTCAGGAGCCTGAGCCCGTTCCCGTCTGACCTCGCGGTGCGAAGCTGGCGGAGTAACTTCCCCGCATGGAGATGTTCACCCCGTCGCTCGACTGGGGCAACGAGGTCCTCGCGTCACTGTTCTGGGTGGCCAAGGCCTGGCTGATCAGCGCGGTCGCCATGCTCGCGGTCCTGGCGCTGATCGCCCGGTTCACCACGTGGGGTCGCCAGTACTGGCGCATCACCGGCCCGTACTTCGTTGGGCGACAGAGCATCCCGGTGTGGGTCCTAGTGGGTGTGCTGCTGCTGTCGGTGATGTTCTCGGTACGGATGGACGTGCTGTTCAGCTATTACGGCAACGATCAGTACTCCGCACTGCAGGTCGCGTTCGAGGGCGCCAGCGCGGGCAACGAGGCGGTGCGTGACTCCGGCATTCGCGGCTTCTGGTTCTCGATCCTCGTCTTCGGCCTGCTGGTGGTCACCTACCTCGCCCAGACGCTGCTGGACCTGTATCTGATGCAGTTCTTCATCATTCGGTGGCGCGTGTGGCTGACCGACCGGTTGACGAGCGACTGGTTCGACGGGCGGGCCTACTACCGCGGGCGGTTCATCGACACCCCGATCGACAACCCGGATCAACGCATCCAGCAGGACATCGACGTGTTCACCACCGGGACGGGGCCCGAGACGAACACCCCGACCGTCGGGACGTCCACGACGTTGCTGTTCGGTGCGGTGTACTCGATCGTGTCCGTGGTCGCGTTCACTCCGATCCTGTGGAACCTGTCCGGCCCGTTGACCTTCTTCGGGGTCACGGTGCCCAAGGCCCTGTTCTGGATCGTGTTGCTCTTCGTGGCCTTTGCGACCGCGGTGTCGTTCTGGATCGGCCGCCCCATCATCCGGCTCAGCTTTCGCAACGAGATGACCAATGCCGCGTTCCGTTATGCCCTGGTGCGCGTGCGTGATGCCGCCGAGGCGGTCGGCTTCTCGCGCGGTGAACGCGTCGAGTGCATCGGGTTGTCGGACCGGTTCGCCAGGATCATCGTCAACTACCGGGCGCTGGTGTGGCGGGGGGTGGCCTTCCTCGGCTGGAACAAGGCGATGAGCCAGATCGTCGATCCGCTCCCGCTCATCGTCCAGGCGCCTCGGCTGTTCGCCGGTGAGATCAACCTGGGTGACGTCAGTCAGTCGTCGAGTGCCTTCCGCTCGGTGCAGGCATCGTTGTCGTTCTTCCGGGCGGTGTACGACTCGTTCGCCAGCTACCGCGCAACGATCATCCGGCTGGACGGACTCCTCAGCGCCAACGAACAGGCAAGGGCGCTAAGCCAACTCGCGGTGGGCGACAGTGTGGGTGGCGCCGTGGAGATCGACGACGTGAGCGTGCGCTCCCCCGCCGGTGACCCGCTGATCGATGGCCTCGCGGTGCGACTGGCGGCCGGCGGGTCGCTGGTGATCACCGGCCGGTCGGGCACCGGCAAGACCACCCTGCTGCGCAGCCTGGCCCAGATGTGGCCCTACACCTCGGGCACCGCCCGCTATCCCGCCGACGACGCGACGATGTTCTTGCCGCAGCTGCCCTACGCTCCGCTGGGTGACCTGCGGACCGTCGTCTGCTACCCCGCGACGTCGGAATCGTTCGGCGACAGCGATATTCGTTCGGCACTGGACACCGTCGCGCTCGGCCATCTCGGTTCTCGGCTGGACGAGACGACGGACTGGAGCAAGGTGCTGTCGCCGGGCGAACAGCAGCGCGTGGCATTCGCGCGGGTCCTGCTCAACGCGCCTCGGGCGGTCTTCCTCGATGAGTCCACGTCGGCGCTCGACGAAGGTCAGGAGTTCGCGCTCTACCGGACGCTGCGCGAGAAATTGCCGGACTGCATCGTGGTCAGCGTGAGCCACCGCAGCACCGTCGAGCAGCATCACGACGCCCGGCTGGAACTGCTCGGGGCCGGTCGGTGGCGCTTGGCCCCAACGGCTTAGCGGGCCGCGGCGTGCGTTCCCGCTCGCCGTCCGAAGAACGACCCCTCGCCGAGTTGGGTGCCGCTGGAGTACCCCTTGCCGTCCTGGGCGATGTTGGACGCACACGCGCCTGCCGCGTAGAGCCCGGCGACGACGCTGCCGTCCTCGCGGAGCACTTCACCGTCGACGGTCGTCGCGAGCCCGCCCATCGTGAAGCCGGCGTACATCGCCTTGCCCAGCGTGAGGTCGAAAGCGCCCCATGGCCCCTTGTCCTGGGGCGCAAGGAATTCCGGCTGCTTGTGGAAGTCGGGGTCCTCACCCTTGGCGGCGTAGGTGTTGTAGCGGTCGAGCGTCGCGACCAGGTTGCCGGTGGGGATGCCCAGAGCGGCCTCCATCTCCTCGACGGTCTCCCAGCCGTCGATCAGAGGGATCAGCGGCACCTCGGGACGTTCCAGATGGTCCTCGTCGACGATGAGGAACGCTGCGCTGTCCGGCTGGTCCATCACGAAACCCGCTGTGCGCGAATGGTAGGAGTCCTCGGTGACGAACCGTTCACCGTTCTTGTTGACGATGATGCCGGTGAGCAGGATGGCGGGCGGGTACGGCGGTGCGGTGATGAAGATCTGGTCCATGTGCTTGGTGGCGCCACCGGCCGACACCCCGAGCCGGATGCCGAGGCCGTCGTCGTAGGTGTTGCCGAGCACGAACGGCTTCTCGGCGAGCTTCGGGGTGTAGGTGGCGACCATGTCCGGGTTCATCACGAAGCCGCCCGCCGCGATGACGACGGCCTTGGCGCGAATGAATCCGGTGTCCTCGAACCGCTTCCACGCGACGCCGACGACGGCGTCGTCCTCGACTACCAGGCCTGCGGCACCGGTCTCGTAGCGGACGTCCACGCCGAGCTCGGCAGCCCGCTTGACGAGGAGGTCGACGACCATGCTGGCGCCCTGAGTGTCACCGGGCACCGGCACCTTGTGACCGCGCGGCGCAGGCACGGCCTCGTTCTTGTATGGCCACACCTTCTCGTTGCCGGTGAACATCAGCCCCTCGGTGTTGGGCTGGATCACGGCCTTGTGCGGGTAGTAGCTGCGCTCGAACTGAAAGCCCAAGTCCTCCAACCACGTGAAGTGCTCGACGCTGCCGTCGGAGTAGGCCCGGATCTTGTCGAACTCCGGTTCGCGCGATACCGCGACGAGGTAGGAGTACATCTCGTCCGCCGTGTCCTCGTGGCCGGTGGCCTTCTGTACCTCGGTGCCACCGCCCAGGTAGAAGTGTCCGCCGGCCATCGACGTGGTACCTCCAGCGGCGGCCGCACGCTCGAGAAGGATCACACGCGCGCCGGCAGCGGCAGCGCTGACCGCGGCGCATCCGCCGGCGATGCCGAAACCGACGATGACGACGTCGACCTCGTCGGACCACTCCGCGACGTCGGCGGCGGCGAGGGTGCTCGGAATCTGAGTGCTCACGCTTGCTCCTGTTTGATGTAGTCGAAGAAGGTTCGGATGTCCGGCGGGACGTACGCGATCTCGAGGCAGGGCACGCCGGCGTCCGCTGCGGAGACGTAGGCGAAGCGCATCCCGCCCGGCATGACGCCCTGCGAGAGCACCGGCGCACCGTCCCGTTCGGCGTCGCGCACCATGGCCTCGAAGGTCTCCACGTCGGCGGCCTCGATGCAGACGTGGTGCAGTCCCGGGCCCGCAGTGTCGAGGAACTCGGCGTAGACGCTCTCGCCGCGGACCGGCTCGATGACCTCGAGCTGGGTGTCCCCGGCGTAGGAGAGCGAGACGTTGGCGACGAAGTCGGCGGGCCGCCCGCGATGTGTGCAGGTGTCGGGGCCGAAGTGGACGTCGGGCATGCGCACCCACTTCTTGGCGCCCATCAAGCGGGTCAGCGCCGATTGGGTGGCGTCGAGGTCTCGCGTCACCCAGGCAATCTGGACAGGTGTCTGGTCAGGCATCGCTCAGAAGGATATCCCCGTCGGGGACCGCTGGCTAGAACGTGTTCTAGTTCGCGGCCAGGGCGGTGATGAGGAGCTGGATCTGTCCGTCGAAGACGTCGGCGGGGTCCGACAGGGTGTCGGCGCCGTACTGACCGAACACCTCGAGGCTGATCGCCCCGAGCATCGTCGACCACAGCAGGAAGCACTTCAACACCGTGGCGTCCCCGCCGTCGAACGCGAATTCGGTTCGGAGGCCGTCGAAGTCGGCTGCGGTCGATCGAGACGGGGTGGGGCCCCCGTCGGGCACCTCGCCAGCCTCGACGCCGGCGGCCACCACCGCGAACAGTGCGGCCACCACGCGCGTGCCGGGGCCGACCGTGAGCTCGGCGGGGGCGTGGTAACCGGGCACGGGACTGCCGTACATCAGCGCCCAGCTCGCCGGCTGCTCGACGGCCCACCGGCGCGCCGCGCGCGCAATCTCGAGCAGTCGGTCGCGCCAGTCGTCGGTCGCGCCCGCCGCGGCCCGGTCGACCGTGTCCGCGAGGTCGGTGTACGCATCGACGATCAGCAACGTCAGGAGCTCGTCGCGGCTCGCCACGTAGCGATACACCGCCGACGACACCATGCCGAGGTCGCGGGCGATCGCCCGCAACGACAATCCGGCCGCCCCGTCGGTCACCAGATGCCGGCGGCCGACCTCGATGATGTCCCGTTCGATGCGGTCGCGGGTCTCCTGCCGTTTGCCCATGCGCTCAGTGTCGCACAAAACGAGAGCGATGCTCTTGCTTTGTGCGCGACTTCGTGCCACGCTCAACGAGAGCACTGCTCACTTTATTCTTCACGATCGAGGAGCCGATATGACCACCATCCGCTACGACGAGCCGAACGACCTCGCCCAGGCTGCCAACGCGATCCTTCGATGGCTCGCCGAGGCGGGGCTCAGCATCGCCGGGTCGTGCGCGCTGCGCGTCCGCGGCCGCAAGACTGGAACCCTTCGCGCGGTGGTGATCAACCTGATGACCGTCGACGGCCGGGACTTCGTGGTGTCCCCACGCGGCAACACACAGTGGGCCCGCAACGCCAGGGCCGCTGGCCGAGTAGAGATCGGTCCGCGGTGGCGTTCGCGCGAAGTGAGCATCAGCGAGGTCGCCGACGACGACAAGCCCGAACTCCTCACGCGCTACCTCCAGCGTTGGTACTGGGAGGTCAAGGGGCACGTCGGCGGCCTGACGCCCGAGTCCACCGACGCGCAGGTCCGCGCCGTGGCGCCGTCGATCCCGGTGTTCGAACTGGTGTGACGGTCCGCCCGTCAGGCGCCGCCGCGCAACATCTGCACGATCGTGGCAGCGGTGGCGGCGCCGAGCTCACCGGAGATCTGGATCGACTGGCCGTCGATGGCCTGGCTGATCGCCGGTGCGGCCAGCACCACCCCGTTGCGGACGAAGGCCAGCTGCTTGCCGACGTTGGCGGCGGTGTACCTCGCGAAGTCGGCGCTCGACCCGGCGGTCATCGACATTTGCACGGTGTGGAAGTCGCCCGTCGGAAGCTTCGTCTCGGTGGCCCCGGTCAGATTGAGCGACAAGGCAACTGGACCGAGCTGGTACACCGCGGCACGGTCGACGTCACACGCCCGAATGGGCGCCTCCGGCGGCGTCGGCGGTGGAACGGGCGGGCAGTCCTCGGGATTGGCGACCAGCGGTACCTCCACCACGGGCCGCACGGCAAGCGGTATCCCGAGCACCGGCGGGGTCACGGTCGTCGGCATGGTGGGAGTGCGCTGCGGGACCCGGCCCTGGTCCTTCATCATGAAGGCCATCGCGACGCCGACGACGAGGGTGCTGACCATGGCCAGGATGCCGATCGACGCCAACACGGCGATCATGACCCGGCGAACGGTCCACGGCTCCCCCGGGGCGAACCAGGCGAACCACGAATAGAGCCGATAGCGCATCAGCGGTCAGGCCGGCGGCGGGGCTCCCGGTGCGGGCGCAGCGGAGGCGATCCCGGCGGAGGCGCTGATGACCTCTTCGCGGATCTGCTGATCGGTCTTGGACCACGTGACGGCGGCGGGGTACTGCCCCCACGTGCTGTTGAACATCCCGATGATGACGGCGCGCCCGTCATCGGTGAGCACGTAGACGGGGCCACCCGAATCACCCTTCTGGCTGACGACGCCGTTGGCCATCGTGAACCACCCGTTGTTGACGGCCTCCACAGTGCCACAGCTCTCACCGGTCACTACGCCGAAGTGGCACACGCGTTGACCCTGTCGGGGCACGATCGCCGGGTCGAAGGACAGGGACCTCCCGCTGGGCAGGACGTCGTTGATCTGCACGTCGGGGGCCAGGGCGATGGCCTCCCAGTCGGAGATGTCGTGATCGGTGGAGACGGTTGCGCCGTCGGGGGTGTTGTCGCGGAAGACGGTTTGCCGACCGACGACGTTGCCGTCCTTGTCACCGACGGACCCACTCCCGCGGCAGTGCCCGGCCGTGTAACCGGTCCTGGTCGCGACGTCGACGTACGCGAGCGTGCACTTGTTGGTGTCCTGGCGAATCTCCATGCCCGGATGGACCACGACGCCCGGCGCGGCGTGCGCAGGCGCGGAACTCAGTACGGCGATCGAAGCGGCTGCCAGCACGACCGCGCGCAAGGGTGTTCGGCGCAACGTCGTCTCCGATCGCTAGAAGGGCGAATGTCGAGCGTACCGAGAGCAAAGGCGGCCCGCACCCAAAGGTGCGAGCCGCCTCGTCTGCCTTCGACTACGGAATCGTCGCGATGCTACGGAATCGTTACAACCTGACCGGGATGGATCAGATCGGGGTTGGCGATGCCGCTCGCGGAGGCGATGTCGTGGTACCTGTTGCCGTCACCGTAGAACCGTTCCGCGATGGCCCACAACGTGTCACCCGACACCACGGTGTAGGTCCGGGCGGCAGGCGGCGGCGGTGGTGGTGGTGGCGGGGGCGGCGGTGCCGGAGGAGCCACCGCCGGAGGCGCGTCCTGGGTGACCGCGGCGGGCACCACCTCGGCTTCGGCCGGTGCGTCGGTGACCGGTGGCGGAGACGCGGGCACCTCGTCGGTCTTGGTGTCGGACGACCACGCCGGCCCGTCGAACCCGTACAGCACGAGGTTGCGATCGTTCTGCAGG
This sequence comes from Mycolicibacterium sp. TUM20985, assembly GCF_030295745.1. Classification (NCBI taxonomy): domain Bacteria; kingdom Bacillati; phylum Actinomycetota; class Actinomycetes; order Mycobacteriales; family Mycobacteriaceae; genus Mycobacterium; species Mycobacterium antarcticum. The sequence goes on from NZ_AP027291.1 coordinate 2,765,323, forward strand.
ACTAGACGAACGTCCTTGGCGCCCTTGGTCTGGCTGGCCCACACCGGATCCTTGGGGGTGTAGAGAACGAAGTTGCCGTCGCTCTGCACCTCGGCACGGACCACGTTCTTCCCGTTGGTTCCCGTCGACCAGACGGATTCGGCGCCGGCGTAGAGCACCATGTTTCCGTCGTCCTGCAGGATCAGCCGGTACGCCCCGTTCTCGGACGTCAACGCCTGACCCACCTCCAACTTCTCACCGTTGTGAAGTCTGTCTCCCACGATCGTGTACCTTTCCTCGTTTGGCACGGGGCAGCCTACTGGCCGCCGTGCGCCGCGGAGGGCGTTCGGCTTGGTGCGATGAAAACGCTTGTCGAACAGTCGGTTGCGTGCCGACGACGACTTAGGAGTCGAACCCGAGACCGAGGGCGTCGAGCGTGCGGAGGAGCACGTTGCGGTGGCCGGCGGAGTGATCGGCGCGGTCGAGGGACCACCGCGTCGCTTGGATGCCGACACTGGCAAACGGCTCAGGCGGGAATGGAAGCGGCTTCCGGCGCACCATCTCCAGCTCCGTCCGCGGTGTCGGCACACCGCCGAGCAGGTCGAGGCAGACGTCTGCGGCAAACCGCGCTGCGCCCACGCCGAGGCCGGTGAAGCCATTGACGTAGGCCACCCGGCCCTCGCGGGCGAGCCCCCAGTGCGCACAGAACCGGGTGTTGGTGTCGATCGGGCCCGCCCATTTGTGGCTGAACCGGACGTCCTCGAGCTGGGGGAAGGTGATGAAGAAGTGCGCGGCGAGCCTGCGGTAACTCTCGGGCCGATCCTCGTAGCCGGCGTCGACCTTGCGGCCGAAGTGGTAGATCGCGTCGTAGCCGCCGAAGACGATGCGGTTGTCCTCGGTCATGCGGTAGTAGTGAAACTGGTTGGCGGAGTCGCCGATTCCCTGACGGTTGCGCCATCCAATGCTGTCCACTTGGGCGTCGGTCAGCGGCTCGGTGGACAGTACGTAGTCGTAGACCGGGATTGTGTGGAACGTGTTGCGGCGCAATAGGTGCGGGAATACATTGGTCGCCAGCACGACGCGCTTGGCCGTGATGACGGCATCGGTGGTGTCGACGTGAATCGACGCCGTGCCCGAGTTCAACGACCGCGCGTTGGTGTGCTCGTAGATGCTGACGCCGGCCTCGGTGCACGCGCGGGCCAACTCGAGTGCCAGCTTCGCGGGGTGCACGATCGCGCACGTGTCGGCGTGTTGCAGCCCGGCGAGGAACGTCGGCGAGTGCACCTCGGCGCGGATTTCGGCCTCGTCGAAGAATCGACCCTCACCCTCGGCCGCCGACTCCTTCAGCCAGGCGACCTGATGGGGCTCCGTCGCGACGCCCAGCATCCCGGTCCGTTGCCACTGGACGTCGAGGCCGAGCTCCTCGATCTCGGCCTGCATACCGTCCAGGTTCTCCAGGCCCATCGCGTCGAGCTGCTCGATCTCCTTGGGCCAGCGCGTCTTTCCGTTCTCCTTGCCGTGGGTCAGGCTGGCTTCGACGAAGCCCCCGTTGCGGCCGGACGCCGCCCACCCGATGCGGTGGGCGTCGATCAACACGATGCGTTGGTCCGGATCGCGCCGGGCGGCATGCAGTGCGGTCCACAGTCCGGCATAGCCGCCACCGACCACCAGGAGGTCGCAGCTGCGGGCCTGGGTCAGCTTCGGATGATCCGGCCGGTGGGACTCCTCGACGTCGAGCCACATCGAGCCGAAGGCGCTCGCCGCAAGGGACCGTTCGACCAGCGCGGGATCGACGGGACGATCGAAGACGGTTTCCACCCTGCCGACCCTACCCAGGTGCGGCGGCGGTGAGATTGGCCGGCGCCGGGCGTCGCGGAGCCCAGCCCGGCGGGCCGAAGACGTAGCCGGCGCGGTCGCGCCACCGGCTCGCCTGCCGGACGTCGCGGGCGATGGCCACGTATTCGTGGGTCTGCAACTTCCAGACGTCATAGGTCGAGACCTGCTTGGTCAGTCCGTAGTGCGGCCGAAACAGCTCGTCGCGATAGGTCCCGAACAGACGATCCCAGAGGATGAGGATGCCCCCGTAGTTCTTGTCGAGGTACTCGGGGTCCATGCCGTGGTGCACGCGGTGATGTGACGGAGTGTTGAAGACGTATTCGATGGGGCGCCACATCCTGCCGATGCGTTCGGTGTGCACCCAAAACTGGTAGATGAGGTTGAGCGAGAAGCTGGCGAACACCATCCACGGCGGAATGCCCAACAGCGGCAAGGGAATCCAAATCAGGATCTCTCCGCTGTTGTTCCACTTCTGGCGCAGCGCGGTGGCGAAGTTGAAGTACTGACTGGAGTGGTGTGCCTGATGCGTCGCCCACACCAGCCGGACGCGGTGCGCGATGCGGTGATAGGCGTAGAAGAGGAGGTCGACGCCGACTATGGCGATGACCCAGGTGTACCAGGCGGTCGACGGGAGGTGCCACGGCGCGAGGTAGGCGTAGATCGCGGCATAGCCGACCAGCGCGAGAGCCTTCCAGGCGCCCGTGGTCGCGACCGACACCAACCCCATCGAGATGCTGGTCCAGGCGTCGCGCCGCAGATAGGCCCCCGACGGCGCGCGGTCGTCGGCTAGGCGGTCGAGCGTCCGCGCCGCGGTCCACTCGACGACGAGTAGCAGCAGGAAGAAGGGGATCGCGAACAGCACGGGATCCCGCAGCTGCGGCGGCAAGACGTCCAGGAAGCCGCGAATGCCGTCCCACCAGTGCACGCCCACACCTCCTTCTCGAGAGGCGATCTTAACCAGCTGCCGCCTAGCGGAAGCTCAGTACGTCGTTCCCCCACGCCGCCCGCAGCTGGCGGTCGGCATCCTCGACCACGACGTCCTGCTTGTCGAGCAGCAGCGTGGCCCGGTCCTCGTCGCGGTAGCGCCGCCAGTGTGGCTCCCCCGGCAGGCCGGTGGGCTCACCGGTCGCGGCGAAGTTGACCCAGCGGGTGCGGATCCGTTCCGACAGTGCCGCCCCGACCTTGAGCCCGCCCAGCTTGAACGTCGGGTCCTTCGGTCCTGCGACGAGATTGCCCCAGACGTAGGGCAGTTCGGTGGCATGCGCGGCGCCGAGCCGCAGCAGGCGCAACATCGGTGTCGCCCAGTCGAACCGGTAGGTATAGACGGGGGCGGCCTTGGCGTGGCCCTCCGCGAACCAGATGGTCGGCATCCGGAAGCCGATGTCGCGGGCGACGCCCATGCCGGGTGTCTTGCCCCGGCCGCGGTAGGCCGTCACTAGATCCGCTTCGCTGGGCAGCTGCAACCCGGGTTGCTCGGCGGCGATCCCGTCGAACATGGCCTTGATCGCGGGCGGGGTGATGGGCATCAGCGGCGACTTCATGAAGCGGAACAGGGCCGCCTCGTGCTTGTTGGTGCCGATGATCAGGGGCACCGGATGCGTGCCGCCCGCGCGCGCGACCGCCACGGGATAGTCGGGAACCAGATCCCCGTCGACGATCGGCGCGTACGCCAGCGTTCCTGGCGTGCGCACCGGCACCTCGTCGAACAGGCGCTTGGAGGCGATCAGCAGCTGGCCCATCGGGGCGGCGGGCAGGCGGTCCGCCTCGTCTTCTCTCACCCCGAGGGTGTCGAGGAATTCCTCGGCGATGCGCCTGGAGCGGCTGGCGTCGTAGACCGACGTCGCGGGCGAACTCTGCGCGATGGCCGCGGAGAACAGACCGGACGCGGCCGGACTTGCCAGCAGCGTCGTGACGATGCCCGCGCCCGCGGACTCGCCGAACAGCGTCACCCTGGCGGGGTCGCCCCCGAAGGCGGTGATGTTGTCTCGCACCCACTGCAGCGCGAACAACACGTCGCGAAGGCCGAGGTTGCTCTCGAAGCGGGTGCGGTCGGTGCTGAACGACGACAGGTCCAGGAAGCCGAACGCCCCGAGCCGGTAGTTCACCGTCACGATCACGGCGTTCCCGCTGCTCGCCAACACGCGTCCGCGGTACAGCGACTGCGCCGAGGACCCCAGCACGTACGCGCCACCGTGTACCCACACCATCACGGGCTTGCCCGCGCCGGCCTCGGTGTCCGACGACGCCCACACGTTCAGCGTCAGCGAGTCGTCGCCCTGCGGCGCGCCGAGGTCGATCGGGATGCGCGGGTCGGTCGGCTGATGGCAGGCCGGCCCGACGCGGGTGGCGTCGGCGACGTCGGTCCAGGGATCCGGCGGGCGCGGCGCGCGCCATCGCAGATCGGCGACGGGTGGTGCCGCGTAACGGACGCCGCGCCATGACTTGACCCCGCCGTCGTCGACCCCGCGGACGCGTCCGTAGGCGGTCTCGACGATCGGCGCCTCGACCGATCGACCGCTGCTCGGCGCCGCCGTCACCGGCGAGTGCCCTTCGCGCCCACCCGGTCCGCGTCCGAGAAGCCGGGGGCCGCCTTACCGGGCGCCACGCCACGCTGCCGGGACACGTAGCCGGTGGTCGCCGCCATCGCCGAGGCCACGCCGGTGTCACTCGCCTCGTAGGTCATCGACCGGTCGGCCGCGAACCCCATCCGGGCGCCGACCGCGACGGCGTCCATGTTGGCGCCCAGGAACACGAAGTACCAGGAGTACTCGCCCTCCTGGCGCTTGATCGCGGCGCTGACGGCCTCGTGCGTCCACTCGACGCTCGAGTTCTCGTGACCGTCGGTCATGACGACGACGATCACGTGGCCGGGGCGCTGGTCCTCGGGCCGTGCCGCCAGCTCGGCGCCGACGTCGGTGATCAACCGGCCGACCCCGTCGTACAACGCGGTGGCGCCGCGTGGTTGCAACTGCAACGGCGGCACGTCGGCGATCGGGCGGTCTGCGTAGACCACCTCGTAGTGCGTGTCGAACTGCGCCAGCGTGACCGTGGCCTCCCCCGGCTGCTCGGCCTGCTCGGCGATGAACGCGTTGAAACCACCCTCGGTATCGGCCTTGATGCTCTCCATCGAACCCGACCGGTCGAGCAGTACGGCAATCAGCGTGCGCTGTGGATCCGTCACGGCAACTCCTTCAGAGGTGGCTTCTACGAACGTGGTTTCAGGTTACGCGCGCCCTCCGACAGTCCCCCCACCTCGAACCACGCCCACACCAGCAAACCCTCGGCGTCCACGCTGGTCCGACCCGTCTCGGCAGCCGGTTAGGTTGGGTCGGTGCGAAAGTGGGTGCTGCTGGCCGCCGCCATCATCAGCGAGGTGGCGGCGACCCTGTCCCTGCGGGCGTCGCAGGACCACGCCGCCTGGATCGTCGCCGTCGTCGCCGGCTACGCGGTGGCGTTCACCCTGCTGACCCTGGTGTTGCGCGAGGGCGTGCCGATCGGCGTCACCTACGGCATCTGGGGAGCCACGGGCACCGCGCTGACCGCGGTGTCGGCCGCGGTGATCTTCCGCGACCCGTTCACCTGGCCCATCGCGCTGGGCATCGGGCTCATCATCGCCGGTGTGCTGTTCATCGAACTCGGTTCGCGGCCAACGGATTCCGCCTCGTGATGTGGTTGGTGCTGGCCGTCGCGATCGGTGTCGAGGTGTTCGCCACGCTGGGCCTTCGCGCATCGGACGGCTTCCGCAAGCGCGCGTGGATCGTCCCGGTCGTGCTGGGCTACCTCGCGTCGTTCTACCTGCTGTGGCTGACGCTCTCGCTTGGCATGCCCGTCGGCATCGCCTACGGCGTATGGACGGCGTGCGGCGTGGCCCTGGTCGCGGTGCTCGCCCGCTACCTCTTCGGGGATCCGCTGACGGTCAAGATGCTGATCGGCATCGCCTTGATCATCGGCGGTGTGCTCACGATCGAACTGGTGGGCGTCGGCCACTGAGCACCCCCGCCGCGGCCGCGATCGCGAGCCCCGCCGCGGGCACGATGAGCAGCCCGACCCGCAGGCTCGTCGCGTCGGCGACGAAGCCGACGAGCGGTGGTGCACCGACGAAGCCGACGCGCATCAGCCACGCCAACACCGCCAGTCCGCTGCCAGGCCGCAGACCCGGAAGGCGGTCGGCGCCGTGCATGGCCGCGGGGATGACGGTCGCGGCACCGAGACCGGCCGCCGCGAAGCCCGCGATGGTCCCCGGCACGCTCGGGAAGGCCAGTGCTAGCCCCATGCCCGCCGCGACGAGCAGTCCCCCGCCGCGGGCCATCGCCCGTTCACCGAAGCGATCCACCATGCGGTCGCCGAAGACCCGCCCGATGAACTGAAAGCTGAGCAGCGCGAGATAGCCGAGTGCCGTGACGGCGCCGGCCGCCCCCAATCCGCTGCCCAGGTACAGCGCGGCCCAGGAACTGCCTGCGTCCTCGATCACCGCGCCGGCGGTCGCGATGAGCACCAGGAGCAGCATCGCGCCGTACACCCGCCGGTCCGGTTTGCGGCGGATCGCCGCGTCGCCCGGCGCGCGCTCCGGCTGATCGGGCCCCTTCAGCAGGAACGGATAGGCGGCCGCGGCCACGCCGACGAACACCGCGGCGCTCACCCCGAGGTGAACGGCGATCGGGACGTGGAGCGCGATCGCCGCGGCGGCCATGCCCGCCCCGATCACCGCGCCGACCGACCACACGGCGTGCAGCGAATTGATGATCGACCGGCCGAACTCCCGCTGCACCCGCAGACCGTGGGCGTTCTGAGCAACGTCGGCGACCGCATCGCAGGCGCCGCCGGCGAACAACAGGGCCGCCAGCACCGCCGGTGTCGTCGACGATCCCGCCGCGAACACCAAGAGGGCTATGCCGGCCGTGCAGAGCAGCCCGGTCCTGGCCGAGGTGAGACGACGGACGACCGCCCCCGCCGTGAGTCCGGCGACCAGCGCGCCGACCGGGAAGGCGGCGACGACCACGCCGTAGGCGGTGTTCGACAGCGCCAGCTCGGTCTTGAGTTCGGGGAAGCGCGGCACGAGGTTCGCGAAGATGGCACCGTTGGTGAGGAACATCGCCGCCACGGCGATACGTGCCCGCCCGTTGCGCCGACTGGCGTCACCTGTGAGCACTGAGCAGACGATACCGCCACACGCACTCCGTCCCTTCACGGCAAGATCACCCCCATGACTGAACTGCCCGGCTCATTGGTCGACCTCGCCCACCAATACGGCGTGGCGAGCACCTACGACGACTGGATGGGCGGTCACCGCGCGGTCGCCGAGTCGACGCTGGTCTCGGTGCTGACGGCGCTCGGCGTCGAGGCGGCCACCGAGGAGGAACGGCAGGCGTCGCTGACGGCTCGCGAGGGGGACCACTGGCGGCGCACGCTGCCTCCTGTGGTGGTCATGCGGGCTGGCCGGCCGACCTCGTTCTGGGTGCACGTGACCGACGGCGATCCGGTCGGCGGGTGGATCCGGCTGGAGGACGGCACGGTGCGCACGGGGTTGCGCCAGCTGCAGAACGACCGGCCGCCCTACGACCTCGACGGCCGGTCGATCGGCGAGGCCACGTTCGAGCTGCCCGCCGACCTGCCGGTGGGATACCACCGGTTGCACGTCGATGCCGGCGGCGTGGATGGTGATGCCGCGCTCATCGTCTCCCCGGCGGTGCTGAAGCTGCCCGCGTCGCTCGGCGGTGGGCGGACCTGGGGCCTGGCCACCCAGCTGTACAGCGTGCGTTCCGAAAGGTCTTGGGGCATCGGCGATCTGACCGATCTGGCCGATCTGGCGGTGTGGTCGGCCGCCCAGTACGGGGCGGGCTTCATCCTGGCCAACCCGCTGCACGCCGCCGCTCCGGCCGCGCCGATGGAGCCATCGCCCTACCTGCCGACGTCCCGCCGCTTCGTCAACCCGATGTATTTGCGGGTCGAGGCGATCCCGGAGTTCGCCTACGTACGTGACCGCGGTGGGCTGCGCAAGGCACGTTCGATTGCTCAAGCCAAGGCGAAGAAGGCTGCGCTCATCGACCGCGATGCGGCGTGGAAGAGCAAGCGCGCAGCGCTCGAGGCCGTCTACCGCGTGAGGCGGTCCGCGGGTCGCGAGCTGGCCTACGCGGCGTACCGGCGGCGCGAGGGACGCAGCCTGGACGACTTCGCCATCTGGTGCGCATTGGCCGAGAAGCACGGCAACGACTGGCACGGGTGGCCCGAGCGGCTGCAGCACCCGGCCGATCCAGCGGTGGCTGCGTTCGCGGTGAAGCGCGCCGACGCGGTGGATTTCCACCGATGGCTGCAGTGGCAGCTCGACGACCAGCTGACCGGCGCGCAGGCCACCGCGATCCAGGCGGGCATGTCGCTGGGCGTCATGCACGATCTGGCGGTCGGCGTCGATCCGAACGGTGCCGACGCGTGGGCGCTGCAGGACACCCTGGCGCTTGGTGTCAGCGTGGGCGCGCCGCCGGACGAGTACAACCAGCTGGGCCAGGACTGGTCACAACCTCCGTGGCGGCCCGACCAGCTGATCGAGCGGGGTTATGAACCGTTCCGCGCCTTGGTCAACGCGGTATTGCGGCACGCGGGCGGGCTCCGCATCGACCACGTGATCGGGTTGTTCCGACTGTGGTGGATCCCGAACGGCGCCGCGCCCACCGAGGGCACCTACGTGCGCTACGACCACGAGGCGCTGATCGGCATCGTCGCGTTGGAGGCGCAGCGGGCGGGCGCGGTCGTGGTCGGCGAGGATCTGGGCACCGTCGAACCGTGGGTCCGCGACTACCTCGACGAGCGGGGGCTGCTCGGCACCTCGATCCTGTGGTTCGAACTCGATCGCGACGGCGACGGCGGTCCGCTGCCCGCCCGCCGGTGGCGCGAGTACTGCCTGTCGTCGGTCACGACGCACGATCTGCCACCGACGGCGGGATACCTGGCGGGCGAACACGTGCGGATCCGGGAAGAGCTGGGGCTGCTGACCCGCCCGGCCGACGAGGAGCTGGCGCAGGACAGGGCCGAACAGGACGCGTGGCTCGCCGCGTTGCGCGCCGCCGAGCTGATCGGCGACGACCCGACGGTGGAGCAGGTCGTCAGCGCGTTGTACGGGTACCTCGGTCGGACGCCGTCGCGGCTGCTCGCGCTCGCGCTTCCGGATGCGGTGGGCGACCTGCGGGCCCAGAATCAACCTGGGACGACGAACGAGTATCCGAACTGGCGGGTGAAACTGGCCGGCCCGGATGGCACCGAACTGCTGCTGGAGGACGTGTTCACCGACCCGCGAGCCGCGGCGCTGGCCGCCGTGCTCGGAGCGCAGGTAACACCAGCGCGGGAGTGACCGAAGTTCTCCGTGAGGGCTGAACTGCGCTATGTTCGCAACGCACCGCGACACACGGAGGGCACGTGAAGAAGATTCTTGGACTGGCAGCCACCGGGCTGGTCATTCCCGCCGCCATCCTGGTCGGGGGCGCTTCGGCGGCCCTGCTCAGCCCTGCCGTGGCCGCGTCGGCTCCCGGCAACACCAACGCGCTGAACGTCGTGGGCGAGCCCTACTTCAAGGCCGTGAGCATCTTGAAGAGCCAGGGCGTCCGTGCGACGTTCGGCGGCTCGTTCGGCAGCGACCTGCCGCAGTCGCAGTGCATCGTGAGCCAGCAGAAGGCCACCAGCAAGAAGATGGTGCTGATGCTGGACTGCACGCAGGCCGCCGGTGAGGCGGCTGCGGGCTCCGCTGCGGAGCGTCCGTCTTCCGGTGTCGCCCCAGGTGCCGCCACACCGGCGCCCGGCGCAGGTCAGGGCACCTACGGCGGTCCCATCGGGGTGCCGGTCCCCGTCGGCTGACAGTTCAGCTATCCGGTACCTGCGTTCCCAGATAAGTCGCACAATCGCGTAGACTCCTCTCCCGACAGACGGCGATGAGGAGCAGACAGCCATGTTGCGACCGCAGCGTTTCCCCACCGAGGTCGACCCGGGCCCGGTACAGATCCAGGCCCGCCGGGTGCACTTCGACGTCGACGCGATCCCCCTGCACTGGATCCCCGACCACCCCGTCGCGTCCAACGTGATCAGCCTGCTGAACATCGTGCTGCCCGCCGCCGAGCGTTGGTTCGTCGCCGCGTACAACGAAGCGCTGCCGATGGTGAAGGACCCGAAGCTGGCGGAGGACATGCGCGGCTTCATCGGGCAGGAGGCCACTCACGCCGACGTGCACGACAAGGTGCTGCACGACTATCTAATCAACCACGGCGTCGACGTCAAGCCGCTCCTCGACCAGATCGAGTACGTCTTCACGAAGGTGCTGGCGCCCGACCCGTCGATCACCGATCCCAAGCGCAAGCTGAACCACCTGTGCGACCGGCTGTGGCTGATCGCCGCCATCGAGCACTACACCGCCGTGCTCGGCGACTTCTCGTTGAACTGTGCGTGGGACGACCACGGGGCCAACCCGACCATGGTGGACCTGTTCCGCTGGCACGGCAGCGAGGAGGTCGAGCACCGCATGGTCGCCCACGACGTCGCGCACTACTTCCACGACAGCTACGTGGACCGCATCCGCGCCATGATCATGGCCGTCATCTTCCTGTTCACCTTCTTCCAGCGCGGCGCCTGGTATCTGTCGAAGAACGATCCGACGTTCGACGTCGGCTGGTTCCGGATGCAGCGCCTGCGCATGCGGGACTCCAAGCTGGGACTGCTGCCGAAGTACCGAAAGTTGTTCGGCTCCAACACGTCCATGTACTTCCGTCCGGGTTTCTCGCCGGAGGAGATGGGTTCGACGGCGCAGGCCGTGGCGTACCTGGCCAGCTCTCCGGCGGCCCGCGCCGCGCACCTGTGATGTTCGATCGCTTCCGGCAGGCGCCACCGAGCGCGTCGGGGCGGTCCCGGCACGACCTGACGCTCGGCCTGGCGGACACCGTGGTCGCCGGTCTGTTCAATCTCTCCGGTGCGGTCCGCAACGTGGTGCCGCCACCGGACGTCGACCGACGCTTTCCGCTCGTCGTCGCCGACCGTCGCGTCGTCGCCCACGATCAGGACGTCATCGCGTTGACCCTCACCGCGCCGGACGGTGCCGCACTCCCCCGATGGCATCCAGGCGCCCACCTCGACGTGCACCTGCCCAGTGGCCTGGTGCGGCAGTACTCGCTGTGTGGTGACCCCGGGGTGACCGATTCCTACCGGATCGCAGTGCGGCGCATCCCGACTGGCGGCGGGGGGTCCGTCGAGGTGCACGACGCGTTGGCCTGTGGCGCGACGGTCACCACCAGCGGCCCGCGCAACGCCTTCCCGTTGACGGTGCCCGGGTACGGCTCGCCCGCCCAGCGCTTCCGGTTCATCGCGGGCGGCATCGGCATCACGCCGATCCTGCCGATGCTCGCGCAGGCGGAGCGACTCGGCGTGCCCTGGTCGATGGTCTACGCCGGCCGCAGCCGCGACACGTTGCCGTTCCTGGAGGAGCTGACGCGCTTCGGCGACCGAATCGAGATTCGCACCGACGACGAATGCGGTCTGCCCACGGCCGCCGATCTGCTCGGCGACTGCCCCGACGGTACGACGGTCTACGCGTGCGGACCTGCGCCGGTGCTGACGGCTTTGCGGGCAGCGCTGGCCGGGCGTGACGACGTCGAGTTGCACTTCGAACGCTTCGCCCCACCGCCGGTCGTCGACGGCACCGCGTTCTCGGCGGCGGTCGCGTCGACGGGTCGCTCCGTGCGGGTCGGCGGAGACGAGACGCTGCTGGCGGCGCTCAACCGCGAGGGCGTGCATGCGCCGTACTCGTGCCAGCAGGGGTTCTGCGGAACGTGCCGCACCCGGGTGTTGGCGGGCGTGGTCGAGCACCGCGACACCCTGCTCACCGACCCCGAGCGTGCCGCCGGGATGATGTTGATCTGCGTCTCCCGCGCCAGGGACGACGCTGATCTGCTCCTCGACCTCTAGCAGTTGACGGGTTGCCGTGACGTTGCACTGGGCCGACAGGCTTGCGTTGGCCGATTTGGTGCACCTCTACGCCGCGGCGGTCGACGACCGTCGCTTCGCCGACGCCGTCGAATTATTCACGGAGACAGCTGAATTGCACTTGCCCGATCCGCCACGCGAGCTGGACCCGGTCATCGTCAAGCGCGGCCGCGCCGGCGTCGGTGAGGCGATGGAGGCGCTCCGCGCGGTGCACCGTACCGAACACGCGATCGCCGGCGAGGTGTACGCCGCCGCGCCCGAACTCGGGTACGCGCTCGGTCGCATCACCTGCATAGCCCACCACTGGACCCGCTCGACGGAACAGGTGACGGACCTGGTGTGGCATCTGCGTTACGACGACGAGTACCTCAAGACGCCTGCCGGCTGGCGCATCCACGGACGGAAACTGACGATCAACGCGATCGAGACGCGCCCCGTCAGGCGTCTGCGAGACGAGCCATGAGGGCGTCGAGCAGCGGTCGCTGACCCTTCAGCAGCTTCACCCGGGCGTCGTCCACGGAACACCACGCCACGCGGTCCACCTCGGGAAACGTCCTGATCTTGCCCGACCCCTTCGGCCACTCCAGCTCGAAGGTATTGCTCACGCTATCGGTGACGTCGAGGTCGGCAGCGACGGCGAAGGCGGTGACGACCTTGCCGCCGGGTTGCTTCACCGGCGGCAGGTCGATCCGCGGGCCGTCGGGCACCGGCAGGCCGACCTCCTCGACGAACTCGCGTCGGGCCGCCACCCACGGGTCTTCGTCCTCGGTGTACTCCCCCTTGGGGATCGACCACGCGGCTTCGTCCTTGCGCGCCCAGAAGGGGCCGCCGGGATGGCCGATCAGGACCTCGATGCCGTCGGTGGCGGTTCGGTACAGCAGCAGTCCGGCGCTCGTCCGCGGCACTACCACTCCTTGAGGATGCGCAGCTTGTTGGCCTTCAGCACGGCGTCTCGCCGCAGTCGCTTCAACTCCTGCTGGAATGCGCTGTCGCCCTGCAGGTTCAGTGGCAGGACGAGGTCCGCGGTCAGCTGGTCCTCGAACAGCCACGGCTCGGGCCGCACCACCCACGACACCAGCGTGTTCTCCGCCATCCACTGGGTGAGCACGGCCTCGCCGCCCGCCAGCGTGATCTGTTTGCCCGAGCCCACGCGGCGCAGCTCCAGACCGAGCTCGGAGGCCAGCAGCACCCCGAGCGTCTTCCGCAGGGACGAACCCTCGGCACTGCCCCTGGCGCCCCCGAAGTGATAGCGGATCCGCTTGTAAAGATCCTGGCTCGCGGGCCGCTTCCCACTCGCGGGCGGCGGCGTCGGGCTGATCCCGACGTGTAGCAGGGTCAGCCCGTCGCGCACCTCGCAGCCGGCTGCGTCGACGGCCGTGGGAAGCGTGCGGAACCACCATCCGTACGCGCCGGGCGCCTGCGGCACGGGGCTCGGGTCGGCGAACACTTGCTCGCGCGTAAATCGCTGTGCATCAAGGAAATTCGCGACTGCATCCGCGTCCGGGCGTTCTGGCATACCTAAGCTTCCCATACCCACCGCGAGCCGGACTGCGAGTCGGTGGCGTGACCGCCTCTGCAACTCGGCATTACCGGTGACATCCGATTTCCCAGCGGCAGAGCGAAGCAGCCGTACCGGGACTTCCGTGGGGACGTGTCCAACTGCTTGGTCGAGGCCTGTCACGTGGATCAGCTTGAATCCCTTGCGATGTCCAATATCGCACGGTCGGGGTTCCGGAGGCCTAGGCTCGGAAACCTAGGGCGGTGGCGCTGGTGCCACGACCGGGTATGCGTCTGGGGCGGGACGGTTGAGATGTGCGAATCAACTAGTTCAAAGATTCTGTTGTACATGCCTTTTCGTCGCATGAATTCTTTCACCCCACGCTGCACAGGAGGATGACATGGGCGCGACCCCAACCCTGCAGAAGGCCCTCAGTCAGCGACAGCTGACGATGATCGCCATCGGCGGCGTCATCGGCGCCGGCCTGTTCGTCGGCTCCGGTGTGGTCATCGGCGATACCGGACCGGGCGCGTTCATCACCTACGCCCTCGCCGGCGTCCTGATCATCATGGTCATGCGCATGCTGGCGGAAATGGCGGTGGCCAACCCATCGACGGGATCGTTCGCCGACTATGCCCGCAACGCCATGGGCAACTGGGCTGGCTTCTCGGTGGGCTGGCTGTACTGGTACTTCTGGGTAATCGTCGTCGGCTTCGAGGCGATTGCCGGTGCCAAGGTCATCCAGTATTGGATCGACATCCCGCTGTGGTTATCCGCGTTGGTGCTGATGATCCTGATGACCGCGACCAACTTGTTCTCCGTGTCCTCGTTCGGAGAGTTCGAGTTCTGGTTCGCGGGCATCAAGGTCGCGGCCATCATCGCCTTCATCGGGCTGGGCGCGCTGTTCGTGCTGGGGCTGTGGCCGAACAAGTCGATGGACTTCTCGAACCTGTGGAGCCACGGCGGCTTCTTTCCGTTCGGCGCGATGGCGGTGACGGTGGGTGTGGTCACGGTGATCTTCTCGATGGTCGGCGCAGAGATCGCCACCATCGCGGCAGCGGAATCGTCGGATCCCGAACGTGCAGTGGCGAAGGCCGCCAATTCGGTGATCGTGCGCATCGCGGTGTTCTTCGTGGGCTCGGCGTTCCTGTTGGTGACGATCCTGCCGTGGAACGACGACGGGGTGGCCGCATCGCCCTTCGTCGCGGCGTTCACCGAGATGGGCATCCCCTACGCGGACCACATCATGAACGCCGTCGTCCTGACCGCGGTGCTCAGCTGTCTGAACTCCGGGATGTACACCGCCTCGCGCATGCTGTTCGTCCTAGCCGCCCGCCGCGAAGCGCCCGCCCAACTCGTCAGCGTGACTCGTCGCGGGGTGCCTGCCGTCGCGATTCTCACGTCCTCGGTGATCGGGTTCCTCTGCGTGATCGCCGCGGCGGTCTCACCGGACACCATCTTCGCGTTCCTGCTGAACTCCAGCGGCGCGATCATCCTGTTCGTCTACCTGCTGATCGCCATCTCCCAGATCGTGCTGCGGCGGCGCACCGAAGACTCGGAGCTCACGGTAAAGATGTGGCTCTTCCCGGTGCTGTCCATCATCACCGCCGTCGCGATCCTGGCGATCCTGGTGCAGATGTTCGTACAGGGTGGAGGCAACCGGGATGCGTTGATGCTCAGCCTGCTGTCGTGGGCGGTCGTCATCCTGGTCTACTTCGCGAATCGGTGGTTCATCAACCGTCGTCCCGAGGTCGAGGGCGCGGTCGCAAAGGGACGGCCGCACCGCGTGCTGGTGCTGGCCAATCAGCAGGTCCAGTCCCAGGAACTGCTCGATGAGTTGCGCCGCATCGACGCCGACAGTGCCACGACCTACTTCGTCGTCGTCCCGGCCAGCCCGATCGAGGCGGGTACCGCCGCGTCGCATGGTCCGCTGGACCTTCGGGAGGCGACGCTGAAGGTCGCCCAGCAGCGGCTCGACGGCACCCTGGCGACCCTTCGCACGGAGCACCTCGATGCCGACGGAGAGATCGGGGACTACCGACCACTGCGGGCCCTCGCCAAGGGCGTGGACTCGTTCCATCCGGACCAGATCGTCATCGCGACGCTGCCCCCCGAGGATTCGGTGTGGCACCGGTTCGACGTCGTGGACCGCGCCCGGGCGGAGCACGGTGTCCCGGTGACACACGTCGTGGCCGCTCCGGTCGTGGTCTGAGGGATCGCTCCGATGACCATCATCGCCGGTTTCAGTTCGAGCAGACAGGGTCCCGCGCCGCTCAACCTCGCTGCCCAGGTCGCCCGCGGTACGGGCGACAAGATCATCGCGACGGCCATCGTCGAACGGCCGTGGCCACCCAAGAACGACCCCGTCGAGAACGAGTACCTGGACTACGTCACCGCGCAGGCCGCACGGTCGCTCGACCGTGTGGTGGGCGACCTGGCCGACGGTCTCGACATCTCGACCGTGGTCCACCAGTCGACCTCGATTCCCACGGGTTTGATCGAACTGGCGGCCATGCACCAGGCGCACCTCGTCACGGTCGGGTCGTCGTCGTCGGGTCTGCTGGGCCGGGTGGGCCTCGGCAGCGTGACGGAGAGGCTCGTCCACACCGCGGCGGTTCCAGTCGCCATCGCGCCTCGCGGTTATGCCCCGGGAACCACGCCGGTGCGTCGACTCAGTGCAGCGTATGGCGGCGAGGCCGACGTGAACGGGCTCGTTGCGGCGGCTGCCGAACTCGCCAAGGAGTGGTCGGTACCGCTGCGGATCGTGACGTTCGCGGTGCGGCCGGTCCGGGTGTTCGCCGGGTCCATCGAGACGTCGGCCGAGGACCTCGTCGTGCAGCAGTGGTCGAAGCGGACCTACGACGACATCGTCAAGCAGCTCAACGTCGTTCGCGCCCGCATCCCGGTGCCCGATGTGGACGTGGTGGTCGGCAGCGGTCACGACTGGCGCGAAGCGGTGGAGGCCGTGCCCTGGCAGGCGGGCGACGTGCTGGTTCTCGGCTCGGGTGCGGCAGGACCGGCCGCTCACGTCTTCCTCGGCTCGGCCGCTTCGAAGATCCTGCGCCACGCCCCCGTGCCGGTGATGATCCTCCCGCGGCACCAGAGATCGCCGTAACCGGTTGGCATGTGCCTGGTTTACCGAGCGTCGGAGTGGCGTGCCGAGTGCAATCCGGAGTTCGCCGCTAGAGTGCCCTCGTGGCGGCTGAGTCTTACCACCGGTACGTGGCTCTCGGGGACAGTCAGACCGAGGGCCTGTGGGACGGTGACGACACCGCCGGGGTCAGGGGTTTTGCCGACCGACTGGCGGATCGGCTGGAGGAACTCCACCCCGGCGTCCGCTACGCGAACCTTGCCGTCCGCGGGCGGCGCATCCGTGACGTCCTCGACAATCAGTTGCCCGCGGCCGTCGAGATGCACCCCGATCTGATCACCAGCTGCATCGGGATGAACGACGTGACCCGCCCCGGCAAGACCTTCGGATCCGCGCTCGAGGACATCGACCTGCTGCACGACCGGCTCGCCGAGACGGGCGCCACGGTCGTGACGACCACGTTTCCCGATCTCGAGCAGATACTGCCGGTGGGCCGCGTGCTCGGCAACCGCGTGGTGGAGATGAACGCGGTCATCCGGGCGGCGGCGGCACGGCACGGCTTCCGGCTCGTCGACCTCTACGCGGCGGAGTCGATGGGCGATCCGGACGTGTGGAGTGCCGACCGCGTGCACGGGTCATCCGCGGGGCACCAACTCTTCGCTGCGGCCGCCGCCGAGGCGCTGGAACTGCATGGCAGTAATCATGATTGGGCCGTGTCGAAACCGGACGTGCTCACGCCGAACGTTCGGTCCCGGATGTACTCCCAGGCGATGTGGACCCAGAATCTGTTGATGCCGTGGATTTGGCGACACCTACGCGGGCTGTCCAGCGGGAACGACCGCGAGCCCAAGCGGCCGCGGCTGGAACCCGTGGCGGTCGAGTTAGAACCCGAAGCCGCCGAGGCTGTTGAGTAGGCCCAGCGGAATCGGGGACTCGCCGTTGCCCAGCGAGGTCATCACACTCGGGCAGAAGGCGGAGATCGCGAGCCCCGTGAACATGGTGGCGGGTCCCAGCGACATGCCGCCGGCGTCGGCGACCCTCGCGGCGGTGTCGGCCATGTCCTGGCCGGGCTGCGACAGCATCGGGCACACCGATCGGCCGAGTTCGACGGCTTGGCCGGGATCGACCATGCCGATGCCCGCGGTGCCCAGCGAATCGACGAAGTCGGTGGTGGGGTCGGCGGACGCGGGCGCCGCGGCCACGACGGCGGCGCAGAGGGCGCCGGTGGCCACCACGGCGAGGCGGGCGGTCAATGATGTGCTGCTCACGCCGACGAGAGTACGGCGCAGCGGTGGAATCCGGCCAATCAGACGCCGGTCCACACTTCGTCGATCTGGCCGCCCACGTCGATGACCTTCGCCTTCAGGGACTCGGGGCTGTCGATCTCACCGGCCACGTGCTGGGCGATGAAACGTTTGATCTCGGCGTCGACGCCGCCCACGATCCGGACCAACTCGGCGCGCAGCGTCGTCGACGTGATGTGGATCGAGATGTCGGACGGGCGAGGCTTCTCGACGTCGAGCACCAACGCCAGCTCGTTGACGGCGATCGCGGTGGCCTTCAGGGCGATCTCGCCGAAGACCTTGAAGCGGGGCTTGTCGATGCGCAGATCGATGACCAGTTCGATCTCCAGCGGGATGCGGATGTCGAAGGTGATCACTTCGCCGAGCTCCCGGGTCACCGAAGGATCCTGCACCTTCACCTTCGCGGTGACTTTCGCGATCTTGCCCGGACCTTGGGCCATCGGGCCCATGGAGAATTCCTCGCCCGCGATCTGCCCGATCGCCGCGCCGACGCGCTGCTCGGTCACCGCGAGCTCGAAGAACCTGCGGCCGAATTCCTCGTAGGTCATGGTGTCGTAGTCAGACATGGTCCAGTTACCTTGTCACGTCCACTGGTCGTCGGCGAACACTCTCACCGCTCGGGTTCGCGTCGGTCGGGTGTCGACGTCGGCGAAGAGGATCATCCGGTGACCGTCGCGCTGCACTCTGGCCGCCACGGAGTGCCCGGCCCGAATGATCCCGTCCCACTGCGCGCCGTGCAGTCGGGCGACCAGTTCGGAGGTGCCGAGGTGCTCGAGGTCTCCGCCGGTGACGTGCGCGCCGGATAGCCGTCGCTTGACGGCTACCTGGTCGCCCGCGCAGGCGTCGTCGAGCAGGCCGGCCACGTGTTGCTTGGCGCGGCTGGTCGCGCCGGCGAAGCCGGCCAGGAACCCCGCCGTCCCGGTCGCGCCCTGGTTCCGCAGGAGCGCCCGCGAGAGCCGCAGCCCCGCGGGCAGGGCGCCGAAGCCGCTGCGCACGAACTGCCACATCATCGCGGGGAGTTCCCAATACGCTTGCAGACGATCGATTTTCAGCGATTCGTCGAGGTCGTAACGCAGGATGGCGGGGATCTGCATGGTCACCGACGGACCCATGCGCACCTCCAGGGTCAGGTCGCGAATCACCGTCGACCCGCTGACGATGTCGAGATGGCGGTGGAAGGTGATGTCCCGCGGGCCGATGAACGTGTCGTAGAAGCGTCCGATCTGGGCGCGCCCGCGATGCGGTCGGGAGCCGACGGGATCTTCGATGCGGGCGTCCGCGGCGAACAGGCCGACCCACCCCGCCCGGTCGTGGGCGCCCGCGGCCAACGGCGACCGTTCGACGGCGGCGATCATCTCGGCCTGGGTTGCGGACATACCCCTTCACTTACCACCGTCGGTGGCCGCCCGGGAGCGTCGTGGCGAACTTCGCGTGCGACCTGCACACTGGTGGGATGCGCGTCGGTGTCGAGTCGGCGCAGACGAGGAGCACGTCATGAGCCAGAATCCGTTCGGAATCGACCCCGAGGACTTCGACCGCGCGATGCGGGAAGCGAGCGACGGTCTGAAGGACGCCATCGGCCGGCTGGGCAAGCAGGCGGGCTGGGCGACGCTGCTCGACGAGTTCACCAGGGGCCCGCGGACGAAGTCCGAGCCGGAGACGACGGGCGAGACGGGTGACGGCGTCTGGTCGATCTACACCGTCGACGACGAGGGCGGCGCCCACATCGAAGAGGTGTACCCGACGGAGCTGGACGCCTTGCGCGCCAACAAGAACAACACCGACGCCGGCCGCAAGGTGCGGTTCCTGCCGTACGGCATCGCAGTGAGCGTCCTCGACAGCGAGTGACCCGCGGTAGCGCCTCGATCGAAAGCGCACGGCTCCCCGGCGGAACCCGTTAGGCTTTGCCCGCAACGTCGGCGTGCTCCAGGAGGCTCATCATCATGTTTCGCGAACTGACGGTCGCCGCGGCGGTCGCCGGGGCGGCCATCGCACTGGCGCCGTCGGCAGTGGCCGACCCGGGTCCGATGTTCCCCGACAACCCTGGCCTCTACGACACGTCGGCCACCGACGTGCCCGGCATGCGTTACGACGCCGGCCTCGGTGCGCCGTGTGACAACTATCAGCTGTTCACGTTCGGTCGCAGCCGCGGCGGATCGACGGTGGTGTGCCACTACATCCCGAACCAGTGGCCGCCGGTGTACACCGGTTTCTGGGTGTCGTCGTACCCGCTGAAGGGCGTCCAGGAGATCGGTGCGCCGTGCGATGGCCCCAAGGGTGCCGCTCAGGCGCCCGACGGCCGCCCGATGGTGTGCCTCGGGGCGCAGGGCTGGCAGCCGGGCACGTTGACCGGAGCCGGGTTCTTCCCCGGCTGATCGAACCGCGGCCATACGGATGTCGCACACCTGTATGGTCGACTGCCATGGGTAGTGGGACTAACTTCAATCTCTCCGACGTCTTCGGCACGGTCGCCCAGGCGATCCCGGAGGAGACGTTCCTGGTCTGGCGTGGTCGCCGGCTGTCCTACGGCGAGGTGGACCGCCGCGTCGAGGGTTTCGCCAATTACTTGACGTCGGTCGGCCTCGGCTGCCACGCCGAACGGGATGCGCTGGCGGGTCACGAATCCGGGCAGGACCACCTCGGCATCTACCTGCGCAACGGCAACGAGTACCTCGAGGCGATGATCGGCTCGTTTCGGGCCAGGGTTGCGCCGTTCAACGTCAGCTACCGCTACGTCGAGGACGAGTTGCTCTACCTCCTCACCGACTCGCGGGCCAGGGCGTTGGTGTACCCCGCTGAATTCGCCCCGCGGGTGGCCGCGATCCGCGACCAACTGCCGGACCTGCGGGTGCTCATCCAGGTCGCCGACCACTCCGGTCATGACCTGCTGCCCGGCACCGTGGACTACGAGACCATCCTCGCCACCCCCCGACCCGACGGGGGCTTGCCGACACCGTCGGGCGAGGACCTCTACGTCCTCTACACCGGTGGCACGACCGGCATGCCGAAGGGTGTGCTCTGGCGTCAGCACGACATCTTCCTGTCCTCGATGGGCGGCCGACCGTGGGGCAGTGAGCAGCCCTTGGCCTCCTACGACGAACTCGCCGACAAGGCGCGCGCCTCGGCGGGCGCGATGTCGATGATGATGATCCCGCCGTTCATGCACGGCGCCGCCCAGTGGGCGGCCTTCAACGCCGTCACGATGGGCGGCCGGATCGTCATCCCCGACGACGTCGAGCGGATGCGGCCGGCCGAGGTGCTGCGGCTGGCCGTCGAGGAGAGGGTGCTCAGCCTGCCGGTGGTCGGCGATGCCATCGCACGGCCGCTACTCGACGAGATCGAGGCCGGTGACTACGACCTGTCGGGCTTGTTCACCATCACCAACGGCGGTGCCCCGCTGTCTCCGACGGTCCGCGAGCGCATCCTGGCCGCCCTGCCGCATCTGATGCTGCTCGACGCGGTCGGTGCCTCGGAGTCGGGCGCCCAGATGAGCACCGCGACGACGGCGGGTACCGAGACCCAGGCGGCCACCTTCACCCCGCAGTCCGACACCGCCGTGGTGTCCGCGGAGCTCGACCGGGTGCTGCAGCCGGGCGAGGGCCGGGGCTGGCTGGCCCGCCGCGACCTGATTCCGCTGGGGTACCTGGGCGACGAGGCGAAGACGGCCAAGACCTTCCCGACGATCGGTGGGGTGCGCTGGTCGGTGCCGGGTGATCGAGCGAATGTGTTGCCCGACGGGCGAATTCAGTTGCTCGGCCGTGACTCGGTGACCATCAACTCCGGCGGGGAGAAGATCTTCGTCGAAGAGGTCGAGCGGGCGATCGCCGCGCATCCCAGCGTGTACGACGTCGTCGTCGTCGGTCGGCCGTCGGATCGGTGGGGCAGCGAGGTGGTCGCCGTGGTGCAGTTCGCGGAGGGTGCCGAGGCCACCGACGAGGAGCTCGTCGAGGTATGCCGTACCTCGATCGCGCGCTACAAGATCCCGAAGGCGTTCATCACGACGTCGAAGGTGGTGCGCTCCCCCGCGGGCAAGGCCGACTACCGCTGGGCCAAGGACGTCGCGACCGCCGGCGTCAGGTCCGAGTAGGCGCGGAGGCTGGTCCGGCCACGGAAGGTCTCCGTGGGGCCGACGGCTTCCGAGAGCCCGAGCGCCGCCAGGGCATGTCCCTTGAACACGCGACCGGCGGAGCTGAGTTCGTGCTCCACGACGTCCAGACCGCGCTCGATGCCGTCGGGCCGGCCGTGGCCCCAGATCAGGACCTCGCCGATGCCGCGCTTCATGGCGTGCAAGACGTCCGCCCGCAGCGCCGAGTCGGCGTTGACGGCCTCGGCGGAGGCGGCCAACGCCACCAACTGAGTGGGTGCTCCGGCGTCGTCGTCGGGTTCCCGCGGCGAGGTGCCCACGCCGAGGATGTGCAACGGGCGCGGGTCGCCGTCGCCGGTGACCACGACGTTGACGTCCCAGCCCGCCATGGACCGGTCGAAGAGCCAGCCGCCGGCGGAGCGCACCAGGTCGACGACGTCGGAGGCAGTGACGTCGAGCAGGTATCTGCCCGGCCCGGTCGAGTTGGTCTTGGTGCTGTCACCAAACGTCCGTGCGCTCATCGCATTCCACCTCTTGGGCTGATCGTGGGGTTGGTCGACCCTACCGCGGCATCAGCCTCGAGCGTGACACTTTTCGAGCGATCTGTAAAGCTACTTCGACAGCGTGAACTGACAGAGGTTCGTGTAGCCCCTGTGGAAGAGGTCCGCGCAGCCGGTCAGGTACTTCATGTACCGCTCGTAGACCTCGTCGGATTGCAGGGCGATCGCCTCGTCCCGCCTGGCCTCCAACGCTGCCGACCAGATGTCGAGGGTCTTGGCGTAGTGCGGGCCGAGCTTGTGGATCCGGTCGATGGTGAAGTCCATCTCGGCGCAGAACTTCTCGACCTCGGCGATGACGGGGATCTGGCCGCCGGGGAAGATCTCGTCGCTGATGAACTTGGTGAACCGCAGCAACGACATGGTCACCGGGAGGTTGAGCTCTTCGCGTTCCTCGGGGCCGGCGCGGGTGATGGTGTGCAACAGCATGATGCCGTCATCGGGCAACGCCTGGTGGGCCATCTCGAAGAAGCGTCCGTACCGGTCGTAGCCGAAGTGTTCGAACGCGCCGATCGACACGATGCGGTCGACGTGGCCGTCGAACTCCTCCCAGCCCATCAGCTCGACGCGGCGGCTGCGCTCAGTCGGCAGGTCGGCCAGGAGCTTCTCGACGTGGGCGGCCTGGTTGCGGCTCAAGGTCAGGCCGACGACGTTGACGTCGTACTTCTCGACGGCCCGCTTCATGGTGGCGCCCCACCCGCAGCCGATGTCGAGCAGCGTCATGCCCGGCTCGAGGTTCAGTTTGCCCAGTGACAAGTCGATCTTGGCCAGCTGCGCCTCGTGCAGGGACATGTCGTGGCGCTCGAAGTAGGCGCAGCTGTAGGTCTGGGTCTCGTCGAGGAACAGCCGGAAGAAGTCGTCGGACAGGTCGTAATGGGCTTGAATGTCGTCGAAGTGCGGCTTCAAGTCTTGCTTCTGCTGGTTCGCACTCACGGCGCCTCCTCGTCTCTGCGCCACGCGGGCGTCGCTGTTGCATGGGCCGCAGCAATGCTACGCAGGGTAGCTGCGCACGCCCACCGAAGATGCCCGCGTAGGCCTCAGCGAAAACATCGACCGATGCCCGCGAGCATCTCGGCATGCGCCTCGACCGCTTCTCTGGCGGTCATCGCGGCCAGTGGTCGCGGCGCTTCGACGACCAGCCGCTCGGTGACGCGGGTACCGCCCTCCACCTGCTCGAACGACACCACTCCGGCGAGGCGGACGTGGGGGAACTGCCGCGCCTCGGTGAGCACGTCACCGCTGCGCGGGACGTGCACCGTGGCGGTGTAGGTGATCCCCAGCGTGAACGGTCCGACGGGAATGCGGTCACGGACTCGATAGATCTGCGTGTACGCCTCGGCGGTCTCATCGCGGCGTAGGGCCTCCACCGAGACGACCAGCGGGTGCAGCTTGACGATGTTGTTCAGATCGCAGTAGAAGTCGCGGACTGCGGCGGGCTCGGCGGGCACCACGTCGGACACGACGTGCTCGCTGCGAGTGAGCCACCAACTGCCGCTTCGTGCCACGGGGAGAACCTACCTTCTCTAGACGTTCCGGACGGTAGGTTGACGCCATGGCGGTGCAGCGCGCGGGTGGCGGTGCGCTGTCCGACCGCGTGGTCATCGTGACGGGTGCGGCGCAGGGCGTCGGTAAGGGTATCGCCGGCGCACTCCTCGAGCGCGGCGCCTCGGTGCAACTGGTCGACAACAACGCCGATGTGCTCGCCGCGACGATGGACGAGATCGCCTCGGCTACTGGGCTTTCCGCGTCCCTGATCGCCGACCTGCGAGATCCCGACAGTCCTGGGATCATCGTCGATGCGGCACTGAGCAGGTTCGGCCGGGTAAATGCGTTGGTGAACAACGCCATTGCCACGAATGAGCCAAAGGCGTTGGTGGACATCACGTCCGAAGACTACGACCTGGTCTTCGACGTCGGACCGCGGGTGAGGGAGTGATCGTCAACCTCGGGTCGGGTTCGGGAACCGGTGGTCAATCGCGCTTCGCGGCCTATGGTGCGGCGAAGGAGGCCATTCGCGGACTCCCCCGGTGTGCAGTTCTGGCAGGACATTGCGCCCAAGGACTATGACCGGGCGCTTCGCGGGGTGCCGCTGGGACGGGTCGGACGCACTCGTGAGGACATTGGAGCGGTAGTGGCGTTCCTGATCAGTGCTGACGGTGCGTTCATCACGGGCCAGACCATCATGGTCGACGGCGGAATGGGTGTCTTTCGTTGATGGGACGCACGTTTCGTCATGCCTGGACTGAAAGCGGTTGTCCGAGCTCTTCATTGGCAGCACCCCCGTTTGCTTGACCGATTCAGAAGAAGCGGAAGTGGTCTCTGACATGCACTTTCGCCACATGGCCTTAGCATTTGGCGAATTGCATTACGCTGCAATCGGGATCGGAATCGACGGCCGTCGGTGAGTCGAACCGGCTCTGCTGCAAGCGAATTTGCGACGCAGGCCATCGCGCAAGTCAATCGTGAGTGCTGCCACACATTTTGGTGTTGATCAAATCCCATTGCTAGCGTCCAAAGTCATGATCGATGCTATTGCGACCACAGCCCTGTTGACTCTGGTCAATCAAGTTTCGGATACGCCGTACCGCACTGGGGGCGACTCGCCCTCCGGTACGGACTGCTCGGGATTGGTGTCATGGGTGGCCAACGCGGCTACCGGACGACCGATCTACGGCGATCGTTTCCATACCGGCAACGAGGAGCAGGCCCTGCTGGCCCGCGGCTTTCAATACGGCACCCAGCCCGGCGCCTTGAACATCGGCTGGAACTCCGGCCATACGGCGGTCACGCTGCCCGACGGCACGCCCGTGTCCTCCGGTGAGAGCGGCCGCGGGGTCCGGGTAGGTGGCGGCGGTGCCTTCCAGCCGCAGTTCACGCGGCACATGTACCTTCCGGTCGCGCAGCCACAGCCCGTCGAGGATCCGATGGCTCCGCCGCCCCCGTTCGACCCGTTCGCGCCGGCACCCCCGGCGCCGGGCCCCGCCGACATCCCTGCGGTCGACGTGGTGAACGCCGAGCTGCCGCCACCGCCGCCCGGACCCGAGGCGCCGCCTCCTGGACCGGAGCTTCCGCCCGCCCCCGACGCGGGTCCCATCACCATCTAGACAATCCGTTTCCCCGCTCCAGACCCCCGGACGGCCGCCGCTGGCGACCGTCCGGGTTTTGTCTTGGCAAACGCTGGGTACACGCGTCCTGGCATTTTGGGCAAAGCATATTGGGCACACGGAGGGCCAGACCAACGACATGGGGTTCATCGACTTCGTCAGCGACCGGTGGTCGGTGCTCTCGTTCCTGGCCTATCAGCACATGAGCCTCGTCGTTCAGACGCTGCTGTTGGCCACCGCCGCCGCCATCGCGGTCGGCGTCCTCGTCTACCACTCGCGGTGGGGCCTGGCGTTCGGCAACGCGCTGACGTCCATCGGGCTCACGATCCCCTCGTATGCCCTACTCGGCGTGCTCGTCGGCATCGTCGGCATCGGTGTGCTGCCCTCGGTCATCATGCTGGTGTTCTTCGGCTTCCTGCCGATCCTCCGCAACGTCCTGGTCGGGTTGAATGGCGTGGATCCCGCACTCGTCGAATCGGCGCGCGGCATGGGAATGAGCCGTTTGACCACCCTGGTGCGCCTCGAACTGCCGATCGCCTGGCCGGTCATCATGACGGGCGTTCGGGTCTCGGCGCAGATGCTGATGGGCATCGCCGCCATCGCCGCCTATGCGCTGGGCCCAGGGCTCGGCGGCTACATCTTCTCCGGCATCTCCCGCACCGGCGGGGCGAACGCCACCAACTCCATCGTCGCGGGCACCGTCGGGATCCTGATCCTGGCCGTCGTCCTCGACACCGTGCTCAACCTGATCACCCGACTCACCACCCCGAGGGGGATTCGTGTCTGACACCCGTGCGCAGTCCAACGGCGGCGCCCGTATCCGGCTGGAAGGCGTCACCAAGCAGTACGACCCGAAGACCCCACCCGCGGTCGACGACATCACGCTCGAGATCGCGGCCGGTGAGATCGTGATGCTGGTCGGTCCGTCGGGCTGCGGCAAGACGACGACGATGAAGATGATCAACCGGCTCATCGAGCCGACCAGTGGTCGCATCTTCATCGGTGACGACGACGTGACCCACCGCAACGCCGACGAGTTGCGCCGCCACATCGGCTACGTCATCCAGGGCGCCGGGCTGTTTCCACACCTCACGGTCGGCGACAACATCGCGATCGTGCCGCGCCTGGTCAAGTGGGACCGCAAGCGCATCTCGGCCCGCATCGACGAGCTGCTCGAGCTGGTCAACCTGGAACCGGGCAAGTACCGCGACCGCTACCCGCGCGAGCTCTCCGGCGGGCAGCAGCAGCGGGTCGGGGTGGCGAGGGCGCTGGCCGCCGACCCACCCGTGCTGTTGATGGACGAGCCGTTCGGTGCGGTGGACCCCATCACCCGGCAGCGGCTGCAGGACGAGTTGCTCCGGCTGCAGGAGGAGCTGCGCAAGACCATCGTGTTCGTCACCCACGACTTCGACGAGGCGGTCAAGCTCGGCGACAAGATCGCGATCCTGCAGCAGGGCTCCCGCATCGTCCAGTACGACACCCCCGAGGAGATCCTGGCCAACCCGGCCGACGACTTCGTCCGAGGTTTCGTCGGTCATGGAGCGGCCCTCAAGCAGCTGACCCTGACCCGGGTCCGCGACGTCGACCTCAACGAGGCGGCCGTCGCGCGGGTCGGCGGCGATCCAGCGGAGGCCGTGCGGGCGGCCCGGGGCATGGACCGGGAGTACGTGATCGTGCTCGACGACCTGGACCGTCCGCAGCGCTGGCTATCCGTCGACGAGCTGGCCGACCCGAAGGCGTTGACGACCGTGCCGCGCAACGAGAACCTCGAGGTGGTCAGCCTCGCCTCTACGCTGAACGACGCGCTCGACACGATGCTGACGTCGTCGCACGGCGTGGTCGTGGTGACCGGACGCCGCAATGCGTACCAGGGCGTCATCGGCGTCGAGACCATCATGGACGCGATGGGTGCTCTTCGCGGCGCCTCGGCCCGGGTGGAGCCGGCGTCGTGACGGCCGCCGTCCCGGACGTCGTGGTCGAACTGGAGGCCTCCTCGGCGGCGTCCGTCAGGCCGGGCCGGCTGCGCTGGGTGCTGCAGCCGCTGCTCTGCGTCGCGGCGGTCACCGCCGCGCTGATCTACGTCAACGTCGCCGACATCTCGGAGTCCGAGAAGCGGTCGCTATCGGTGTCGGCGCTATTGACCCTGCTGCGCGAGCACCTGGTGATCAGCCTCGCCGCGACGCTGCTGACCTGCGTGGTGGCCATCCCGGTCGGCGTGGCACTGACCCGTGGGCCGATGCGTCGCTTCGCCAAGCCGATCATCACGGTGGCCGGCTTCGGCCAGGCCGCCCCCGCGATCGGGCTGATCGCCCTCGGCGCGGTGCTCTTCGGGATCGGCAGCGTCGGTGCAATCGTGGCGCTGACGGTGTACGGCGCGCT
The DNA here is from genome assembly GCF_030295745.1 of Mycolicibacterium sp. TUM20985. Taxonomy (NCBI): domain Bacteria; kingdom Bacillati; phylum Actinomycetota; class Actinomycetes; order Mycobacteriales; family Mycobacteriaceae; genus Mycobacterium; species Mycobacterium antarcticum. Next base: position 2,793,109 of record NZ_AP027291.1, read on the forward strand.
GCCGATCATCGCCAACACGGTGGTGGGCCTCGACGGCGTCGACGCCCGGCTGGTCGAGGCGGCCCGCGGGATGGGCATGTCGGCGCGGTCGACGCTGCTGCGGATCGAGCTGCCGCTGGCGCTGCCGGTCATCATCGCCGGGGTACGCACGGCGTTGGTGCTGATCGTGGGAACGGCGGCGCTGGCGTCCTTCACCGGAGCCGGTGGCCTGGGCCAGTTGATTACGACCGGAATCAAGCTGCAGCAGACGACGACGCTGATCGTCGGCGCGATCCTGGTCGCCGCGCTCGCGTTGGCCATCGACTGGCTGGCGCGCGTGGTCGAGATGATCGCCTCGCCGAAGGGACTCTGAGCCATGTTGCGACGGTTGTCGACGTATGGGGTGGTGCTACTCCTGGGCGTGGTGCTCGCAGGCTGCGGTCTGCGGTCGGCGAGCGGAGCCGTCTTGGAGGCGAAGCCGGGGGCGATCCAACACTACGACTCGCTCGAAGGGGTCAAGATCACAGTTGCTGCGAAGGACTTCACCGAGCAGTTGATCCTCGGCAACATGCTGTCGATCATTCTGGGTGCGGCCGGGGCGGACGTCACCAATCTGACCAACACGCCGGGCAGTTTCGGAGTCCGGCAGGCGATGCTCAACGGCGATGCCGATGTCTCCCCCGAGTACACCGGTACCGGCTGGATCAACTACCTGGGCAACGAGCAGCCGATCAAGGACGAGACGCAGCAGTGGCTGGCCGTCAACGATGCCGACAAGGCGAACGGCATGACGTGGTTGCCGCCAGCGCCGATGAACAACACGTACGCGTTCGCGATCCGCGAGTCGGAGGCGCAGCGGCTCAACGTCACCAAGCTGTCCGACCTGGCGCGGCTGCCGCGCGAGGAGCTGACGTTCTGCGTGGAGAGCGAATTCGCCAGTCGCAACGATGGATTCGTGCCGATGCTGGAGGCCTACGGCCTGTCCCGCGACCGGCTCGGTACGGTCACCAATCTCGACACGGGTGTCATCTACACCGCGACGGCCGACGGCGACTGCAACTTCGGTGAGGTGTTCACCACCGACGGCCGCATCCCGTCGCTGGACTTGCGGGTGCTCGAGGACGACCGGCAGTTCTTCCCGCTGTACAACCTGACCGAGGTGATCAGCGGCGATCTGCTGAGCGCACATCCGGAGTTGGCCGACATCTTCGCGCAGCTCAATCCGAAGGTCACCAACGAGGTCATGCTGGCGCTCAACGCACGGGTCGACAACGACGGTGACGACCCCGCTCTGGTCGCCCGCGAGTGGTTGATCGACGAGGGCCTGCTCACGTAGTCGCGTTCAACGGTGGAGATTGCCAGTCACCAGTACTGCCCTGAGCGGCAGCTACTTTCGCATCCGCGCGCCGAAACCGGCGATGCCGACGCCGATCAACGCGGTGATGGGTCCGATGATGGACCACGTGGTGGTGTTGGACATCGGGCTGCCGCCGACGATGCCGAAACCCTGCAGGGCCCACAGCACGCCGAAGCAGGCGAGGAGGACACCGAGACCCAGGACGACTATGCGCATGGTTCGACACTAGACGGTGTGGACGGCACCCGGTGTAGCGTCAATTGCGTCACCTCGATTGAACATCCGCCGCATCGGCGACACCGTCGCACACGAAGGCTTGTTTCTTGACCTACTGCATTGGCGCCATGTTCGACGACGGAATCATCTTCGCTTCGGACTCACGCACGAATGCCGGCATGGACAACGTCCTCAAGTTCTGCAAGATGACGGTGTTCGAGCGCCGCGGCAACCGCGTGATCGTGCTGCTCAGTTCGGGCAACCTCGCCGGAACCCAAGCCGTGATCAGCGTTCTGAGGCAGCGCTGCGCCGATGGCGACGCGGCGACCAACGTGATGGGCGCGCGCACGATGTTCGACGTCGTGCGGTTGGTGGCCGATGCGATGCGCGAGATCGAGAAGCATGATGCCGGTCACCTCGCGCAGAAGGAAGTCCGCTTCAACGCGTCGTTCATCGTCGGCGGGCAGATCGACGGCGAGCCCATGCGGTTGTTCCGGATCTACGCCGAGACGAACTTTATCGAGGCCGGCGTCGAGACGGCCTTCTTTCAGACCGGTGAGACCAAGTACGGCAAGCCGATCCTCGATCGCGTGTTCACGCGCGACACTCCCCTCGCCGATGCCGCCAAGTGCGTGCTGGTGTCCTTCGATTCGACGATGCGCAGCAATTTGTCGGTGGGCATGCCAATCGATCTGCTCTGCTACGAAAAAGACAGTCTCGCAGTGACTTTGCGACGCAAGTTCGACGTCGGCGATCCCTACTTCACGGCGTTGAGTCAGGAGTGGGGCGAGGGGACGCGGCAGGTGTTTCGGCATCTGCCCGAATTGCACTGGTGAGTGCCGTCACGATGAATAGGGGTTGATGATGAAGATTAACGTCGGTTTCGAAATGGTCTTCGACTGCCCACGGCCAACTCCGATGATGCTCACCCTCAGCATCCACTACACCCGGGTGTCCGATCTGGTTGGCCGGGACAACCTGATGGTCGACCCTCCGGTGCCGATGTCGGGCTATCGGGACGGCTTCGGCAACTGGTGCACCCGCATCGTGGCGCCAGCGGGCGAGACGCGCATCTGGGCCGACGCCGTCGTCAAGGACACGGGATTGCCCGACGTCATCGTCCGTGAGGCGCAACAGATTCCGGTACCCGATCTGCCGGAGGAGGCGCTCGTCTTCCTGCTCGGCAGCAGGTATTGCGATACCGACCGGTTGTCCCAGATTGCGTGGGATCTCTTCGGGCAGGGGCCCACCGGCTGGGATCGCGTGCAAGCGATCTGTGACTACGTGCACAACCACATCACGTTCGACTATCAGCAGGCGGACAATACGCGCACCGCGCTGGAGGCGTTCAACCAGCGGGTCGGCGTCTGCCGCGACTTCACCCATCTGGCCGTGGCCTTCTGTCGCGCCATGAACATCCCCGCGCGCTACTGCACCGGGTATCTCGGCGACATCGGCATGCCGCCGCCCTACGGCCCGATGGACTTCGCCGCCTGGTTCGAGGTGTACCTGGGCGGGCAGTGGTACACGTTCGACGCGCGCAACAACACGCCACGGATCGGCAGGGTGTTGATGGCGCGGGGGCGTGACGCCGCGGACGTGGCGTTGAGTAATGCGTTCGGCCCCAACACCTTGACGAGCTTCACGGTGCGGACCGACGAGGTGACGTAAGGCCGACGCCGACGGCTACGCGGTAATGAAGACCTTCAGCGCACCCGTCTCGGCCGCGCGCTCGAACACGTCGTAGGCCTCCTCGAACTGGTCGAGTTTAAAGCGGTGGGTGATCATCGGTGAGGTGTCCAGCTGGTGGCTGGCGACCAATCCGATGAGGGTCGGCGTCGACGACGTGTCGACCAGACCGGTGGTGATGGTGAGGTCCTTGATCCAAATGCTCTCGAGGTGCAGCGTGGCCGGTGCGCCATGTACCCCGATGTTCGCGATGTGCCCGCCGGGACGGACCAGGTCGACCGCCTGCTCGAAGGACTCCGGCAGGCCGACGGCCTCCATCGTGACGTCGGCTCCCAGACCTCCGGTGAGTTCACCGATGACGTCGGCGGGATCGTCACGGCTGCTGTTGACCACGATGTCGGCCCCGAACTTGCGGGCTGCCTCGAGCCGCGAGTCGGCGATGTCGATCGCCACGATGTGGCTGGGGCTGAAGAGCTTCGAGGTGAGGATCGCGGCGAGCCCAATGGGGCCTGCACCGATGATCGCGACCACGTCGGCCGGACGCACCTTGCCGTTGAGGACGCCCACCTCGTACGCGGTGGGCAGGATGTCGGCCAGAACGATCATCTGCTCGTCGGTGACGCCATCGGGAATCTGGTGAGTCGAGTTGTCGGCGAACGGTACTCGGACGTACTCGGCCTGCGTGCCGTCGATGAGGTGACCCAGAACCCAGCCACCGCCGTTAAGGCACTGCCCGTAGACGCCCTCGCGGCAGTACCGGCAACTGCCGCAGGAGGTGATGCACGACACCAATACGCGGTCGCCGACCGCCAACCGGTTTACCGCAGAACCGATCTCGGTCACCGTGCCGACGGCTTCGTGGCCGAGGATCCGGCCCACGGTCACCTCCGGCACGTCACCCTTGAGGATGTGCAGATCGCTGCCGCAGATGGTGACGGCGTCGACCCGCACGACGGCGTCCGTCGGCTGTTGCACGGTCGCGTCGGGTACTTCCTCCCAGGCGCGCTGCCCTGGTCCGTGATAAACCAATGCCTTCATCGGGGTGTCCCCTTCGTGGTGGTTCTGGGAGAAGTCGGATGAGGTGCTATCCGAATGGCCCGCAGCTGATGGGTGCAACAGTCGTCGCTACCCCGCTCGGGCACCAGAGGCCGAAGACCCTTCTTGCCTCCGCGGACCTTGTGCTCTACCGCTGGACCAGGGGGCGCAGTCCAATGGGCCGATGACATGCACCCACCGACGTCTGGGCGAACTCGTCGGGCTGGCGGCAATCGTCTTCTCGGCCGTCTACCTCATCTCCGACGTCGTCGAAGTGGTGCAGGGGAACTTCTCGACGACGCGCCTGGTCCTCACCTACCTTGGCGAGTCGACGATCCCGCTCTTCGTTCTCGGCCTCTTCGCTGCACAACGACCTCGCATCGGCTGGCTGGGCTTGTTCGGTGCGACGGCCTACGCCTACGCCTACGTGTTCTTCACCAGCACAGTGGTTTACGCATTGGTCGAGGGCGTCGTGGACTATCGGGCCCTGACCGCGAGCTTCGGCCCATGGATGACGGCACACGGAGCGATCATGCTGATCGGCGGAGTGGCCTTCGGCATCGCCGTCGTCCAGGCCCGGGTGCTGCCACGGTGGACCGGATTCTGCCTGATCGGCGGAGTCGTTCTGGTTGCCGCGGCCTCCGGGCTACCCACCTACACGCGCGCCCTCGCCGAGGCGGGGCCCGCCATCGCATTCATCGGCATGGGCGTGGCGCTGCTGCGGGGACGGTCGGACGTGGCGAATCATGTTGGGCGGCAAGCGGTTGACCTGGCGACGACCGAGCCTCGTCAGACCCCGACCACGCCGAGCAGCTGCCCGATGCCGTAGGTGACGATCATCGCGATCGCCCCGCCGAGGGTCACGCGCAGGACGGCCCGGCGCGGGTCGGCGCCGCCGAGGCGCGCGCTGATGGAACCGGTGAGGGCCAACGCGATCAGCACCGCGACGAAGGTGACGGGAATCCGCACCGACGGGGGCAGTGCGATGATCGCGATCAGCGGGAGCAGCGCTCCGACGGTGAACGAGACGGCCGATGACAGCGACGCTTGCCACGGGTTGGTGAGGGCGTCGGGGTCGATGCCCAGTTCGACGTCGACGTGGGCCGCGAAGTCGTCGTGCGCGGTGAGTTCCTCGGCGACCTGCCACGCGGTGGCGGTGCTGAGCCCCTTGCCCTCGTAGATCGCCGCCAACTCGGCGAGTTCGTCGGCCGGCGAATCGACGAGTTCCTGGCGTTCCTTCTCGAGCAGGGCCTTCTCGGTGTCGCGCTGCGTGCTGACCGAGACGTACTCGCCCAGTGCCATCGAGACGGCACCGGCGACCAGGCCCGCGACGCCCGCGGTCATGATCGGTCCGCGCTCGGTGGTGGCGGCTGCCACGCCGACGACCAGACCCGCCACGGAGACGATTCCGTCGTTGGCACCCAGGACACCGGCGCGCAACCAGTTGAGCTTCGATGCCGTGCCGGTGCCGTGGGGCTCCGCGGGATGGGGTTCGGCTGACTGACCATCCGTGGTGTCGGCGTTCTCGTCCTGACGTTGACTCACGATCACGGAGAATAGGCGCTTTCGCGCAGGTCAGCCAGCAATCGAAGGCTAGCCAAAGCTGGAGGACACGGCGCTATCCGGTGCCGACAATGTCTACCGCCCGCGCCGCCAAGCTCGGTGTGACACCATTGGGCACAGTGGTACACTTCGGCATGCCGACGAGTCACCCACGCCACGCGATCACCGAGACCGAGGACATCGCCGATGCGCTCGGGGTGGCACGCCGTGCATGGCCCGACCTCGCGGACAAGCCCGGCGCGCTGCTCCGGCGACTCATCCTCGAAGGGCGAAATGCGATCGTGCACAGTGACGCTGATGCTGTACTGGCGAGTCGGCAAGCCGTGTCGGAGACCGGCGGCGCGTTGACCGGGGTCTTCGGCGTGGACTACCTCAAAACACTGCGGGAAGATTGGCCCGAATGATCGTGCTCGACGCCAGCGTGTTGATCGCACACTTCGAGTCGGCGGATGTGCATCATGTCGAGGCTACGGATCTGCTGATGACACATGCCATGCAGCCGTTTGCGTCGAGCGTCGTCACCATCGCCGAGGTATACGTTGGCGCGGCCCGCGCTGGCCAGGCCGACCGACTCGCTCGACTTCTGGCACGTCTCGACGTCGAACCTCTGGACCTACCGGCCGGCGCCGCTCGCCGCCTCGGCGAACTGCGGGCTACCACCCACCTCAAGATGCCAGACTGCTGCGTGCTCTATACGGCCGAGCACCACGACGCGGCGGTCGCGACCTTCGATCTGAAACTCGCCGCCAGTGCACTCGACCTCGGGCTGTCGGTGGCAGAGCATCAGGTCCCACACGGCTAGTCACGCCGAGACGTGTTGGCGTGCTGCGGGGATCGCGGTGATGAGCGCCTCGAACTGACCATCTTGCAGCGGCGGCTGCTCGAGGAGGACGGCGATCGAGTCGCCCGCCAGAAAGGCGGCGGTCAGGCCGTCGAGGTCGACGGGAACGCCGATCGGGTTCGCGGCGAAGCGATCACTGGCCATGTCTTCGATGCTGAGGTCGGCAACCTGGGTGTCGATGAAGGTCTCGACCTGCAGGCCGTCGCGGTCGAGGTAGTACGCGGACAGCGTGCCGCACAAATGCCCCGATTTCGTCAGCCATAGGCACACTTACGCCGTTGCCTAACTCTTGAATGATTCGCCCGCGATCGACATGCGGAAGGGCCTTCGCCCCGCGTGTTGGACACGCTTGATCCCGGATTTCAGCCGGGGGAAGCGAGATGATCCACCGCGATGGCAAGGAAAAATTACTCCGAAGAGTTTCGTAGCGATGCAGTCGAGCTGTATCGCGTGACCGAGGGCGCCACGGTCGCCCAGATCGCCAGCGATCTCGGTATCGCGCACGGCTCCCTGTCGGCCTGGCTCAGAACCGCGGGTGTCGCGATCCGCAGGCGGGGCCACACCGAGGCGCCGCCCGGCCCGGCCGAAACTCCCGAGCAGGAGGCCATCCGGCTGCGAGCGCGGGTCCGCGAACTGGAAGTCGAATCGGTGAAGCTGAACACCGAACGCGACATCCTGAGGGCGGCGGCGAAATATTTCGCCGGGGAGACGAACTGGTGAGCCGCTTCCAGTTCGTTGCCGACCACTCCGACACCTTTGAGGTGAAGTGGCTATGTCAGATCGTCGACGTCGCTCGGTCGTCGTTCTACGCCTGGGTCAACGCCGCCGTGACCCGCACGGCACGAATAGTGGCCGATGACAAACTTGCGCAGCGCATTCGAGCGGTGCACACCACCGACACCACCTACGGTGCGCCGCGGATCACCGCCGAGCTCAACGACGGTGCCCCCGAGGCGGAGCGGGTCAACCACAAGCGGGTGGCCCGGGTGATGCGCACCGCGGGGATCACCGGCTACCGCCGTCGGCGACGGGTGAGGACCACCGTGGCCGACCCGGCGAACCAGAAGGTGCCCGATCTGCTGAGCCGCGACTTCACCTCCGCGGCGGTGAACACGAAGTATGTCGGGGACTTTTAATGCCGACGTCGGCATTACATGTCTTATGCCGACCCGTGGAATATGCCGACAGTCGTTGCGATGGTGCAGCCCAACGGTGGTGCTGAGGTACAAAAGGTCGGCATAGTCGCATAGTCGTGGTCACGCTTCAGGCACTGAATTGTCTGGAGGTGAGGTCCGTGACGAAGAGATCGCCGACGGCCCGGTCGTATCCGGTTCGAGTCCCGCGGGTTCCGGTGGGCCCTTTGGCGCCGATGGTGCTGGGCGAGTGTTCGGGATGGTTGGCCGGGCTGGGCTATTCGCCGGGTTCGGCGGCCGCGGTCGTGAATGTGTTGGAACGACTGAGCTGGTGGATGCAGCTGGTGGGCGTCGAGGTCGACGACATCGATGAGGATCTGCTGGCCCGGTTCCTCGAAGTGGAGGGATCCCGAGATCTTCCGTGCGCCACAGTGAAGCGTTGGATCGGCACCATACGCAGGTTCTTGATGGCCGCCGGCTATCTGAATTCGGCTGGGGTCCAAATAGATTCACTCACGCCGGTGAAGTCCGCGGTGGTGGACTGGTGTTCGTGGATGCGGCAGCAGCGCGGACTGACTGAGAAGACCATCGCGGCCCGTTGTCACTACGCGGCCGGCCTTCTGGAGGTGTTGACGGCGGCTGACGGTTCGGTACAGTGGCGGCGCCTGGACGCGTCGATCATCAACGCCTACGTCGCTGAGCGTGGACGCCCCTACGGTGTTGCTGCACGTGCTCACATCGTCGGATCTGTCCGCTGCCTGCTGCGGTGGGCGTTGAGCACCGGCCGCCTCGATCGGGACCTGACCGCCGGGATCCTCAAGGCTGCCGGGACGCGGCGATCGTTGCCGCGGGGCGTGGACACCGATCAGGTCGCGGCCTTGCTGAGTGTGTGCAATCAGGCCACCGCGCTCGGCGCGCGGGACCGGGCACTCGTCACGATCCTGGTGCGCCTTGGCCTACGTGCTGGCGAGGCCGCCCAACTGAGGATCGACGACATCGACTGGGCAAGTGGACGTCTCAGGGTCACCGGCAAGGGTCGCGAGCACCTGTTGCCGCTCCCGGTCGATGTGGGTCAGGCATTGGAGACGTGGTTACGGCTGCGGCCGCCCGCTCTGGACCGGGCCGTGTTCGTGCGGCTGCGGGCACCCCGACAGATGATGACGACCTCGGGCATCTCGGGGGTCATCGCCCGGTTATCGGATCTGGCGGGGATCGACCGGATCTACGCGCACCGGCTGCGGCACACCGCCGCGATGGACGTGTTGGCCGCAGGTGGCTCCTTGACCGAAGCCAAGGAGCTCCTGGGGCACGCCTACACGGTCACCACGATGGGCTACGCGAAAGTCGACCTCGCATCGTTGCGCGAGTTGGTCGTCCCGTTCGGGCAGGTGCCGCGATGAGGACACTGCGCGAACGACTCGATGAGTACTTGCAGCTGCGCCGGTCTCTGGGGTTTCAGCTCAACGACCTCGAACGCCAAGTCGGCTTGTTCTGCACCTGGCTCGAAGCTCAAGGCCAGACAACGACGTTCACCATCGATGATGCCGTGACGTGGGCCCGGCTCAACCCCGACGCGCACCCCTCATGGTGGGCGACCCGCCTGTCGTTGGTGCGCCGCTTCGCCGCCTACCTCCACGCCGACGATGTCGATGTCCCCGTCATCCCCAACGGCTTGCTTGCGGCCCGCAAACCCCGAGCCGTTCCCTTCATCTACAGCCAACAAGACATCGATGCGTTGCTTGCCACCTGCGACACCGAGTTCGCCGACGAACGGATCGCCGCGACCCTGCGCACCGTCATCGGTCTGCTTGCCGCTACCGGCCTGCGGATCGGCGAAGCACTGAACCTGCGAGTACCCGACATCGACCAGCACAACGACCTGCTGACGATCAAGGCCGCGAAGTCTGACGAGCGGCGCGTCCCAGTGCACCCCTCGACGACGGCCGCCCTCAGGCAGTACATCGCTCTGCCTGCCCGAATGGCCACCCGCCCCGACCCCCACGGCCCGGTCTTCGTGACCTGCAAGGGAACCGGATACGTCTACGTGTCATTTCAGTCCCTGTTCAAACGAGTCCGGGAGGCTGCCGGGCTCATCCCACGGAGCAGGGCACGCCCCCGTCTGCACGACCTGAGACACACCTTCGCCACCGCGCACATGACCGTGGCCTATGCCCACGGCGGTGACCCCGACCGGGTGCTCTCGCTGCTGGCCACCTGGCTGGGGCACTCCGACGCCGCCCACACCTACTGGTACCTGACCGCGACCGGGGAACTCATGGCCCTGGCCGCAAGCAAACTCGAACCCATCTCCGAAAGTGAAATACAGTGAACGCCTTGGCTATTAGTTTGCAGACCTACTTCACGACCTTCGCCCACACCCAGCGCGACCTGTCGATCAACACCATCGCTTCCTACCGCGACACCTGGCGGATGCTCCTGAAGTACCTGACCGCGACACTCGGGATTCCCGCCGACGCACTCGACTTCGACGCCGTCACCGCCACGCACGTCACCGGGTTTCTCGACCACCTCGAACACGAACGTGGCAACAGCAGCAGAACCCGCAACGCCCGACTCACCGCGATCCGCTCCGTGCTCGGCCGGGCTCTGCCCGACCATCCCGAGCACGCCGCCACCATCACCCAGGTCCTTGCGATCCCACCCAAACGCACAATCAGGCCCGTCATCGAGTTCCTGACCCCCGCAGAGGTCGACGCACTACTGGCCGCACCAGACCCCACCACCTGGACCGGGCGACGCGACCACGCCCTGCTGGCCATGACCGCGCAAACCGGTCTGCGGATCAGCGAGATCTGCTCACTGACCCACGACGACATCCACCTCGGCACCGGCCCTCACATCGCCTGCACCGGCAAAGGACGTCGCCAACGGATCACCCCGCTGACCAGAGCCACCGCCAGCACCATGACGACCTATCTCGCCGAACGGATGACCCGGCCAGGCTCCGCGCTGTTCTGCGGCCCCCACGGACAACCCTTGTCCCGCGACGCACTCGAACATCGCCTCGCCACGCACATCGCGACCGCGACGACCACCTGTCTCAGCCTCACCGCCAAGCACGTCACGATGCACACCCTGCGCCACACCGCGGCGATGAACCTTCTCGCCGCTGGAGTCGACGTCTCCGTAATCGCCTTATGGCTCGGGCACAGCGACACCCACAGCACCGACGCCTACCTCCACGCCGACATGGCCATCAAACAAGCCGCCATCGACCGGACCAGGCCACCCAACGTCAAGCCCGGGATCTACCGCCCCGCGCCCAACATCCTGGCCTGGCTGACATCCCTGTGAATATGCCGACCCCTCAGCCCCGAAAGCCGCGCAGGAGAGCGCCATCGCAAGCACTGTCGGCATATTCCACGGGTCGGCATAAGACATCACATACTTGCCGCTGGCCGCCGGCGGCAACTTGTATCTGGCGACGGTGATCGACTGCTGTTCGCGTCGGGTCGCGGGGTGGGCGATCGCCGATCACATGCGCACCGAGCTGGTTGAGGACGCGTTGAAGGCCGCCGATAGTCTACGGAGTGGTGTGATCGGGTCCATCTTTCACTCGGATCACGGAAGTCAGTACACGTCAACGGATTTCGCCAAGCTCTGCCGCGATCTGGGTGTCGTCCAGTCGATGGGGTCGGTGGGAACGAGCGCGGACAATGCGCTTGCCGAATCGTTCAACGCCGCCCTCAAACGCGAAATCCTCCAAGACGACAGCTGCTGGGATGACGCCGCCACGTGCCGCCGCGAAGTCTTCCGATGGCTGGTCCGCTACAACACGAAACGACGGCACTCCTACTGCCGCTACGTCAGCCCCGCCGCCTACGAAAGGACCCGCACACCCGCTACGCTGCCCGAAGCCGCATAACCACAAATCCCGTGTCCACCATCCGGGGTCAAGGCCCGAATGGCTGGGCAGGCGCGCTGGGGCACGATCGAGCTCACAACACTTCAGCCGTTCCAGGGTCTTGGGCAGGCCCGAAGTACTTGTCGGCCATCTCCTTTTCTATGGTAGCTATCTGCTCGCAAGAACGGAGCGCCGTGTCGGGGCCGAACATCGTTTCAAGCCGAGCGACATTGGGGCCTTCGCCCCGCGTGTTGGACACGCTTGATCCCGGATTTCAGCCGGGGGAAGCGAGATGATCCACCGCGATGGCAAGGAAAAATTACTCCGAAGAGTTTCGTAGCGATGCAGTCGAGCTGTATCGCGTGACCGAGGGCGCCACGGTCGCCCAGATCGCCAGCGATCTCGGTATCGCGCACGGCTCCCTGTCGGCCTGGCTCAGAACCGCGGGTGTCGCGATCCGCAGGCGGGGCCACACCGAGGCGCCGCCCGGCCCGGCCGAAACTCCCGAGCAGGAGGCCATCCGGCTGCGAGCGCGGGTCCGCGAACTGGAAGTCGAATCGGTGAAGCTGAACACCGAACGCGACATCCTGAGGGCGGCGGCGAAATATTTCGCCGGGGAGACGAACTGGTGAGCCGCTTCCAGTTCGTTGCCGACCACTCCGACACCTTTGAGGTGAAGTGGCTATGTCAGATCGTCGACGTCGCTCGGTCGTCGTTCTACGCCTGGGTCAACGCCGCCGTGACCCGCACGGCACGAATAGTGGCCGATGACAAACTTGCGCAGCGCATTCGAGCGGTGCACACCACCGACACCACCTACGGTGCGCCGCGGATCACCGCCGAGCTCAACGACGGTGCCCCCGAGGCGGAGCGGGTCAACCACAAGCGGGTGGCCCGGGTGATGCGCACCGCGGGGATCACCGGCTACCGCCGTCGGCGACGGGTGAGGACCACCGTGGCCGACCCGGCGAACCAGAAGGTGCCCGATCTGCTGAGCCGCGACTTCACCTCCGCGGCGGTGAACACGAAGTATGTCGGGGACTTTTAATGCCGACGTCGGCATTACATGTCTTATGCCGACCCGTGGAATATGCCGACAGTCGTTGCGATGGTGCAGCCCAACGGTGGTGCTGAGGTACAAAAGGTCGGCATAGTCGCATAGTCGTGGTCACGCTTCAGGCACTGAATTGTCTGGAGGTGAGGTCCGTGACGAAGAGATCGCCGACGGCCCGGTCGTATCCGGTTCGAGTCCCGCGGGTTCCGGTGGGCCCTTTGGCGCCGATGGTGCTGGGCGAGTGTTCGGGATGGTTGGCCGGGCTGGGCTATTCGCCGGGTTCGGCGGCCGCGGTCGTGAATGTGTTGGAACGACTGAGCTGGTGGATGCAGCTGGTGGGCGTCGAGGTCGACGACATCGATGAGGATCTGCTGGCCCGGTTCCTCGAAGTGGAGGGATCCCGAGATCTTCCGTGCGCCACAGTGAAGCGTTGGATCGGCACCATACGCAGGTTCTTGATGGCCGCCGGCTATCTGAATTCGGCTGGGGTCCAAATAGATTCACTCACGCCGGTGAAGTCCGCGGTGGTGGACTGGTGTTCGTGGATGCGGCAGCAGCGCGGACTGACTGAGAAGACCATCGCGGCCCGTTGTCACTACGCGGCCGGCCTTCTGGAGGTGTTGACGGCGGCTGACGGTTCGGTACAGTGGCGGCGCCTGGACGCGTCGATCATCAACGCCTACGTCGCTGAGCGTGGACGCCCCTACGGTGTTGCTGCACGTGCTCACATCGTCGGATCTGTCCGCTGCCTGCTGCGGTGGGCGTTGAGCACCGGCCGCCTCGATCGGGACCTGACCGCCGGGATCCTCAAGGCTGCCGGGACGCGGCGATCGTTGCCGCGGGGCGTGGACACCGATCAGGTCGCGGCCTTGCTGAGTGTGTGCAATCAGGCCACCGCGCTCGGCGCGCGGGACCGGGCACTCGTCACGATCCTGGTGCGCCTTGGCCTACGTGCTGGCGAGGCCGCCCAACTGAGGATCGACGACATCGACTGGGCAAGTGGACGTCTCAGGGTCACCGGCAAGGGTCGCGAGCACCTGTTGCCGCTCCCGGTCGATGTGGGTCAGGCATTGGAGACGTGGTTACGGCTGCGGCCGCCCGCTCTGGACCGGGCCGTGTTCGTGCGGCTGCGGGCACCCCGACAGATGATGACGACCTCGGGCATCTCGGGGGTCATCGCCCGGTTATCGGATCTGGCGGGGATCGACCGGATCTACGCGCACCGGCTGCGGCACACCGCCGCGATGGACGTGTTGGCCGCAGGTGGCTCCTTGACCGAAGCCAAGGAGCTCCTGGGGCACGCCTACACGGTCACCACGATGGGCTACGCGAAAGTCGACCTCGCATCGTTGCGCGAGTTGGTCGTCCCGTTCGGGCAGGTGCCGCGATGAGGACACTGCGCGAACGACTCGATGAGTACTTGCAGCTGCGCCGGTCTCTGGGGTTTCAGCTCAACGACCTCGAACGCCAAGTCGGCTTGTTCTGCACCTGGCTCGAAGCTCAAGGCCAGACAACGACGTTCACCATCGATGATGCCGTGACGTGGGCCCGGCTCAACCCCGACGCGCACCCCTCATGGTGGGCGACCCGCCTGTCGTTGGTGCGCCGCTTCGCCGCCTACCTCCACGCCGACGATGTCGATGTCCCCGTCATCCCCAACGGCTTGCTTGCGGCCCGCAAACCCCGAGCCGTTCCCTTCATCTACAGCCAACAAGACATCGATGCGTTGCTTGCCACCTGCGACACCGAGTTCGCCGACGAACGGATCGCCGCGACCCTGCGCACCGTCATCGGTCTGCTTGCCGCTACCGGCCTGCGGATCGGCGAAGCACTGAACCTGCGAGTACCCGACATCGACCAGCACAACGACCTGCTGACGATCAAGGCCGCGAAGTCTGACGAGCGGCGCGTCCCAGTGCACCCCTCGACGACGGCCGCCCTCAGGCAGTACATCGCTCTGCCTGCCCGAATGGCCACCCGCCCCGACCCCCACGGCCCGGTCTTCGTGACCTGCAAGGGAACCGGATACGTCTACGTGTCATTTCAGTCCCTGTTCAAACGAGTCCGGGAGGCTGCCGGGCTCATCCCACGGAGCAGGGCACGCCCCCGTCTGCACGACCTGAGACACACCTTCGCCACCGCGCACATGACCGTGGCCTATGCCCACGGCGGTGACCCCGACCGGGTGCTCTCGCTGCTGGCCACCTGGCTGGGGCACTCCGACGCCGCCCACACCTACTGGTACCTGACCGCGACCGGGGAACTCATGGCCCTGGCCGCAAGCAAACTCGAACCCATCTCCGAAAGTGAAATACAGTGAACGCCTTGGCTATTAGTTTGCAGACCTACTTCACGACCTTCGCCCACACCCAGCGCGACCTGTCGATCAACACCATCGCTTCCTACCGCGACACCTGGCGGATGCTCCTGAAGTACCTGACCGCGACACTCGGGATTCCCGCCGACGCACTCGACTTCGACGCCGTCACCGCCACGCACGTCACCGGGTTTCTCGACCACCTCGAACACGAACGTGGCAACAGCAGCAGAACCCGCAACGCCCGACTCACCGCGATCCGCTCCGTGCTCGGCCGGGCTCTGCCCGACCATCCCGAGCACGCCGCCACCATCACCCAGGTCCTTGCGATCCCACCCAAACGCACAATCAGGCCCGTCATCGAGTTCCTGACCCCCGCAGAGGTCGACGCACTACTGGCCGCACCAGACCCCACCACCTGGACCGGGCGACGCGACCACGCCCTGCTGGCCATGACCGCGCAAACCGGTCTGCGGATCAGCGAGATCTGCTCACTGACCCACGACGACATCCACCTCGGCACCGGCCCTCACATCGCCTGCACCGGCAAAGGACGTCGCCAACGGATCACCCCGCTGACCAGAGCCACCGCCAGCACCATGACGACCTATCTCGCCGAACGGATGACCCGGCCAGGCTCCGCGCTGTTCTGCGGCCCCCACGGACAACCCTTGTCCCGCGACGCACTCGAACATCGCCTCGCCACGCACATCGCGACCGCGACGACCACCTGTCTCAGCCTCACCGCCAAGCACGTCACGATGCACACCCTGCGCCACACCGCGGCGATGAACCTTCTCGCCGCTGGAGTCGACGTCTCCGTAATCGCCTTATGGCTCGGGCACAGCGACACCCACAGCACCGACGCCTACCTCCACGCCGACATGGCCATCAAACAAGCCGCCATCGACCGGACCAGGCCACCCAACGTCAAGCCCGGGATCTACCGCCCCGCGCCCAACATCCTGGCCTGGCTGACATCCCTGTGAATATGCCGACCCCTCAGCCCCGAAAGCCGCGCAGGAGAGCGCCATCGCAAGCACTGTCGGCATATTCCACGGGTCGGCATAAGACATCACATACTTGCCGCTGGCCGCCGGCGGCAACTTGTATCTGGCGACGGTGATCGACTGCTGTTCGCGTCGGGTCGCGGGGTGGGCGATCGCCGATCACATGCGCACCGAGCTGGTTGAGGACGCGTTGAAGGCCGCCGATAGTCTACGGAGTGGTGTGATCGGGTCCATCTTTCACTCGGATCACGGAAGTCAGTACACGTCAACGGATTTCGCCAAGCTCTGCCGCGATCTGGGTGTCGTCCAGTCGATGGGGTCGGTGGGAACGAGCGCGGACAATGCGCTTGCCGAATCGTTCAACGCCGCCCTCAAACGCGAAATCCTCCAAGACGACAGCTGCTGGGATGACGCCGCCACGTGCCGCCGCGAAGTCTTCCGATGGCTGGTCCGCTACAACACGAAACGACGGCACTCCTACTGCCGCTACGTCAGCCCCGCCGCCTACGAAAGGACCCGCACACCCGCTACGCTGCCCGAAGCCGCATAACCACAAATCCCGTGTCCACCATCCGGGGTCAAGGCCCTTGTCACGGAACCAGGCGACCGTGTCCGCCGGGGGTACGTTGTTCGTTTCCTCGAAACCGTCCAGGAACTGCCGCACAATCGGCACTCGGAACCAGTTCTTCGGCGAGTCTAGAGTCGACGGAGCAATGCCGATTCCGATCTGGCCGCGGTTCAAGTTGATGCTGACTGAGAGCACGGGTCCGGCGAGTTTCAGCCAGGCGTCACTGGTCCCTGAGCTGCTCGATGCCGAATCTACAATTCGATATCTACGATCGAGGTAGAGAAACTCGAAGTAATTATAGAAAAATGCCAACAACGTCTTCAAAGTCCGCTCCTAACGGGGCCGTGCGCACACCGGGTCACCTAGCTTCCAATAATATTGAGCCTCAACATATCTCAGCTCGTACGCGGCGGACATGCTTGGGCCGTAACCACTGATAAGTTTCGTACATGCCGTCAAGGAGAAGGAACGGTCTTCATTAGCCACTTGCGCCATCTCCTGGCAGTTTCTGTCGTTGAATATTGGCAGCCTGCTGAAGTCTTGCGAGTCGGACCAAGTCAGAAATGGCCTCCTCAAGATCTTTTCGCGAGCTTGCGTCGCTGATTGACTGGACGCGCGTCGGTAGTTCATCTGCAATCAGATCGACCAGCTGTCGTCGGTCTATCGGCCTAAGGTCGAGAAAGGGCAAATTTTCAGTGTCGAGCTCTTGCAATTCATCTTTGTCTGGACCCTCGGGGAGCTTGCTGGCTAGAAATTCAAGCACAAAGAAGATACGTGATGAACTTGCCGCCCAGTCCCCCCCTTCGAAAAAGATTGAACCCGCCATCAATTGCCTCCCACTGTGAATACTCTGTCGGTAACGAGCGACCGAACGAATTCCTCAACCATTGCCTTTTGCGCCGCCGAGAAACGCGATACGTCGACCGGAACGTAGTCAGCCTTCTCGAGATGGTCCACGATCGAAGCCTGAAGGTGCTCCCACTGGTACTTCAGATGCTTTCCATCGAAGTTCCCGACAGCGTCGTAACTCTCTCCCGTCATGGGATCGAACCAATCAGACGAGCCCTGAGGCGACCGTTCGAGCGTGATTCCAAGTTCGTGCTCGATGCGCAGACCCGTTTCTGCCTCGGCGGGGCGAAAGCCGCCAATCGCTGGATCGGTGCCGAGTTCAAGCGCATGTGCACTATCGAGATCGTACTGACCGCTCTGCGGGACATCAGGATGCCTCAGCGGTGGATCGTCAGCGTCAGAGTCAGGGTCCGAGTGATGTGGTGCAGATTGATGTGGCTTCTCCGTATTCGGATCGAATACTTCGGGATCTTGCGTCGGCGTCGGTACATCGTCCACATGAGATGTCGGCGGAGCCACTTGGTGTTGCGCGCCCGAATGTGTTTCCGGTAAAGGTGAAGCCGTTGTCGGAGGCTCTATCGGACGAACCTCCGTCAGTCCAGGGAACGAGCCCGACGCCGGCACGTCTGGCGCGTGCGCACCGCCACCAGAAGCAACCATCGCTGGCTCGGACGCCGCCCGCGGAGGCAAGGCTTCCCCAGCATGTGACGGGGCAAGCACTGGCTCAGGGCTCTCAGCCGCTGCAGCCCGCGAGCTGTGCGACGGCGACTCCGGGGCATGCGCGGCACTTGCGTCTGGCAGCGTCTGTGGGGTCACCTCCGCGGTACGCGGTGCTGATGCGTCGGGCACGTGGGCTGCAGCTTCCGGCACGCGCGGCGGAGGCGCGTCGGACGTCGATCGCGGACCGATGGAATCCGGAACCGCTTGCGGCGTCGACGTTTCGGACAAACGGGGCGCTTCTGGCGCATGAGGCAGGTCCGGGTCGGCCAGAGACGAAGGCAGCGCCGAGGAGTGGGCTCCTTGCGCCGCACCGGAGCCGATGTCGTCGGAGAGCGTGGTGAGGTCGTCGAGCTTGGCGGCGATCTCCGATGCCCGCCCGGCGATGGGTGCAGTGCCCTCGGCGGCTCCGACCACGGCTCGCGCAGCCGCGCTGCCTTCGCTGGCATCCGCGGCAGCGGTCACACCCCGAAGTCCGGTCTTGGCGGCGCCGATACCCGTTGCGGCAGAACCGGCTTCGAAGAGAACGCCGCCCCGTCCCAACCCTGGCCGGTCGGCGCGCCAATCCTCGGAATGCACGATGCCGCCGAGCATGTCCTTGCCGTGCTCGAAGGCACCCGTCGGGTCCATCGCCACACCGTTCGGGGTGGCGTACTTCAGCGTGTCGAGTACCCCACCCCATGCCGCCGCGGCACCCTCGGAATCGGAGGCGAACCGGGTGGGATCCAGCTGCTGGATGCCGACGATCGTCTCCAGGCCCGCCTTCAGAGCGCCTTCGCTCACGTTCGACTGAAACTCGAAGGTACTGGCCAGCGCTCCCCCGACGTCGTCGCCCAGATAGTGGGTGAACTCGCGGCGTGCGGTCTGCTGCAGTGAGACCACGGCGTCGTCGAGCGCGGTGATCAGCGTCTGCATCAGCGAGATGCGGCCGTCGACCTGGCGGCCGAAGTTCTCCAGCACCTTCTGAACATCGTCGGCGATCTCCTTGATCTCGTCCAGCGCGTCGCCGCTGAACACCGCTGTGATCCCGTCGAAGAAACCCGACGGAGAGATGCGGTCGCACAGGTCTCGAATCGCATCCTGGGTAGATTGCACGTCGTCGGCGAACTCACGGGTCTGGGTCGCGAGGTTGCCTGCCTCGGTGGCCACTGATGACATCGACTGCGACAGTTCCGACATCGCCGACGTCATCTTGCCGCTCTCGGGGATTTGTTGTCCGCCAATGATCCCGGAGGGTGCGGTCAGCTCGGCGCTCTTCCCGCTGAGTTCCGACGCGAAGCTCTGCCACGCGTCAGCCGAGGCCCGCAGCCGCTCGGGATTGCCGTCTGGCCACGAGTCGGGGATGAACGTTTCCAACACGGACCACAAGAACGGCGGCATGACGCCGCCACCGAGTGATGAGGGACAGGGCGGAGTGTCGAACGCCGGTGGCTTCTCGGGGGCGGTCAGAGGTGTCGCACCGCCACCGATGGTCGACGCGGCGTCGGCCTGGGAATAGTTGGTCGCCGACATTCCGACCCCAAAGCCGACGTTGCGCGACCCGCTGACCAACGCTGCGCCAGCGTCCATGAGCGCCTGCGCCGACTTCTGATAGGCCAGACCGAACGCCAACCCGGCGGCATCGACCCCACTTGGGTGCCCCGCCACCGAGGCTCGACGTGAGCGTCCCCATCGCGGTGGCGAGTTCGTCACCAACGGTGGCAACGGCGCGTCCCGCTCCGGCTAGGGCGTCGGGTCGACGACGATGGGCGCCACCCCGAGTCAGCCCCACATGCGGGTATTGGTCGACGCCGCGTTCGAATAGTTGGAGTGCGCCTGCTCGGCGAGGTCACGCAGCTGGGCCAATGCCTCGCCGAGCTGCTGTGCGCTGTCGTCCCATTGTTGCTGCGCGGATTCCTGCGCCGATGCGGCGTCACCGTGCCACGTCATCCCCAACGCCGTGACCGAGGCGCGCACTGACGCCAGCGTCTGCTCGAGGGTGGAGTGAAACGCCGACATCTGGTCGACGCCGGCGAGCAACGCCTCGAGATCCACCGAGAAGGCGGCCATCACATACCCGCCGATTCGACCGCCGCCCGAGCGTCGGCATCGGTGGTGCCGTACCCCTGCACGGCCTGCTCCAACGCCGATGACATCGCCTCGAGGCCCTTGACCACGTTCTCGGCGCCTTCGTGCCAAGCCGCCCACACTTCGCCGAACGCCGACCCGGCCTGACCGGTCCACCCGGATCCGAGCAGACGCGTCAGTTCGCCGTCTAGCGAGGTCACGCCCGATTGCGTCTCGGTCACGGCCGACTGAAGCTCACGTGCGACGCCAGCTACCACCGCCTCGGACACCTGCAACTCACCCACGGCTCACCCCCTGCATGGCATTCATCGTTCCACGAGGCGATGCGGCCACAGCGCAGCAATTCGGACGCAAGGACTTCGACCGCGGTTCAACCCCGTGTCGGTGAACGTCTTTGGTCCGCAGCACGTGGTCTAGGAGAACCCGAAGTGGGGGCGGCGCCGGGGCATCCGGCACCGCCGAGGATGGAGGCACCAATGTCGTTGTACGGCCGCGTGTTCGCGCTCATCTACGATCCGTTCCTGGCGCTCGGTGAGCGCGCCGGCATGCAAGAGATGCGCCGCCATGTCCTGGCCGACGCACATGGCCGCGTCTTGGAGATCGGCGCCGGCACCGGGCTGAACCTGCCGCTGTACCCGGCCGCAGTAACCAGCCTGACCCTCGCCGACCCCGAACCGCCCATGATCGCCCGATTGCGGAAGCGGGCACCCCAGGACGCCGATCGGCCGGTCGACATCGT
The DNA here is from genome assembly GCF_030295745.1 of Mycolicibacterium sp. TUM20985. Classification (NCBI taxonomy): domain Bacteria; kingdom Bacillati; phylum Actinomycetota; class Actinomycetes; order Mycobacteriales; family Mycobacteriaceae; genus Mycobacterium; species Mycobacterium antarcticum. The sequence continues at coordinate 2,814,108 of NZ_AP027291.1, forward strand.
GTCCGCCCCCGCCGAGCACTTGCCCTTCGCCGACGACAGCTTCGACACGGTGGTGTCGACGTTGGTGCTGTGCACCGTCGACGACCCGGCCGCCAGTCTCCGCGAGGTCGCCCGAGTACTCGCGCCAGGCGGTCGACTGCTGTTCGTCGAGCACGTCCGTGCTGCAGAGGCACGCGTGGCCCGCTGGCAAGACCGACTCCACGAGCCGTGGCGTCGCTTCGCCTGCGGCTGCCACTGCAACCGCGACATCGTCAGTGCGTTGCGCGAGAACCACTTCGAACTCGCCGACGTACAGCAGCGTCATTGGCGAGGCATGCCCGCAATCGTCCAACCGTTGATCATCGGCGCAGCCATGGGCCCAGCCCTCAGACCACGTGCCTAGGGCCGCCGTCAGACGTCACCAGGAGTGACCACACGCGAAGCACCACCACTCCTCGGGTTCGGGGCAGCACCCGCCGGCGTTCAACCACGGCGGGATGTTCATGAAGTCCGAGGGCATCCCGTAGAACGTCCTGCGGGTGCGGCGCGCACCGCATCCAGGGCACGGCGGGTGCAGCACGCCCTTGTAGTCGACGAAGCTCGCGAACCCCATCTCGTCCATGCGATTACGGCAGCTGCGGCACAGCACCGCGGGCCAGTCGCCGACGTTGACGTCCAACGATCCGGGCTGCGGCCGAGTGTGCGGATCGACGGTATGCACCACCACCTGATCGCGAGCCCCTGACATCGTGAGATCGATGTCGCGCTCACAGCCATCGCATTGCCCGTCGAAGCGCAACAGCGTCCGCGCTGCGGCCATCGAATTGTGGCCGAAACGGCTCGCCGGGGCGCACCAGTAGCGGCACTCGTCCAGCGAGAGCTCCAGCTTGATGGCGTCGTCTCCCCCGAAGCTCCACCCGCGCGCCGCCCACACCTCGAGTCCGAGAACCTTCGCCAGCGTCGACAACTCCACCAGGTTCGGCTGTCGCAGCGGTCGCTCGAAGACTGCCGTCCGGGGGTGAGCGTCGGTCTCGAGGCGGGCGACGTCGGCCAGCACCGAGGGCGGATCGGTGTTCAGGACGAACGCGACGGTATCTCCTTCTTCGGCCTCATCCGTGCCGTAGCGCCACGGCTGATAGGGCGATCGTGGTTCGAGAAGCGCGATCACGGCATCCTTCCAGTCGGTCGTTTCGACGACGTGCAACCGGTGGTCAAGAACGTGTTCCATCAGTCCATTGTCCCAGGCAGGTCTGACATTTCGCCTCGACCGCGGGGCTGCCACTCGTCGTGAGAAGTGGCCCGTCGCGAGGTCATCATGTCGTCGTGTCGGTGCCCGCTCGTATCGTCCTGCCATGGCCAGAGGGCGTTCTGATTCCGGTGGTGGCTTCGCTGGGGTGTTCCTGCTGCTGCTCGCCATCGGGTTCGTCATCAAGTACATCTGGTGGATCGTCGGCGCGGCGGCCTTGGTGGGGCTGTGCTTCGCGGGCCGGGCCCTGGTCCGGTACATGGAAGTGCGTCGGGAGTTGGCCGCTGAGCGCCAACGTGACCTGAAACTGCGGGCTGACCGCCAGCATCGGTGGACGATCGCCGGGGACAGTCGCGGTGTCTACGGAGCGGAGGGCGCGTCCGCGATGCAGGTGGTCTCTCCACCGCCGGTGATGCCACCGACGAAGGACGACGACGACGATCCACCGGCGGTCGCGACGATGGCAGCGACCGGCGGTGAGTTGGCGGCGCTGGCGGAGCAGACGCCCTCGGGCTGGGAGTGGGCACTGTTCACCTCGGTGCTGGTGCAACGGCAGAACACGGTCCTGCCGCGCCTGCGCGACAGTGAGCTGGGGTTCACGTCACCGACGACGACGCGGGTGTACTCGGGTGCGGAGCTCGAACCGCTCCTCCTCGGGTTGATCGACGAGATGGTCTCGACGGCAAGGCAGGCCGAGCGCTTCATGGCGGCGCCCGCCTTCATGGACTCCTTCGGCGCCAACGGATCCAGCGGTGACGCCGAGGCCATCACTCACATCGCGCACCGATTGATGGATTACCACGAACGGTTTCTCACATTGTCGGAGAGCTGCCGAAGGATCTCCGCGCCATCGTATTTCGACAATGTCGTCGCCGATTGCGGGCGGTTGCTCAACCGCCCGCTCGAGGGCTACCGCGACTTCATCGCCGAGCTGGTCGACGTGATCGAGTCGCTCCCGAAGTTCTTGCCGCACGCCATCGGAAATGTCGATCTGGGGTCCATTGCGCTCGACATCGACATCGATGACGCGCCCAGGGTGCTGAAGCGATTGCGCACGCTCAGTCGCTAGGCGGGCATCGCGTCAAGCAGGTCCGACGTGCGGTGATCACTGGTCGCCCAGTTCGGTGCCCGGAAACGTCATCGGGCTCGCACGCCCCGGTGGAGAACGGCTTACCAACGCGTCGGAGCCTCGAACGAGGTGGCCTGCTAAGCCCGCGACGGCCGCCGTGCCGCGGCACTCTTCAATCGTCTCAACACTTCAGCTAATCGCGGATTCGATCCCGGTGTGGCCAAAGTCGTTGCCCTTCCACAGCAGCGGTTCGCGCATGTCGATGGCCAGGGCGTATGACAGGCAGTCGCCGAAGTTCAGTCCGGCGGGGTGGCCGCTGCCCTTTCCGAAGTCGCGGTACGCCTGACGCGCCAGGCGTGCCTGGCGTTCAGTCACCGGTTCCATCGAGATCTCCGCCGTCTCGATTAATTCATCCAATCCCCTGCTGACGACGGGATCTCTTTGCGAGTCGACCACACAACCACATTCGACGTAGCTGGCCACGGATAGTCGTCGTACGTCGGCAGTCGTGATCGCTCGGGCGTACACCGCTGCGTCGTCCTCGTCTCTCAGGATCGCGATGATCGCCGACGAATCCACGATCAAGCTGGTAGGCCTTCGTCGTCGTACAGCAGCTCGGCATGGTCGAGCATCTCAGTCGCTGAATTCATTCGCTGCGCTGTCTTATGGCCAATGCCGAGGAGACGGACGGCGAGGTCGTCCTGCTGCAGTCGTGCCAGGCGTTCGTTGACGGCCATCGCCACCGCCTGGGACTGCGACTCGCCCGTCAGCGCGGCGAGCTGCTTGACCGCTTCGTGGACCGACGGATCCTTTATGTTCAACGCCATGGGGTACCTTTCTACCGTTCCGATGGTACCGCGACACAGGGCGCGCTGGTCGGCCCCGTAGGTTGCGCAACTTGATCTCACCCCACTCCTACGGAGAGCTGATGCTCAACCGCCGCGCCAAATCGGACCCGCCGACGTCACGGATGAAGTCCGGGTCACCGCACACAACGAGTTGGTCTCGCGCGCGGGACAATCCGACGTAGAGGCGCTCCCGCGAACGCTCGAACTTGCCCGTGTCGTTGACGACGAGGACCACCGCGCGGCGCTCGAGGCCCTTGAACCCGAGCACGTGTCCGTAGAAGACCTGTTCGGCATCCCAGAACGTATCCCAGTAGGCCTTGTGACCGTCGCGCTGCCGTTCCGTTTGCTCGGGATGTCGACTGCCAGTGGTGAGCAGAGCGACGTCCTCCTCGCGCCAGCCCGCGCCGAGCAGGGCCTCGACCTGGTCGTCGGCGACGTCGAGGGCCTCCTCCCGCGTGCACGGGATAAAGGTGACGGCCGGGCCCTCCCCGCCGAGGAAGCGCATCGGGTGGTCGACCAGTGGTTGGAAGGCATTGGCGATCTGGCGGGTGTTGCGCAGGTTGTGGTCGAGGATCAGCGGGACCAATGGCACCGGCGGTGCGCCGTGGCGGTTGAACACTCGCTGTCCCTCGTCGCTGAAGACGTAGATACCACCCTCGACGGGGTCCTTCAGCGCGGCGAGCAGTGGATCCCACCAGGCGTCGGCGAAGTCCTGCGACTCGTCGACGACGATTGAGTCGAAGCGGTGACCGGGCTCGAGTCCTGTTGCGAGGTCGGCCATTTGCAGCGGGAGGTCATGCTCCCAGAACTTGACGGTGTCCTCGTTACGCACCGCCTCGTCGGGCCCGGCCGGTGCGCCCCACTGCTTGCCCAGGTCGTGGAACTCGCCGACGTAGGCGGGCTGTTGGCGGCGCGGCCAGGTGGCGGCGATGCGTTCGAGGTAGGACGCCAGGCCGTGGGAGTAGCAGACCAGTGCGACGCGTTGGCCACGCTGCGCGAGGCGTCGGGCCTGCTCCATGGCGAGGAAGGTCTTCCCGCTGCCGGCACCGCCTCGGACCTCGACGCGGTTGAGCAGTCGGATGGCGTCGAGGATGACGGCCTGGTGCTCGGTGAGCGCGTCTGCGGAGTCTTCGTTGGCCAATGCGCGTGCGACGACGTCGCGTTGAGGCAGTCCCCGGCCGCTCAAAGCCGTTGTGAGCTGGTCGATTCCGTCGCGAGTGAGCAGCGGTCGCTCGAGCTCCTGGCGAACGAGTATCTCCCGCAGCCGGGAAACCAGGTTCGGCAACTCGGTGCGGTCGATGATCTTCCACCGTGGGCAGTCGGGAAGGTCGAAGTCGGCGGGCAGCTCGGTGTGGGGCAGCACGACGACGTGGTCCCAGCGCAGCCGGTCCTGCGTCCAGCGCGGGTCCTTCTCGATGAAGTCGCGCAGCGCGTAGCAGGCTTCCCGAGCCTGCCGGACGGGATGGATGCGGTTGTCACGGCCGCCGCGCTTCTGCCACCAGCCATCGCCGTCGTGCCAGACCTCACCGCCCTTGACCTCGAGACAGACGATGCCGGCGCCCTCGATGCCCACCACGAAGTCGACCTCATGGTCTTTGAGGTGGTCCGTCACCCGTTGACCGGGGACCAGCAGATCGTTGGGCTCGAGTTGCTCGACGAGCGCCTGCCAGGTGCTGCGCTCGGAGCTGTTGAGGCGCGGCGTCTCCGTCACGGTGATGCTCATCGCTGCGCGTCCATCCTCCCCTTGGCGAATCTCCCCTGGGGAGGCTAGCGCGAAGGACCGACGGAACCGTCGATGACGACCGCAGGTCCTCTACGCGAGGGTGTCCCAGAACGCCGTCAACGCCGCTGCGCCGCGGTCGGGGCCCTCGACCATCCACTAGTGGCCCAGACCCTCGAGCACTTCGGTGCGGGCGCCGGCGCGGTCGGCTGCCCGTCGACGGTGGTCGTTCGCTCCGATGAAGGGGTCGTTCGTCGCGAGCAGAGACAGGCCGGGTCGGGCTGCGGCGGACTCCAGCGCGCGGCCCGCCTCCGCCATCGCCGGCTGCGCCGCTGAGCGGTACAGCGCCAGGATCGCGGTCTTCATGTCGTCGTTCTGATGTTCGGCGATGGCCGCTCCGATCTCCGGCGGGATGCCGAAGGAGGACATCAGTTCGGTGCGTGCGCTGATGTCGCCGCCCATCATCGCCTCGAGGGATTCCTCACCGTCTCCAGGGGTCTGCCACACCTGCGCCATGTCGTGCCAGACGTAGTCGGGGTCGTACAGGCCGACGACGTCGCTGACCCAGCTGCGCACGAGCTCCGGCCGGTGCATCACCACGTTGATGACGTGGCCTCCGCCCCAGTCATGACCGACCAGGTCGATCGGTCCGTCGATCTTCTCCAACTCGGCCTCGAGCCAATCGCGATACTCCAGATACGTCGCGCCAAACCCGTCGGGCAGGGGCGCTCCGAAGCCTGGTGGCGAGAGCAGCACCACGTCGTCGCGTCCGAGCGCGGCGACCAATGGTCCCCAGATCGCTGCGGTCTCGGGATTGCCATGGACGAATACCACTGTCATGGGCTCATCATGGCACCCGCGGGCGCAACGTAGCGGTCGAGGCGCACATTGGCCCGTATCCGCTCAGCACTGACGAAACCTGCCGGTAAGTCAACGCGGATTTCGACTACGTAGCCGCGATGCTGGACGCGCTCGCGTACATGAAAGCGGCTCGCTCCCAAGGGCTTCCGCGATACCTGCACCGCTAATCCGTGGCCAGCGTCGAGCGGGGCATCCTCCTGAGATGTCCGGCTTATCCGCCGTCCGCTTTTGCGTTGATGACCTGGTTGGCGATCGTCGACAGGCGGGGTTCGTTGGGTCCCGGTACGTCGATGTTGATGACCCGTCGGCCGGGGTCCCCCGCGATGCGTAGCAATCCCTGAAACCTCGGCTGGACCGCCGCCGCGTCCAGTTTGGTCATCCAAGCCACCCATGGATCGCGAAAGAGAAAACCGGTGGCGAGACGAGACTCGATGACGCTCTGTTGGGTTGCCAGCCAGCCCACCTGCTGGTCGAGGACGTAGGCGGCCAGCGCGCGAGGGTTCGAGCCGTTCGTCTGCAACCGCAACGTCACTTCCACGGGACCGAGCGGCAGAGCGTCTACCGTTTCCTCGAAGGAGGAAGTTCCGGCGACGGTGCGTGTCCGGCTTCCCGGCACGTCCACCACCCGGTAGTCGCCCTGGGCGCCCGGCTGCGACGACTTGGGTATGAGCCAATCCCAAACTGCCATAGCCGGACCTTACTGGAGCGGGGCGGCTGATGGCGGTGAGTCACGAAGTCGAGGCGGCTCTATTGCAGCAGGAGAATGGCGACGCACATCAACAAGATCAGGAGCGCAGGCAGAAACTTCGTCGCTGAGTCCTTGGCCTTCGCGTGCATGGCCAGTGCCCCGACCATCAATACGGCAACGATCAGTGCCGGCGGCCGGATGAGCGCCGGCACCCAGATGCCTACGATCAGCAGCACCGCCGACACGATCTTGAGGGCGCCAACGACGTAGAAGGACCACTCGGGAAGCCCGTAGGTTGCGAATTCTTCCTTGAGTGACTGCGCCGAACCGCCCCGGTATGCGGTCGATGCCCGAGCCCGTACCAGCCAGACGTTGAGTAGCCCCAGTGCAACGATGATCTGGAGAATGGTGGAAACTGCTGAAGATGACATTTGGTGCCTTCGCTGACGTATCGCTTTCCCCGTGTCGATCGTTGATCCGAATCACTACACCATGAACGTGCTGTACCAGGCGTGCAAAGTCATATCGATTGTGTTGTTTATGTATTACGGCTTGGCCGTGCTCGTCTCCAGCGCCATGGTGGAGGACTTCGAACGCTTCGGGCTGGCCCGGTTTCGGAAGCTCACCGGGGTTCTCGAGTTGATCGGTTCGCTGGGTCTCATCCTCGGCTATTTCGTGCCGCAGTTCACCGTCGCCGCCGCGGGTGGCCTGACCCTGATGATGGGCGTGGGAGTCGTTGTCCGCCTTCGCTGCGGAGATTCCTTGACGGATGCTCTGCCCGCTACCGTCATGCTGCTGATCAATCTGTACATCGTGGTCTATGCGCTCGGTGCGGGAATCCCGGTGTGGTAGCGACGTCCGTTGCCGAACGGGCCGGCGCCGCTTCGATCCATCGCGTCGGTAACACCAATTCGCCACCGCTCGCGCCGTCGTCGGGCCCGATGAACATGCCGACTCTGCCACCGGCGCCGCGTCAGTCACCCATCGCGTCGATTCCCGAATTGCCATCGCTGCCCTCGGTCGGAGGCGATGTGTTCGCTTCTGAGCTGCATTCCGGCCCGGGTGCGGGCGATCTGCGGGACTTCTCGCGCGCGTGGCACGACAACGCCAAACGAGATCACGCACTGGGCCGATGACACACGGACTATCGGTTTCAAGGTCAGCGAGCATTGGTCCAGTGGGGACGAAGCCCTTCCTCGTCTTCGGCTTAGTTGGGCCGCTTTTCGGCTGAGGCTTGGCAGTATCAGATGACCACAACGCCGCGGTCAGTTCTGCGTTGCGCCCTTGGGCGACCTGATCGTTCCGTGCCCGGAGTCGCCAACGAGTCCAACATTCCCGCCACCCGCTTCCTGCGGTGCGAGATGGCACCTTGGCAATAGGCCTGGAGCGGAACTCGCGCCGGTGATCCCTGACAATCGCCTGGTCACAGGTCGAGGCGAAGTTCACACACGCGCAGGACTTCGGCGTCACGGACTCACGGGGACGAACGTTTCGCTGGCAGTACGTCTGTTGTTTGCTTGTTCAGGAGCCGGCATGTCAATGGCCAAGTGGAAATATCTCCTGGTGGCCAGATTAAAGTGTGCCTCGGGGCTTCGGAGTGCTCACCGACCAGCGGCTCGGTGATCAGCGTCCACCGATCGGACCACTACCGGTCGAAGGCTCGCTGATCGGCTCCCATTAGGGCCTCATTGACTCCCCCGACGGTCAGCCCTGCATCGGTACCATCGCAAGGGAGAGCCGCACCACGGCGAATTGGTGCATCGCCGATCTCTATCTCGACGGCGGGTATGGCGCGACGACCTCGTCGGTATGCACGCCGACGATCGCACGGGTGCCATGTCGAGCCGCGTACTGGAGGTACCACTCGGGCCGCAGCGAGCCGCGAGCGCGGACTCCCCGAACCCGAAGGCCCTCGCCAACTTCCATCCGGCTAGTAGCAGCCGGAGATGGGGATCTCCCGTTATGTGTCCATTGATTTGGGTCGAAGCCGTCCGGCTGTTTCGGTGAGCTGCCGTTCACCCTCGATGACGGCAGCCACCGCGTTGATCAGCGACAGGTGAGTGAACGCCTGCGGGAAGTTACCCAGATGGCGCCCACTGCGGGGGTCGATCTCCTCGGCGTAGAGCTGCAGTTGGCTCGCGGAGCCCAGGAGCTTCCCGCATAGCGCTCGGGCTCTTGGCAACTCGCCGATCGCTACCAGTGCCGATACCAGCCAGAACGAGCAGATTGTGAAAGTGCCCTCCTCGCCGGCCAGTCCATCCTCGGTGTCCTCGACTCGGTAGCGCAGCACCATCTCGTCTTCGGTCAACTCGTCGATGATCGCGTGCACGGTGTTACGCACTCGCTCGTCGCTGCCGGGTAGAAAACCCAATAGCGGGATGAGCAGCACTGACGCATCGAGGGCCTTCGTGGAGTAGTGCTGGGTAAATACTCCGCGCTCGTCGACGGCGTTGCAGAGCACGTCGTCGCGGATCTCTTCGGCAGCGGTCCGCCACTGCGCGGCCAGAGCGTCTTCACCGCGTCGATCAGCCATCCGCGCGCCGGCGTCGGCGGCCATCCAGCAGGCAACCTTCGACGACGTAAAGTGCTGAGCACCCGAGCGAACCTCCCAAATGCCTTGGTCCGGCTCCCGCCAATGCTCCAGAGCGGACTCGACCTGAGTCTGCACGATCTGCCACAGGCGATCCTCGACGCGGTGGGCCCCGGTGTGCAGGTCAATCGCCCTGACAATCGCACCCCACACGTCGTGCTGGCGCTGACTGTAGGCGCCGTTGCCGACCCGGACGGGGCGAGCGTCCTCGTACCCGGACAGGTGATCCAGCGTCGTTTCGGTGAGAACCCGCTCCCCGCCGACGCCGTACATCAGCTGCAGATGACCGCCTTCAGAATCGGCGATATCGGCGACGAAGTTGAAGAAGTCATTGGCCTCCCAGTCCAGTCGCAGCGTGTTGAACGCCCACAGGGTGGCGACTGTGTCGCGGATCCAGGTATAGCGGTAGTCCCAGTTGCGTTCACCGCCAGGGGTTTCGGGCAACGACGTGGTCGCAGCGGCCACGATGGCGCCCGTCGGCGCAAACGAAAGGCCCTTGAGCGTCAGTGCACTGCGCTGTAGGTGCCCGCGCCACCGATGGTCGGGAAACCTGCCGCGATCCAGCCAGTGCTGCCAGTGATGACAGGTCCATCGCAAGGCTTCGGAGGCCTCGGCGAGGGTTCGGGGCGGCGCGTGGTCGCTCCAGGACAGTGCGACAAAGCGGCGGTCACCCTCTTTGAGCAGCGTCCGGGCGGTGGCGGACGGACCCTCGAACCCGACGTTGAGGTCGGTCGTCAACCGCAGTTCGAGATCGTTTCCCTCGGCCTGGGCAACGGCCTCGTGATATCCACCGTCGGCGTACGCCCACTCGACCGGGGTTCGGCCGTAGTCGAACACTGGTTTGCATTCCATGTTCACCTGGACCTTGCCGTTCACGCAGCGGATCACACGGAGAAGCACATGGGACGCTTCGTAGTCGGTCGGAGCGCGATGATGAGTCGGCGATCGCCTAGTCTGGTGATGCCAGGGTCCCATCACCAGGACGTCGGTAACGACGAGCCAACCTCCGGCCGTCCACCAACTCGTTTCTGTCACCAGAGTTCCGGGGATGTATCGGCGAGCAGCGGGAACCGAGACGCCCGACGGGGCAACACGAAACCCACCGGCATCACGATCCAATAGCGAACCGAAGACGCTCGGGGAATCCATCCTCGGCAGGCACAACCATTCCACTCCGCCGTCCGGTGCGACAAGGGCCGTCGTGTTGCAGTCCGACAGAAACGCGTAGTCCTCGATCGGCGGGAAATGGCTGTATTCGACTGGGACATCAGCCCCTAAGGATTCGACCACGCGATCCACTCCCTTGTAAACTCGCCGACGCGTAAATGGTGCGCTAGTTCGAGCAGCAAATCAGCGGAATCGGCCCTTCGCTGCGTTTTAGGCGGAATCGGGTGATTGATCCCGTGGGCACCCACCGCAAGCCATGCTTCGCACCGTGAATCCGATGCTCAAGTTGCGTTACGGACTCCACGGGGTGTGACACCGGGTTGTGCAAAACCGTTGGTAGTCAGGCGATTCGTCGATCAGCTGGCAGGCCAGGTGCAGGAGGTCACCAGTCGTGGTAACAGACTCCACGACACCATCTTTCGGGTGAGGGACAGCATCCGCCGGCTTGTGACCACGGTGGGATGTTCGTGTGATCTGTAGGCATGCCGTAGAACGCCGCGCGAGTGCCACGCGCGCCGCACTCCGGGCACGGCGGATGCATCGCGAACTTGAACGCGACGAAGACGACGTACTGATGTCGCGGACCTTCAAGCAATCACGTGTGCTCAGCAAGTCATAACCAGGACTAGGCTCGGTTGGCGGTGATGCTCGCCTGCACTCCTCGGCAGAAGATGACCCTGCACAACGATGAGGCCCGATAGATTGAACGCAAGCTCTTGCTTGATCCCGATCTGCAATTGGGGGCGATGACGTGTCTGAGGTCCACGCCGCGCCGGCCAGCATCGGCGTGCTGACCAGTGGAGGAGATGCCCCAGGGATGAACGCGGCGGTGCGCGCGGTCATCTGCACCGCTGTGCACCACGGCGTCGACGTCTACGCGATTCACGAGGGTTACCACGGCCTGGTCACAGGTGGTGACCTAATCAAGCGGATGGAACCCGAGGACGCCGACGGCATTCTGCATCGAGGCGGTACCGCGATAGGTACCGCCCGATCCGAGGAATTCAGAACGCGGGACGGCCGCAGGGCCGCCGCCCGGAACATGGTCGAGCGTGGCATCGACGCACTCGTTGGTGATCGGTGGCGACGGAAGTCTGATGGGTGCCGATCTGTTTCGCCGGGAATGGCCCGACCTGCTCGCCGAACTGGTTGACGCCGACGAGATCTCCCCGGATGCCGCCAAAGAACACCCCCTTCTGCGTCTTGTTGGTCTGGCCGGTTCCATCGACAACGACATGTCGGGCACCGACATGACGATCGGTGCCGACACTGCGCTACACCGGATCGTCGAGGCGATGGATGCGCTGCGCAGCACCGCATCCAGCCATCAGCGCACGTTCGTCGTCGAGGTGATGGGACGGCAATGCGGCTACCTCGCTCTGATGGCTTCCCTTGCCACCGCGGCGAACTGGCTTCTGATCCCGGAGCAACCGCCTGCCGAGGACTGGGCGATGCAGATGTGCAGGGACATCAAGGCGGGCCGAGACATCGGCCGTCGGCAGAGCGTGGTTCTCGTCGCCGAGGGCGCCCAGGACACTCACGGAAATCCGATCACTGCCGAATACATCAGATCAATGCTGGAGCAGGAACTCGGCGAGGACACCAGGATCACGATCCTCGGCCACGTCCAACGCGGTGGCGCGCCGAGCGCATTCGACCGCTACCTTGCCACGCTCCTGGCCATGCCGCCGTCGAACGCCTCCTGACCGACGAGGTCGATACGTCCCCTCAGCTGATCGGGCTGCGGGGAAACCGGGTGGTCAGCACACCGTTGATGGACTGTGTCGCGCGAACTCAGGCCATCGCCGAGCGCATCAAGGCAAAGGACTTCGACGGCGCAATGCTGTGGCGCGGCGGCAGCTTCGGGCAATCCTACAAGATCCTGCAGACCATCCAGCAGGCTGCGGCACGGCCGACACCGGCGGGTAGGAGACGCTTCCGCCTGGCGATCGTGCACGCCGGGGGTCCATCGCCGGGGATGAACAACGCGGTGCGCGCCTTCGTGCGACTTGGCCTGGATCGCGGTTACACGGTGCTGGCAGTTCAGAACGGATTCCGCGGGCTGCGCGACGGCGACGTCCAGGAGATGGACTGGATGGACGTCAGCGGCTGGGTGTCCGACGGCGGCGCCGAGATCGGTACGAACCGGTATGTGCCCAGCGGCGCCGCGATCGCACAGATCGCCGAACAGGTTGCCGCGCATCGGATCGACGGCTTGGTGATGGCAGGCGGGTGGGCCGGCTACCAGGCCGCCCACGAACTGCACCGGCATCGGCACCAGTACGGCGCCCTCGACATCCCGATCGTGTGCATGCCTATGACGATCAACAACGACGTCCCGGGAACCGAACTGAGCATCGGCAGCGACACCGCGCTCAACAGCATTGTGGCCGATGTCGACAAGATCAGACAGTCGGCGGTGGCCACCCGACGGGTCTTCGTAGTCGAGGTGATGGGTCGGGACTGCGGCTACCTGGCCCTACTCAGCGGGTTGGCCTCCGGCGCCGAACGGGTCTACCTGCCCGAGGTGGGCATCACGCTGGACTCGCTGACCGCCGACCTCCGCATCCTCTCGGAGGGATTCCACTCCGGGAAGCGGCTGGGTCTGATCATCCGCAGCGAACGTGCCGACCCCGTGTACACCACCGGATTCATCACGTCGCTGTTCGAGAAGGAGGGCGGGGACCTCTTCGATGCCCGGCAGGTGATCCTCGGCCACATTCAGGAGGGTGGTGACCCCTCGCCGTTCGATCGTATTCACGCGACTAGCCTGACCGCCCGCTGCATCGAGTTCCTCTCCGAGCAACTCGAATCGGGAAGCCGGGCCAGCGCGATGCTCGGATTCCAGTCCGGACGGCTGCAATTCACCGATCTGACCTCCTACCTGACGCTGATCGACCACGGCGCTCAGCGCCCGCTGGAGCAGCGCTGGATGGACCGCCGCGGTCTCGCGGAAATCATGCGGGGATAGTCCGGCTAGCCGTTTGTCGGTACGTCGTGCGGAGCTGGCGGGATGGGCGGGCGCGGCGAACTTCAAAGGGGTCGAGTTCGATGTCCCCGTCGACTACTGCGTAGACGTTGGCGAACTCGGCGTCAGGTGACAGCAGTGTGCCCCGACACCGCTGCTCGACGGCCGGGGCACAGCTGGGGAGTGCTTCGCTACGAATCGTTATCAAGAAGCGCCGTTCATCGTTATCACGAAACACCGTTCGATATTCCGCAGGTGTCGGCGGTACTGCTGCACCATTTTTTCAGTGCCGCAGTACCGGGAATGTCGCGCCGCGTTGAAGGGACTGATCCCGGCTCAACGGGAGAGGTCTCGAAGGGAGAGGTGTTGATGCGCTGGTGGACGGCCACACTCGCAGCAGCAATCTGTGTTCTAGCCGCTGGGTGCGTGAGTACCGGCAACGCCGAGACGACGACACCCACCCAGACACTGATTCCGCGTCCTCTCGTCGAGCGGGAACTGGACAGCTTGTTGCTCAGCCCCGAAGAAGTCAATGTCGCCATGGGGACTACTGGAATGGCCGTGACGGACAGCCAGTCCGCGTTCGCGGACAACAGCGCCACGATGTCGCCGCTGGAATGCCTCGCCATCGACGGAGCGGCAGAGGCTGCGGTCTACGCCAACAGCGGCTACCGAGCCAAGCGCGATGAGAGCCTCAACAACGGCGATGACTTCACGCATTATCTCAAGCAGGCCGTGGTGCTGTTTCCCACCGTGGAGATGGCCGGCGCGTTCTTCGATGCCTCTGCTCAGCAGTGGCCGACCTGCCGCGCGTACACCCACACGCAGAGCGGGTCGCAGTGGACCGTGGGGCGCATCTCGAACGCCAGTGCCACACTGAGCACGGTCGCGCCTCAACAGGACGCGCGTGCTCCCGGCTGGGGGTGCGGGCGCGCGCTAGCGCTGAGAAACAACGTCATCGTCGACATCAACACGTGCAGCGCCGACCCCGCCGACTCAGCGTCAAAGATCGCCGGACAGATCGCAGACGACGTGACTTCCCGTTGGTGAGCACCATCTCAAAGCCATCCTGGGTAGCGCCTCGGAGAGTGCCAAGTGGATTCTTGCCGACCGCAAGTGGTTCGGTGCCAAAGAGGAGCAAGCGAATCGAGCGACTGGATGTCAGCTTCCCGCCGTCATGGCTGCAACCGTGAACCAGCGATGTCGGAGCCCCGCGATACATTCAGTCGAGAGATGGGCACCGGGAGCGGGCAACCAATCTCTGGACCGCCAGCCGCCCGTGGCCAATCACCTCGAATGATCGCCCTTGGCGAAGAGTTTCTTCGAACACCCAGGGCGAGGCGAGGCCACTGAAGAAGGAGACGGCCATGCCAGCAATCCACTACGACGTCATCGGCGATGTCCACGGCTGCGCCACCGAGATGAAGGCGCTGCTCGACGCCATGGGCTACCGCATCGAATCCTCGGGCGCCTACGAGCACCCGACGCGCCGGGCAGTGTTCGTCGGCGACCTGGTCGACCGCGGCCCTGGTCAACTGGAGGTCTTGCGGATCGTCAAGGGGATGGTCGACGCAGGCAGCGCGCAGATCGTCATGGGCAATCACGAATTCAACGCGATCGCCTACGACACAAGGCATCCGGACACCGGCGAGTTCCTTCGCCCCCACAGCGAGAAGAACACCCACCAGCACCAAGTGTTCCTCGACCAGGTGGACGGCGCCACCCGCGACGGGTACCTCGACTGGTTCATGACGTTCCCACTGTGGCTCGACCTGGGCGGGATTCGGGTGATCCATGCTTGCTGGCATGAACCCTCGATGGGCGTCGTAGAGGAGGCGTTGGGTTCGGACCGCTTTAGCTCGCGCGACCAGTTCGTCCGCGCGACGACGGATTCCGACCCGCTTTGGGCGGCAATCGAAGTGCTGCTGAAGGGGCCGGAGATCGACCTCGCAGACCACGGACAGCCGCCGTACCACGACAAGGACGGCCACGTCCGCAGGAAGGCTCGGGTGGCGTGGTGGCGACACGAGGCCACGACACTGCGCGACCTGGCCGTCATGGACAGCACCTTCATGACGGCAGACGGTGAGCCCTATCCGGTCCTCCCCGAGATGAAGGTGGCGGAACGGGAACGGTCCTTCTCCTATCGCGGAGACGTGCCGGTGTTCTACGGCCACTACTGGCGCAAGGGTCGGCCGCGGCACGGGTTCGACTTCACCGCGCGCACGGCCTGCGTGGACTTCAGCGCATTTACGACGAGCGCGCTCGTCGCGTACCGATGGGACGGCGAGAGCGAGATTCGGGAGGATCACTACGTCGGCGTGGTGGGCTGAGCGGTCGGCATCGAGGACATCATCGCCTGGACGCCGGAAAGATGGTCTACGGAGGGTGATCCGTTGCAGCATCTCACTGCGCATGAGCGTCGGTGAGCGGCTGCTGAAGCGGGTCGCCAGCGGGATCAAGGCCGCGGCGAGATAGGCGTCAGAAGTAGTCGTCCACCCCCTTGGTGGCTTCGGCGACCAGCTGCCGCTTGTATGCCAGCCCCATCTCGTCGATCGTGGCGATGGCGTCGTCAGTCAACTCCTGAAGAATCCCACTGTCTGCGTGGACGAACGGAATGAACGCGCGCAGCAGAGCGGGCGCATCCAACGCGATCTCGAGCGGAAGGCCGTCTTCGTAGAACGGGTCGCGGAGGATGTCCGAGATCCGTCGGACGCTCCATCGCGACGGGTCGCCGCATCCCGCTTCGCACAGTTGCGCCAGCAACCTGCGATAGTGGGCGTCGCCGAAAGGGTGCGCCCGCCGGGGAGGCGAAGAACCCATCGAGTAGCTCCGACGCCGCGCGTTCATCCATCGACGGTCCGAAGTACGGGCGACCGCCCTCCGGGAGCAGGGTGATCACCCACCGCAGCAACGGCCGAGCCAGGCGCCACTCATCCGAACGCGGCAGGAAGGCTCCGGTCCGCAATCCATACTCGAGCACAGTCCGAGCGTCGGCCAGCTCCATCTCCTCGAATCTCAGCTCGCCGTCGACCTTTTGGTGCGCGCGGGCGAGCACCCTGTCCAGTGGGTCGGTCAACACGCCGATCTCCGTAATGCCCGAGAGCTCGTTGTGATCGACGAAGGCAACGAGCGTCAGCTCGGTCGCATCCTTTAAGCGAAGACATGTCAGGAGTTCATCGCCGTCACCGAGCAGCTCCGTCCTTCGCAGCACGCGGAGTACCTCGACGCGGGACAGCCCGGTCAACCACTTCGGCAGAAGGTCGTGACGTGTCGCCACCTCGCTGCGGCACCGCTCCCGCAGGCCGTCGTCCTCGACGAGCAGTTCGGCGAGCACCGCGAGCAGGGCGGTCGTCTCGCGGAGTCTCCGACCCGCGAGACCACTCACGAACTGTTCCAAGGAGATCGAGTCCTTGGAACCTCCCTTCACCCATGCAAACGGCTCGGGGGTCGCCCAGCCGACGAAGCAGCTGGCAATACCGAGCAGGGACGCCGGATGCTTGGCCAATGCCTTACGGACCATCGTGACGAGAACATCGTCGTCGCCTTTGCTGGGTCGCCGCTTCCGTGCGCGTCGGATGTCTCGCCGCATCTGCTTGGCGGCGCGGAGTTTACGTGTGTCATTCATGCAGCGGACGCTACGCACGGGCACCGACACGTCCATCCCCCGCTACCAGCTGTGGTAACAGACGCCGCAGCACCACTTCTCAGGAGTCGGGCAACATCCGCCGGCGTGCCACCATGGCTCGATGTTCATGAAGTCGGATGGCATGCCATAGAAGGTCCGGCTAGTGCGACGCATGCCGCACGCGGGACACGGCGGGTTCAGCGCGAACTTGAAGTCGACGAACCTCACATAGCCGTCATCGTCCATCCGCGTTCGGCAGTCGCGGCACAGCACCGCCGGCCAGTCCCGAACGTCCGGATCCGTCGGCTCGGGCTCCACCCTGCTGTGCGCGTCAACGGTGTGAACGTGAACGTCGTCGTGGGCGCTGGCGCCGGTGAGGTCGATGTTCCGCTCGCAGCCATCGCACCGGCCGTCGAACCGCAAGAGCGTGCGTGCGCTCGCCATCGTGTTGTGGCCGAAACGGCTTTCCGGGGCGCACCAGTAGCGGCACTCGTCCAGCGACAGCTCGAGCTTGATCGCGTCATCGCCTTCGAACGACCACGCCGTGGTGGCTTCGCGCTCGAGGTCCAGCACCTTGACGAGAGTCGTCAGCTCCACCACATTGGGCTGGCGGAGTGGCCTATTGAAGACCGCCGCCCGCGGATCATCGGCGCTCTCGACACGCGCCACGTCGGCTAGGACCGACGGCGGATCCGTGTCCAGAATGAACGCGACGGTGTCGCCTTCCCGGGCTTCGGTGGTCCCGTAGCGCCACGGTCGATAGGGCGATCGCGGCTCCAAGAGCGTGATCACCGCGTCCTTCCAATTGGTCGACTGTGCCACGTGCAGACGGTGATTCGCAGATTGCCCCATTGGTCCATTGTCCCAGGAGGGTATGACAATTCGACGCCTGAGGATGCCGCTGACGGGCCGTCGATCAGGTGATGTTGAGGCGCCGAGCGAGGTCGGGTCCGCCGACCTGTCGGATGAAGTCGGGGTCACCGCAGACGACCAGTTGTTTACGCGCGCATGAGAATCCGACGTAGAGCCGTTCGCGGAGCGTTCGAACGTGCCCTCCTCGTTGACCACCACGACGACGGCGCTGCGTTCGAGACGCTTGAAGCCCAGCACGTGGCCGTAGGAGACCTGGTCGGTGTCCCAAGAGGTGTCCCAGTACGCCTTGTGGCCGCACTGCTGTCGTTGGGTCTGCTCGGGATGGCGGCTGCCGGTGGTCAGCAGGGCGATGTCATGGTCGCGCCAGCCGGCGTCGAGGAGCGCGTCGATCTGGTCGTCGCCGACGTCCATCGCCTCGTCGCGGGTGCACGGGATGAACGTGACCGCGGGCCCTTTCCCGCCCAGGAACTTCATCGGGCTGTCGACCAGCGGCTGGAAGGCGTTGGCGATCTGGCGGGTGTTGCGCAGGTTGTGGTCCAGGATCAACGGCACGAGAGGCACGGGCGGTGAGCCGAAGCGGTCGAAGACGCGCTGCCCCCTCGTCGCTGAACACGTAGATGCCGCCCTCGACGGGGTCCTTCAGCGCAGCGAGCAGCGGGTCCCACCAGGCGTCGGCGAAGTCCTGCGCCTCGTCGACGACGACCGCGTCGAAGCGGTGGCCGAGGTCGAGTTCGGCTACGAGATCGGCCATCTGGAGCGGAAGGTCGCGCTCCCAGAACTGCACGGTCTCGTCATTGCGCAGAGCCTCGTCGGGCCCGGCGGGCCCCATTGCTTGCCGAGGTCGTGGAACTCCCCCACGTAGGCCGGTTGCTGCCGACGCGGCCAGGTCGCGACGATGCGCTCGAGGTAGGAGGCCAGCCCATGGGAGTAGCAGACCAGGGCGACCCGCTGGCCCTTCTGCGACAGCCGGCGGGCCAGCTCCATGGCGAGGAAGGTCTTGCCGCTGCCTGCGCCGCCGCGGACCTCGACGCGATTGAGCAGCCGGATGGCGTCAAGGATGACACCCTGATGTTCGGTGAGCGCGTCGGCGGCATCCTCATTGGCCTGAGCGCGGACGACGACGTCGCGCTGCGGTAAACCCCTGCCGCTCAACGCCGTCGCGAGTTGCTCGACGCCTCGAGGCGACAAGAGCAGGCGGTCGAGCTTCTGGCGGACGAGGACTTCGCGCAGCCTGGGGACGAGGTTCGGCAGATCGGTGCGGTCGATGACCTTCCAACGCGGGCACTCGGGCAGGCCGAAGTCCGCGGGCAGCTCGGTGTGGGGCAGGACGACGACGTGGTCCTGCGCAGCCTGCCCTGCGTCCAGCGGGGGTTCTTCTCGATGAAGTCGCGCAGCGCGTAGCAGGCTTCGCGGGCCTGGCGGACGGGTTCGATGGACTTCTCGCGACCACCGCGGATCTGCCACCAGCCCTCGCCGTCGTGCCAGACCTCGCCGCCCTTCACCTCGAGGCACACGATGCCGGCGCCCTCGATGGCGACGACGAAGTCGACCTCGTGGTCCTTGAGGTGATTGGTCACGCGCTGGCCGGGAACGACGAGGTCGTTGGGCTCGAGCTGGTCGACGAGGGCCTGCCACGTGCTGCGCTCGGAGCTGTGCAGGCGGGGTGTTTCGGTGACGGTGATGGTCAAGAGCGGCCAGCGATCATTGGTGTTCGTCCTCCCCCGACGTTTGCAGGGAAGAATAACCCGGGGCACCGACGGACAGTTCAGAGCCGCCCGATAGCTCCGGCAGCGAGTTGGGTGTAGGCGAGCCTGCCCAGCAATTGGAAGCACGCGGCGGATTCCGTTGGGAGGACCACCGAGTCGATCTTGTTCCCGCGTTCCATCCAGAACACCTCCCACGTCCCGTCAGGTACCTGACCGATGCACCAGCTGTTCTCGGCGTCGCCGCCCAGCGACACCGCACGCGCGTGGATGCCGATGAGATCGAGGGCTTTGGCGAGTTCACCGAGGTTCATCTTCATCTCGTATGCCTTCTAGATGGGCGATCCCCGCCGCTTGCCCGGCGGGTAGATCAGCTGATCATCATGCTCATGGCGCCGACATTCCCCCACGAAATCGAGCGCAGAGCCGAGGACGGCGGCGAAGCCACGGTACTGCTCGTCGGAGATGACGTACTGCTCTTCGTAGTCGACGACGCCGTTGCTCAGCGGGATGGCGAGGTAGTGTCCGCCAGTCCTCGAGTCGTGGCCGATGGAGAAGCGACGCTCGGCGGAGAAGTGCGTGTCGTGGAAGCGCTTGTTCACAGTTGATCTTCCAAGGGGTCAGGCCCGCTGCAGCAGGCGACGCCGGGCCGGAGACCACGACGCCAGAGCGATCATCGTCCCAAATCGTTGCGTATCGCGAGAAACTGCGGGTGTTCGAACCAGTCGCACCGCGTCTCTAGCGTGCCGAGGTGGTGGCTGTACGTGCAGGCGCCGACCTTCGCTCAGCTCAAGGTCAGGGGAGCGCCGTCGTGCGACAAGTAAGACGCTTTGATGTCATCTACGGTGCTGTCGAGTAGATGAGCGACCTTGACCAAGGTGGACATGCCGACAACCCGTCCGCGCGCTTGGGCTACGATGACCGACTGCTTCGTCAGAACGCGGTAGCCCTCCGCATCCAATTCGCTCACTCAGTAGATCGCGGGCAATGAGTGAGGCTCATTCGGAACCCGGATGTCCGGCACAAGCATTCGTGCCCGAATGACATCACCCAGGAGTGCGAACAGGTACCTCTCGAGGACCGAGATGGCGTGAGCCGACAACTCGTAGCGTTCGGCAGAACCACGATCCGACGATGCCAGCGCCCACCAGTCGACACCGCCCGTGGGTTGCCGGACGTAGAAGCGCTGCTCTCCCCCAGGGTTGGACCACAACTCAAGAGTCCCTGCCCCCTGTGAGACTGCGTAACCCGCTTGCGTGGCCCATGCGGTCAACTCGTCAGAAAACTTCATGGCCGTAATCCAATGCATGACTGGTTCCTTGACTCGCAGAACCCGGTTATCGATCTCGCGAGTACGACGTAATCTACGACCATCATGACGCGTGCCAATTGGATGGTCAGCACGTACGCCGGCGCGGCGTTCGGCGGCGTTCTCTGGCTGCTGCTGCCGATCAGCACCTCACTCTTGCGCTCCAATCCAGCACCCCACGCGGCTGTCGTCACTGTGGCCATATCGCTTGGTATCGGTCTGGTCGGCTTCGTGGTGTCCCGTACTGCGTTCCGCCGCACCGGTATGGCGGTCTCGATCGGGGCACTCGTCGGCTTGCCCGTGTTGGCGTGGCTTGCCTTCTGGCAGAGCGTGGTTTTGTGAATAAGCCGCGGGAAGTCCCGATGCAGACCCTCGTTGGACTGGTCCTCGGAGTGATTTCCGGCGTCATCCATCCCGGTCTGTTCAACTTGCTGTTTCTGACATGGATCATCCCCGCGGCGCTGGCCGGTCTGCTCTACCTCAGTCCCCGCACCCGCGAGGTTGCGAAGGGTTTCGGCGCCGCCAGCTTGGCGTGGCTTGCGTTCGCGGCCGCGTTTCTTGTCTTTGGGTTCGTTGGTCCGCTCTTCGACTGAGGCGTCGCCATTGACAAGTAAACGAAACGGTTGTGCGCATGACGCGCTCACGACGTACCGGAAGCCGGTATCGGAGAGGTCGTTGAGGCGCAGTTGCTCGACAGGAGCCTAGTGCTGCGCTCCGAGCAACCGAGGCGGTGAGTCTTGGTGACGGTGATGGTCATCGTCGAGCGCTTCCGGTCGAGACCTACCGCGAGTCGACACCGGTGCAAGTTCGTCTCTTGTCATCGGTCCGTAATCAGAGGTCGAACACTTGATCCGGGTCGTCCAGCATTGCCCTGATCTGACTGAGGTCTCCTAATTGCGCTAACGGCGACGACTGCGCGATGTCGACGATCCCGCGTACGACGGTGTTGATCGTCTCGCCATCCCGGTTCTCGAGGGCCACGTCTAGGCGAGCAAAAAATGCCTCGAAGTTCGTGCGCCGCTCATCAAAGATCTGGTCGAAGTATTGCCGGAGGATCCCCTCGGCGCTCTTGATCCGTTCGACTTCCACTTCACCGTAAGTTCTGAGTCGATCTCGCTTGGTGTGCTCCGTCTGATAAAAGGCCCCGAATTCGCGCGCCGCTTCGACGATCTGACCCAGCGCATTGAACCCTTGTAGTGAGGTCGGGATTCCCACTCTTGTTCCAACCACTCTTGTCTCGTGCACCCGGGGTGTTTCACTCATTCGTCGACTCCTCTGCGTCCGCTGTTTCGTCCGCTTTAACCGGCGTTCCCGCAGCGTCTGTCTGGCCTGATTCGTCCGTCAACGGCCGATACTTGACGACCAGCGACGCGCTCTGCTCAGTCATTTCACCTGATTCATCGAGGATTTGGGATCCCGCCACGTCGCGAACGGCGACGGTGAGGACCAGTGCGCGCTGGAAACGGTCGGCGTGCGCATGCGGGTCGAACAACTCGGACTCGAGTTCGTCCAGCGCCACGACCGCTCGATCAGTCAGATCACTTAGCAACCCACCCAATTCAAGAATTCGAGAGTCGACCGCCTCGAGTTGCGCTTCGGTCTCATCGAGTTCAGCTATGGCCACATCAATCTGGGTCTGGAAACCTTTGGCCTTGGTGAGCGCCTTCTGACCCTGACCCATTACCGTGAAACCGCCGACCAGCAATGCTGGGCCAACCGTGACGAAGTTCAGCGCTGTCGCTTGCCAGGGTGATGGGACCACCTGATTGCCAGGAGGATGGGACCACCGTGGCGCGTTATTGAGGATGCTCGGCGGGGTGGTCTGGGTCAAGCTGGCCGGGCCGGGCGCGTTGGCGGTAGGACGGTCCTTCGATGACCAGGGTGTGGGCCGCCGCGGTCAGTCGGTCGATGGCTGATTGAGCCAATAGCGTGTCGGCGGTCATGGTCAGCCATTCGGCGGGTTCCCGGTTGGAGGTCACGATGGTGGTCTTGGTGCGGTGACGTTCGACGACGATTTCGTAGAAGTCGCTGGTTTCGGTGGCATCGAGCGAGCGCAGCGCGAAGTCGTCGATGATGAGGACGTCAATCGCGGCCGTGCGGCGGATCTCGGTGTCGACGGTGTGGTCGAGTCGGGCTGCGCGTAGCCGGGTGAACAGTTTGTCGGCGCGACCGAATATGACGGTGTGCCGTCGGCGAATAGCCATGTGCCCCAACGCTGTTGCCAAATGCGTCTTGCCTACTCCGACGGGCCCGAGGACGATCGCGGACTGGCCGGCGTCGAGGAACCGCAGCGAGGTCAGATCCCCGAGAGCAGGGTGCGGTCATAGCGGAGGTCCTCTTGTGCGGTCCAGGTGTCGAAACGCATGCTCGGGTCGAGTCCGGCTTTGGTCGCCCGTAAGGCGGCTGAGCGGGATTCGCGTCGGGATACCTCATCAGCCAGCAGAGTTTCGAGGAACCCGATGTGGCTGAGTTTGTGTTGGCGGGCCAGGGCGGCACGTTCGGGCAGGGTGTCGGCCAACGCGCCGAGTTTGAGTGCTTTGAGCAGTCGGAGCAGATCAGCGCCGACCGGGTCGGCGGCTGCGCGGTTGGTCGTGGTCATGTCAGCGGGTCTCCTCGGGTTGCGCATCGGCCACGACGGTCAATGATGCTGGGGTGTTGGTGAATTCGGATGGATCACGCGAGAACCGGGTAGCTGACTGCCCGACCGCCCGGGGCAATGCCGGAGTGGTGGTTTCGGTGGCGCGTTCCAGCATGGAAGCGATCTTGTTGACCGAGACGACGTCGAGGTCCAACGCGAGTGAACATGCTCGATCGACGCGCTCAGCGCCGTAACGGCGCACCAGACCCTGGAGCCGGTAGACGGTCCGCATCCGGGTCCAGGGCAGCGGGTCATCGAGGATGCGTTCGGCGTAGATCCCGACATTCGGCCCGTGGCTGGCACACGCCGCGATCAACGCCGCCAAGTCCCGCAGCGCATAGCTGGCCTTGTGCTCAGGCAGATCATTGCGGTCGGTGCTGCGCCCACCTGCCGGTTGGCGGGGATGGACCTTCACCAGCGTGCCGCGGTGATAGAACTTCACCAGCTCGCTATCGGCGCGCACGTCCACCGTGGTGCCGATCCACTGCTCGGGCAACGAGTACAGGGCTTTGCCGACCTCGGCGTGGAAGTCGCGGTGCACCTTGACCGCCTTGAACACCGGCACGTCGTAGGCCCCCGGCACCGGCAGCAGGAGTCGCTGTTCTTCGGCGGTGAACACCTCCACCGGCCGTGCGCAGGTGGTGCCGTGGATGCGCATACCGGCCGTCCGCTCACACCACGCGGTCGCCGCCTGCTGCGCCTGCTCGAGACTGGTGAATGTTTCACCGTCCCAGAAGTTTCCACGCACATACTGCACCGTGCGTTCGACCCGCGGCTTGTCCTTGGGCGAGCGCACCCGGGCCGGGTCGGTGAGGAACCCGCCATGACCGGCGTAATCGAGCCAGCCCGGTGAACCGGGGTTGACCGCATCGGCAGCGGCGATCACCGGTTTCAAGTTATCCGGGATCAGCACCGCGAAGACGCCGCCGAAGAACTCCCACGCCGCCTGAGCGCCAGCGATCACCGCCGCCAAGGTCTGCGAATACGACAACCACACGAACATGTGCCGGCTGTAGACGGCGGTGAAGATCAACGCGTGCACCTTGCGGCGACGACCATCACCGGTGTCGGTGAGCATCCCCAGGTAGCCGAAATCGATCTGGCATTCCACCCCGGGTCGCCGTCGGCGACTCGCACCGTGGTGTCCTTACGTCCGAAACCGCAACGTTCACTGGCGAATCGGTTCAACGTCCGATACGGAACCACACACCCTCGGCGGTCCAACAGCGTCGCGATCTTGGTGATCGTCAACGGCCGCGCCTCGCCCTCGCCGGCCACCCACGCGGTGATCTGCTCCTCGAATTCGAGCAGCCGATCCCAGGCCGCGCCGTGACCATCGGGGCGCACCGGGCGGACCGCTTCGGCGACCGCACCGATCAACCCGTCATCGAGCGCGCTGACATCGTCGTCTCGGCGCAGCCCCGCTGCCTGGGCGGCCTCCACGTAGCGGCGCACCGTTTTGCGGTCCACACCGCAATGCGCGGCGATCCTGCGGTACCCCGGCGCCGGTAACCCCACCACCCCGAGCCACACCCGCAGCACTTCCCTGATCTCGTTCACACTGACCTCCCGAAAAGCCATGCCCGTGCCTCCGTGACTTGAACTGTCACGGCGATCGAACGGGCAAACGAAGAGACCACCGACGCGGCGCGCCGGTGGTCCCATAACTGGCAATCCAGGTGGTCCCATCCCACTGGCAAAATCAGGTCACAGTGGTCCCATGCTCATGGCAAACGACATGCGCAGTAAGTCCAAGCGCCATGCCGCCACCACCAGTGGCTAGCGAACCACCCCGAGAAACGCAAGCATCGCGCTCTCGGCAGCCACCCCCGATAGACCCGAAATTGCTGCACCAGTACTCGCGACACCGACCGTGCCCGCGATGGCAGTGACCCCGGCGCCTGTTCCGGCCGCCGCGCCGGCGGAACCTAGGATGCCCGTCACCCAAGCGCCCAGGTTCAGGTCGACGCCACCAGGTCCAACCGCCAGATTGGTGTTAACGTCGAGACCATCGACCAGCAGCTTTTCGTGTTCGCGCACCTGTCGCTCATGACGACGCAGGAAATCGGCCATCCTCAGCACGACGTCGGTTAGGGCCTGCTTCTGCTGTCGGCCCAGGTCGATCATTCGTTCATTGGTGGCAGCGACCCTCGCGACACCTGTTTCACGACGCGCTTCGTACCGTGCGCGTGCCTCGTTCAGATCGCTGAGTGCTTTCTTGATGTCCAGCGCGCCCTTGCCACCGAGGGCAAGGCCGCCACCGCCAATGATAGCGCCAATCGCGATAAGCGCAGCCGGAATGAGTGGCAAGACCATGTTTGACCCCCTCGTCGCCGCTAGTCTGACATCTGGGTTAGACATTCGGTCAACATCTGAAACGTTGCTGAAACGCCGCTGTATGTAAACGCGTGGTTTGCGCAGTCAGGAGTCGATCCGGGCCAACGCGAGTCCCACGCGGCGGCGTCCGGCGCAACCGTGGGGGCGCTATCGAACTGGGCCTTGCTTGCGATTCCGCCCGGAGTCCGAGCTGACGCTCGAACCAATCAAGCACTTCGCTAAGAGGTCGAAAGCGGCGCCCACCGTTCCGCCAGGCACATCAGCCGACGGATCAATTCACGGCTCCCTGACCGTGGCCCTCAAACTCTCAAACACGCCATTCCGAAACGGCATGAACACTCTAAAACCATTCCGTAAGAGACAGTTTCGAGCTATACAGTCTCGCTGTTGCCGAGTCCCAACGTACCGCTGACTGCGCTCATCGAAATTCCCCAGTTGTGCTTGCTGGAATTCCTCACCTGTGAGCGTCGGTCAGTGTATCGGTTGGCGTGTTCCGGTGGTAGCTCTGCGGAGGCTGTCGGCGGCGGCGTGGTGATCGCGTAGGCGGTAGGACTCGCCGTCGAGGTTGATCACCACCGAGCGGTGTAGGAGTCCGTCGAGCATGGCTGCGGCGACGGTGGTGTCTCCGAGGATATCGCCCCAGGCGCCGACGCCACGGTTGGTGGTGATCACGATCGAGGTCTTCAAATATCGTTGGGAGACAACCTGAAACAGTGCCGAGGCTGCTTCAGCGGGTAGCGGGAGATAGCCCAGTTCATCGATCACCAGGAGCGTTGGTCCGGCGAAGAAGCGCATGGTGGTGGCCCAGCGTCCCTCGAGCGCGGCGCGGTGACAGCGGGCGGCCAGATCGGCGGCGGTGGTGAAGTAGGTGCGATACCCAGCATGTGCTGCAGCCCTTGCCAATCCGACTGACAGGTGTGTCTTGCCGGTGCCCGGCGGGCCGATCAACAGAATGTTGGTTGCCGACTCCAGGTAGCGGCAGGTGCCCAGTTCGTCGATGAGGTTGCGGTCGATGCCGGCGGCAGCGTCGACGTCGAAGTCATCCAGGGTGGCCGGGGTGGGTAAGCAGGCGAACCGCAACCGCCCGGCCAACCGTCGGACGGTGCTGGCGTCGACTTCGACGGCCAGGAGTCGTTCCAGGGCGACGGTCAGGGACAGGCCTTCGGCGGTGGCTTGGTCCAGGACGGCGGGCAGTGCTTCGGCGGCGGCGTTCAACTTGAGCTCGGCCAAGTGGGAGCGCAGCTGCTGATAGCGGCTGGCGGCTTGCGTGGATGACTCCGTGGTGGCAGAGCGGGTGACCTTCGGGGTGCGGGTGGTGGGGGTCATTGGATGGTCCTGTTCTGGGCGGCCCGCTCGTAGGCGGACAGGTCGATGACAGTGGAATGGGTTGCAGTGGTGCTTGTTTCAGAGCTGGGTGACGTCCCGCCATGAAGTTGGAGTAGTTGTGCGGCAGCAGCTTTGGCCGCCAGCCCGGGTGGGATGCGTTCCTTGCGGCGATGCGGACGCCCGGTGGTGGCGGCGGCCATCGCCGCGGTGTCCAGTGCGATGACGTGTCCGCTGTCGCGGACCATCACCCCGAGCCCATCGGCGGCCAACCGGTGCCGGGCGATCACGATCCCGGCGGTGGTGGCGATGTCGAGGAACTTCCCGCCGACCGGATGGAACACGCTCACCGCGGCGGCGGCGAGCTCCGGTGGTACCGAGTAGCGGTTGCCGCGGTAGGACACCATCGCTTGCCGCGATGCGGTCCGCGCTTCGGTGAGGATCACCGGATACGGCGTCGCCGGCGGCGGCGAGAGCGGTTCACTCTTGGCCACGGTCAGCACCGAGGAGCGCCCGTCTGCGGTGGCACGCAGGCGGGTGTCACCCCGAACGCGAGCGAAACGGTCCACGTCGGTTTGAGCCTGCTCGGCGGTCAGTTCATCGGCCAGGGTGCGCTGAGGGGGACCCGTTTGGTGGTCCAGTCGCTATGCGACTTGGGGTTGGTGGGTCGTGGTCCACTGTAGAGCGAACTCGGCTGGAGTGCGTTCGCCGTGGGCGGAGTGCGGCCTGTTGGCGTTGTAGTCGCAGCGCCAATCTTCGATGATCACGCGAGCCTCCAGCAGCGAGTAGAAGCGCCACGAGTTGAGCAGTTCATCACGTAGCCGACCGTTGAACGATTCGATCCAGGCGTTCTGCCACGGCGAACCGGGATCGATGAAAAGCGAACCGGCACCGTTGAATCGGCACCAATCACTGACCGCGTGCGCCACGAACTCGGGACCGTTGTCGAAGCGCACGTAGTAGGGCGCCCCGTGGGCGAGGACCAGGCGATCCAAGACCTCGACGACACCGTCGGCGTCGATGGAGCGGTCGACTTCGATCGCGAGCGCTTCGCGGGTGAACTCGTCGATCACGTTCAACATCTTCATGGTGCGGCCATCGGCGGTGGTATCGAACTGAAAGTCCATCGCCCAGATCACATTCGGACGGATCGGTGACATCGCGCCCACGGCGACACCGATACCGGTCAGACGCTTCTTCTTGCGGCGTTGCGGGACCCGCAGACCCTCCTCACGCCACAGACGACGGATTCTCTTGTTGTTGACCTGCCAGCCAGCTCGGCGGGCCATCTTGGCTGCGCGCCGCCACCCCCAGCGAGGCCGGTCGGTGGAAAACCGGCGCAGCCAGGCACGTAACTCGGCCTCCTCCTCGGTGATCGGCGGTGGCGTCAGGCGCATCGTGGAGCGGTGGATGCCCACCACCGTGCACGCTCGGCGTTCGGATACCCCGAACCGGTCGCGCAGCACACGGACGGCGCGGCGCTTGCGGTTCGGGGTTAGAAGTTTCCCGCCGAAAGGTCCTTGAGCATGTCAATGTCGAGGGCCTGGTTGGCGACCAGCTTCTTCAACCGGGAGTTCTCCGACTCGAGTTCTTTGAGCCGTTTGGCCTCGTTCGCCTTCATGCCGCCGTACTGGGCAAGCCAGCGATGCCACGTCGACTCAGCGATCTCCAGATGCCGGCACACCTCGTCGAGTGCCTGACCGCCGGCGAGGAGCTTGTGGCCCTCGGCGAGCTTGCGAATGATCTGATCCGGCGTATGCCGCCGGCGCTTGTTCGATGCCATGTCGTCGTCGATTCTTCCTGCCCGAACACTCGGGCAACAGAGTCGCACAACAACTGGACCACTACGACGGGCTCACCTCAGCGCCACCACCGTTGGGCAGCAGTGTGATTGACCTTCTCCACCACACCCTTGCGGTTGCCGCGTCTCGGCGGACAGATGGCCACCGAGACGCCGTAGTGCTTGGCCACCCCGGCGAAGCTCCCGGTCACCCGCCCGCTGCCGGGATCGCACACCGTGGCCATCCGGTCGAAGCGCCACACACGGCTGACTCCGCCCAGGCCGCGGGTCACCCGGTCCAAGCCGGCGACCAGATGCGGCTGATCCTCCGAGGGCGACAACGCCGCTCGCCACTTACCCGAGTGCGCGAGGGATCCGACTAACAGGTGCGCGGTCTTGCCCCACCCCCAGGATGTCGGTGGATCGGGCAATTCCAGTCAGTCCCATTGGGTTTCATCACCTGGCGGATGCGGGATGACCGCATTCGGGCGCTCGGTGGCGGTGCGACAGGCCGCACACGTTGGCCGCAGATCCCGATTGCGGATGTGGCGGGTCAGGCTTTGATACGACAGCCCGAACCCGAGGCCCTCCAACTCGTCGAACAGGGTCTGGGCCCACAGATGCGGGTCCTCGACCAGCCGCGCGGTGATGTAATCCACGAACGGGTCGAACGGGTCCGGTGATGGCCGGGCACGTACACCGGGCGTGCCGTCACCGGCCAAATACTTGCGGACCGTCTTGCGGTCGTGGCCGGTGTGGCGGGCGATAGCCGAGATCGACCAACCACGTTTGTGTAGGGCGTGTACTTCCATGTCGTTCTCCCATGTGAGCATGAGAAAGCGGGCCTCCTTCGAGTGGAGCTGTTGGCGTCAGACACCAGCAGCATCGAGGGAGGCCCGCCCTTCTCGGCGGAGCCACACGGGTGGGGAATTTCGATGAGCGTCAGTGGGGAAATTCAGCGAGCGCAGTCACCGCTCCATCGGAAGCGCTGTACACGTGGTCTCCGTCCCTAGGTTTGGACCTTTGAGCTGCACAGTTAATACTGCAGGCTGGCACCGACACGATTCGGCCACGTACGTCCAGCTGCGCCCGGCACCCTGATCGGTCGCCAGACATCGCTTGAGCTGCGCATATGCTTACGGAGATTGGTGATCAACTGCGCAAGTCGAATTAAGACGAGAGATTTGCCGCTCATATTAAACCTATGAGGCAGAGGCTTCCGTCGATACTTCCGTCAAACCGTATGTGGCATGGCGTCGGCTTCCAAACTGCTCAACTCGACCTTGCGCCAGCAGCGTGCGAATGGTCTGGGTCCAGATATCCTCCGGAATGCCCGTCCTGTCTAAGATCTCCCGCTTACCCAGCGGTTGCGTCGACTCCCTGAGGGCATCCGACACTAATTCCACCATACGTCCGGCGTCGTGGACGGCGTCCGTAAGTTCGCGAGTCAATTTTCGCGGCAATGGAAGATTCAGTTCACGAACACGCTGCCAGCAGGCCGCCTTCTTGCACCATTCTGTCACATTTCCACTGCCAGGTGCGTCTATGAGAACCTCGCGGATCGCAATGCAGGTCGACTCAATGGCCTGCGCCAGCGCGTCAGAGATGTTCTGATCCAACCAGATACGGTCGAGATCAATCTGTTGCGATGTCCGATGCGCAAGGTAAGCGATGGTGTATGTAACGATGTTGGCGCGATAACCTCCGAACTGCTGGTCGGAGACGATCCGCTCGGTCCGCCGGAACAGGATCGCCATCGCCACAAGACGCTCAAAATATTCCTGTGTGGCCTGAGCGCGCCCACGTTGCGCGAGTCGCACCGTGAAGTGGTTGAAGTTCTTTTCGGCGCCCAGACTCACAAGATGAGGCAACTGATCCCATGAGTTTTCGAACTTCGCGAGATCGGTTTTGGTGAACTTCTGACTAGTCGGATTCACCGTCTTGAACATGCGCTTGCGTGCTGGGGTGCCCTCCTGTGCAAGCGCGTCCTGATATTGGCCGCGTGCGCGCTCGTAGAACCAGCGGGTTTGTACCTGACTGCCTCCGACGGCTGGCGCCCACACCGAACGTGACCACTTCTCGATCTGGACGTGGAAGGGGTCATTAGCTTCGAAATCTGCTTCGTTGACCTTGTTCTGGCTATTCGCGTATCGCGAGATGAGTGGGACGATCTCACTCAACTGGCTTTCTGCTACCACGGTCAACTTCACCGGAACCTGGATATGGGATATGTCGGCCTTCGTCCGCTTTGCCACGTCATGAATGGAAGCGGTTGTCTGTCCGCCGTTCACGATTTGGAGGTCCTTCACGGAGGCGATACCGAACCCCCCGTCGTCCATGGGGACGACCTTCACTGCCGACGCTGTAGCCGATAGACCGTTGTTGTAGGCCAAGAATCGATTAGGTTCGTTGAGAATCGTCTTCCTGATTCCTTGGTTTACTTTCCCGCGAGTCTGTAGAAAAGCACGAACATTGCGCTCTAGTAGCCGGGTACCGTACTCGTCGTAGATGTCTGCAAGAACCGATCCCGGGACAACCGCCAAATGCGCGGCATAGTCGCTCCATTCGTGTGGTACCACAAGGCACGGCAGCGGTTCGCCGAAACGGCGGACAAAGTCGATATTGATGGACTCCTGCTTTTGACCTGAGGTCACCGCGCGGTGCAGCCGCCTGATATCCCAGACATGGAAGGAAACCTGGAAACCGTCGTGCGTCTCGGGGCGACGCTGCTTGACTGTGGTCTTGCCGTCCGTCACCAGGAAGAGCCGCACTTTCTCCAGTCCGGCCATCTCACGGATGCTGAGCACCATGTCGAATTGTGCGGTGCTCTCCTCCATGGACAGGACCAGATCGCCTCTGGCCCTGTCGAAGAAGGTAAGCATCCGGGTAAACCCGGTTTCCACTTGATCGCGCGGCACCGTCTGCGGTGGGATGCTCTGGGTATAGATCGGCAAAATGAGGTCTAGGCGGCGGTCCTCGTCAGCTAGCGAATATCCCCCGACCCGCATCCCGCGATCTTGAAAGTACGCAACCTGCCCGTCATCGAGTTCGCCTATCTCAGTGAGTTCTTGGATGATTCTGGCGGTGAAAGTCTCCACTCGGAGCATCTCCGCACCCTCCAGCAGAGACTCACTGAGCACCTCCTGACGCAGATCCTCGGCGAACTGATCGACATCGTCAGGCACCCGTGGCCTCCCGAATGATCGGCACCAACACAGAGGCGTCCACGATGAACGGGCCAAGTGCGCTGACCGAGATGCTGTATTCGACATCACCCACGCCCGGGGGGCAGTCCGACTCCACCAGTCGCGGGAAGCCATCACCGATCAGGAAGATGCCTGCCGCGCGCACCGTGTAACCATCCCGGTAGACCCCCGCCTGAGCGTCCAAATAGTCGGCATCGAACAGTCGATCCTCAAAAATGTCGGCCGCCATTGGGTCCTGCAACCGCTTGCGGACCTCAGCGATCATGTCGGGTAGCGTCTGTCCCGCCCCCTCGCGGGCGTCTAACGAAAGCTGGTATAGAGCAAGGTGTTTCAACGCCGTCGTGTCGAGCTGCCGTTCGCTGGCGATGCGCAGCAGCTGCGGCTGCGCACCGATAGTCGTCTTGACCTCGACCGCAACCTCGCCGAAGGCGAAATCCTGTGGCCTCCCATGTGGACCCACCCACGCCTGCACCGCAGTGAAGGCCGGTACAGCACCCAGCAGGATGGTGCGCAGGAAGAAAAGCTCGCCAAACAGCCCACGCTGGCGTTCCGGTGTTAGACCGGTACTGCTCCCGCGTAGGAATCGTTGCCACCGCCGCACACGCTCGGTGACACGGGCCGCCACATCAGCCTTGTCGACCCCAGCCGCCGCGGCCTTGGCAACGTCGATGACCAACGTGTCAAATAGGTCGGCGAAGGACGGTTTCGATAGCACTAGCTCGAGCGCCTCCCCGCCAGCCGTTGCCGGCACCCGGCATAGGTCCAGCCCGCGTCCGCTGGGTAGCTCTCCCAGTTCAACACCCGACAGGTCGACGTCGATGAGCAACGCGCGTGTTTTGGCGGGCTTCTCTACGACCAAGTAAAGGTCGGCGACGGACTCCTGATGGATGCGACGCCTGAAACGGCCCTCCGCCGCAGCCTCGGCGGCCAGCTCCGCCCAGATCTGTGAGACGTTCACCCCGACGCCAACTCCTGCTCCCAGTAGACGTTATTGATCTCGTATTCGATCGGCTTAGCGTTGTCGCTGTTAGGGAAGCTAGCGGCGATCCCGACGATTGGGTCCGAGTCAACATCGAGCTCGGCGAGCTCTGGGTCGAGCAGATAGATCAGCAGCAGACCCCGACCGCGCGGTCGGGCCATCCGGATGGACGGGCCGTTGGGATTGTCTGGCGGGGTCATGCGGGTGGACTTCGTCAGGCCCGACTTCCACAGCATTCGCGTCCTCTGCAGGGCGGCCGCAAGCTCGTCCTCATTCAGATCAATCTTCTCGTCCGAGGGGCTGACCAACCGGCGTATGACGTACTCCTCGCCTAACGGCTCATTCGCCGGAAACTTAGCGCGCTCCGTGCAGCCGACGCTGAACCCGGGCCACTCCCGCAGGGTGCCCGGGTTGGACATCAGTCCCACGGTCCACGAACTTAGTTCGGCCGGATCGTCCTGTAACCGTACTCGGATGTAGTCCGCCATCACCCGGGACTGCGCCTTGGTAGCGCCCCTGTGTGTTTCGAAGGCGTCCAAGAAGTTCGCGACGATGTGTCCGTCCACGTCGTCCCAGACGATATTGGGATTTTTTGGGTCGATGGGTCGCCGGACAGCCGAGTTCTGCAGCAGGGCGGTCAGTTGTTTTGTCTGCTCGAAGTTGCCGGCGATGACCGCGGCCTCACGGCTGAAGACGATTGTCTCACTGACGCTTCCCGAGTAGGACAGCTTCATCCGGGTGCCGGTGCGCATCTTCGCCGCCGCGGTCACCATCAGATTGTCCGGGGATCTGCGGACCCGTAGGCCGAAGTCGTCGGGCGAGCCCCCGGTGAGCGCCATCTCGTCGAACTGGAGCAGCAATTCCTGATTGGCGAGCGCGATGTTCTTGTACCAGCGTTGCAAGTCTGCTGTCGTGAACAGCCGACACAGATCCTGGTAACCGGGCCGGTATCCGAACCAACGCCCCATCTGCAGCAACGTGTCATACATCCGGGAGGCGCGCAGGTAGTAGCTGACACTCAACCCCTCAAGTGTCAGGCCGCGGGAGAGCTTGTTCCCACCGACGGCGATGACGCTGACGCCGTTGGGTTTGCCGAAGTAATCCAGCGCATCCTTGGCGGTCCCGTTAATGATCTTGATCTCGATCTTCAGCGCGGCCTTGCGCAGCGCGGAGTGCACTTGGTCCCAGGTCACTTGGACCAGCTTCTTGTCGTCGACGAACGCCGTACTGGTCACGACGAAGTCCTTCTCCCAGAGGTCCCTCAGTTCGTCGACGAGATTGTTCTTCTTGCGCTTGTCACCGAACTCCAACAGATTCCGGATGTAGGTCAGTTCGGAACCAATCAGATCTGCCACCTGCTGCTGCACGTCGTTGAAACGGGTTACGTGGACCAACATCGAGTTGTGCTCAGTCGACTGTCCGCGCGCGCTGCGTGCTGCGCAGACAAGCACGAAGCTGAGGATGGCCTCGCGCAGCGAGTCCGGCAACTCTGCGGGTACCTGATATCCGTTTCGGTGGTTGTTGGGCATCCACGTGTCGGCGTCATCGACGTTGCGAGCGATCGGATAGGGCTCGACAGCCTCGATGTTGGCGTCCGGGTCACCCGTAAGGCCAAAGACCTTGGTCGCGCCGATGTAATCCGACGGCTCCTTCAAACTCAGGAGGAAGCTCCGCGGGAAAAGGTCCTCACCGTGCTCCTTGGTCTCTGCACCCTTGTAGATGAAGATGTTTGCGAACGGTGTCGCGGTGTAGCCGATGTATGCGCTCTGGTCGAAGCCGTCCAACAACTTCCGAATGCATCCATTGATCGCCGTCGGATCCGTGTCGGGGTCGAATGCGCCGGTACGCGTGTCGAAGGTGTCGCGAGTGTTGACCGAGGCGTGGTCGCACTCGTCGTCTATTACTAGCAGGGGGACGTGCGGGACCCTAGCCTTCGTCGCACCTTGTTGCAGCACCTGCTGGGTGGTGGTGGCCCACGCGATGAGGTTTTCCAGGATGCTTTTATTCTTCTTAACCACCAACAACAGCGGATCGGACCCACCGACGTTGATGCCGGCGTTCTCGGCGATGTTCTTCTTGAAGTCCCCCCGCTGAGCGCTGTTGGTCAGCGTGTTGACGATGTAGAAATCGACACCCGGTAGTAATCCCACCCCGAGCCTGGTGTTGGTCTTGTCGAACAGCATCCGTTTCTGTGTGTCGTAGCCAAGGAACCCTTCGTCCAGCCTCAGCTGGGTCTGACTGCGCAGGCTATCGTCGATGCCGGCAAGCACGACGATCAGCTTGTAGCCGGCGTCGGCGGCTTTGCAGATCAAACCGGTGTAGTTGGCCGTCTTGCCAGATTGGACTTGCCCGACCACCATTCCCCGCCGGTCCCATCGGCCAGGCCGAAGGGGATTCTCCAACCGGCTCAGGATCTGGTCGGTCACCTGATCCAGCTTCGTGGTGGATCGTGCGGTGTAGCCCTTCTCGTCCTCAAGGTAGCGCTGGTAGCGCTGCCACAGCCGCCAGTTAACGTCACCGCGGCGGTCGGGCAGCCAGTCAAGGTGATCCTCCCCCTCCCGACCGTCCAAAAACCCGGAGTCAGGGATGTAGACGTTGCAGTCCGCCTCGACGTCGCGGATCAGCTGATCGCGTTCAGGTCGCACCGCACTCATGGGCTCCATCGCGAGCACTTGGTCTACAACGTCCACCACCGCAGCGTTCGTGACGGGATCGACTGCCGCCAGCAGCATCACAGCCATACGCCTAGCCATCTGCAAGGGTGTCAAACTCACGCACCGGCCTCCTCTTCGTTGTGGGTGTCTAGGACCTCGTAGAGCTCCGGGAAGTACTGGAACGGATCGGTCGTCAAGACCCGGTCCCGCGCCGCGACGTGACCATCGCCCCGCCGCCGCAATGATTTGTACAGAGCGACCGCCAACGCTGACAGTTGATTCGAGGAAACGCCCTCGAACGGCCCCGCCTGCTCCTCGGGCCTCTCGGCACTGGCGATCGAAATCAACGGCACCGGGATAGTGCCCTCGACGATCTGCAGCAGATTGCGCACGTTCGGTGCCGACGGATGCTCCAACGCCTCGACGACCGCCGGATGCTCGCGGTTCACCTGATAGGAGACCTTGCCGTGCAGCACCCGCTGCACCCACGTTGGGATTAGGCCTTTCTCCTTCTGCCTGGTCAAGATCTTGCCGCGGTGCCGGTACACCTCCACCGCGCGAACGCGGGTCACCTTTGCGATGCGGCTAAGTTCCGCCCGCAGCACCCCGGGCGGCTGCGCCATCGACTTGCGAACGTCGATCTGCCACAGCTCATCCATGTCGTTTGTGATGTCGACCTGGATCCGGGCGAGCTTGTAGTGCTCTTCCTTTTGGAAGCCGAGCCCCAGCCAATCCCCGGCTACCAGCAGGCGTTTGTTCCGGTAGACGTAGAAGCCCTGCAGGCTGTTCCATCCACGTTTCCCGCCGGCGAGATCGAATTCCTCCTCAGTGAGCTTCGACCGGTGGGGCAGCACCACCGGCTGGACCAAGACCTTTCCGCCTGCAAGCGGGAGTTCTTCAGTTGCCAGTACCTGCCGGGCCTTGCTACGCGATAGGAACGGATCCCACGGCGGGACCTTGGTTTCGTTGACCGTGACGGTCCGGCCCTCGCGCGGGGTCAGGAACCGGTGGAAGGTCATCGACAGGTGCGAACGCACCAAACGGGCCAACTCCAAAAAGCGACGATGCGCGCCTTCGTCGTCGACATCGGTGGTAGCCACGATCCGGTCCATCTGCTGCCAGATGACCACGGTCCCCCGCGGCTGCTCGTTGAGGCGCTCTGCGAGGTCGGCGCAATCCATGGGATAACCGTGCAGCAGCCTCCATTCGTGGGTCGCCACAACGGTGTCTAAGTCCCAACGACGTGCGTGGAGCCCCGACGCCTCGGTCTTCGTGATCACGGTCAGCCGCCTGCACTGCGAGAAGGACGCCGTTTTCAGACCGAGGCCGAATCGCCCAAGATCGTCGGCCGCACGCTTCTCTTGGGGGCTTGTGCTGCCCGGGCGCATCGCCTGCTTAAGCTCGGGCTCTGTCATGCCCCGGCCGTTGTCCCCGATGGCGATCCGGCTGTTAGCTCCGTCCCAGTCGAATTCGATCCAGATCCGGTCCGCCGTCGCGGTGATGCTGTTGTCGATCAGATCGGCCACGGCAGTTTGCGGCGTATAGCCGAACGCCCGCAGGGACTCAACCAGGGCGGCCGGATCCGGCGCCGCGAGATCGAAGTTATCCCCAGATATGTCCCCATCCACAGGGCGAGGCTACGGCGGGTAGGGCCCCAAGCGCTGCCGCACCGCCGATGCGGGCTACCGTTCCGATGCTTGGAGGTGCCTGACGTCGGTTTTAGCTGTAACTCACGTACCGGGCCGCGTAGGGCTCAGTGGCCGCGAGTCGGCCAGTAAATGTCCGAGCATGCTGCTTAACTTGAGCCCATCAATGGCACTGAACTGAAAGCGTTGCTGCAATGAAACTTTCCACTGCGGCCCCGTCGGCGGCTCGGCTCACGTCCTCCCTGCGGGACATCGGCTATGACTTCGTCAGCGCGGTCGCCGACCTGATCGACAACAGCATCTCGGCAGGCGCAACCGACGTGGCAGTGGAGATCGAGTTCGCGGGCCCGGACTCAGTGGTCTACGTCGCCGACAACGGCTCCGGCCTCAACGCCCGCGGCATGATGGAGGCACTGCGTTTTGGTAGCCGCCGCACCTACGGTTCCGGCGATCTGGGTCGCTACGGTCTCGGTCTCAAAACGGCATCGCTATCCCAGGCTAGGTGCGTGACGGTTGTTTCGAGGCCCGCCGTCCGCAAGCGTCCACTATGGCGATCTTTGGACTTGGATCTGATCGCGCAACTCGACGAATGGGTCCTAGCCGAGAACCCCCCCGACCACGCCGTCGAAAAGAGCGAGGAGATGCTCGGCACCGGCACCGGCACTGTCGTAGTCTGGCAAAACCTCGATCGAGTGCTTCCCGCCTCTGGCGCCCACGGAGGTTGGGCAAAACGGCGTTTCGAGGTCCTTGCGGACAAGACGAAACAGCATCTAGCCATGGTGTTTCACCGGTTTCTCACGGGTGAGAGTGGCGCTCCGAGGATCTCCATCCGCGTCAACGGCGACAAAGTGCATGCATGGGACCCGTTCGTCCGACACGAACCAGGCACCCAGCAGCTGACCAACCAGCAGTTCGAGCTAGAGAGCGCCACGGGCGTTGGGGCGGTGGAATTACGTCGTTACATTCTCCCCGGCAAGAAAACGTTCAGCACCCTCAGTGCATTCGACGAAGCCGCGGGACCTCTGAATTGGAACAGACAGCAAGGTCTCTACATCTACCGCGAGAATCGGCTGGTGCAGTGGGGCAGTTGGGCAGGCACCCGCGGCATTGACGAGCACACCAAGCTGGCACGCGCGAGCCTTGACTTCGATAGCAACCTCGACGAAGTCTTCAACATCAACGTCGCGAAGATGCGGGTATCTGTACCCGCGCAGCTCAAGCAGATGCTTGACCGTCCGGTCAGCGAGCTGTGCATCCTCGCCGATCGGGTTTACCGACGGCAAGACGCCGACGTCGGCGATGACGCTAACGACGACGTGGTTGACCGTGATGAGAAAGCGCCGGTTAGCGGCGCGTTATCGGAGGTCGGCTTGGCTCTGAAGTCGGCGGCGATTCAGTCTGGCGAATACGACGGGTTCCGGAGCGTTATGAGGGTCATGAATGAGCAGCACCCCGAGCTGGCTCGAGGACTAGGCTTTTAGGGCTGCGCAGCCACACACCACCGATTCAGCGGACACTCACCGCACTTAGGCATGTCCACCAGGCAAGTCTCGGCCGCCAAAGCAATCAGCGCTAGGTGTGCAGACCGGGAGTGGTCCCCCAGCCCGATCATGCCGGCCACCGCGATCCGACCGTCCGTGTGCACGTTCCTCTTGTCGGCGTCACTACCTCGGAACCGGCTGGCAACGCGGAGAACACCCTTCGTGATCAGTACAGGCTCCTCGGTCTCTTTTCCGTCCGCCGTGGTGGGCAACGCCAGTTCCACTAAGTCGCAGAGAGCCGCCGGCAAGGCGGACAGAGCAGCCCGGTCGATGCTCGGCTGCCAAAGCGCAGTCGGGGCGATGGCCATCTGTTCAGCCAGCTGGCGCACGGCCGACATACGCTGCCCTCGACCAATCCCCGACATTAGCTCGTCCAGCAAATCGATTGCTGCCTTCATTGGGGGGTTACTAGCGGACACGTCAGCCTGGGCCGTGTCAATTACTTTCCATACCGCGCTCACGACCGTGGCGCTAGCGCGGTCAAGCAATATCTCACCCAGGACGAACTTCCACCTGCTTTTGGTCTTTAACCAGGGCATCGGGCCGATGGTGGGCTGTTCGCAGAACCAACTAGCCAACGTCGCCGAGACGTGTCGGGTCGATTTCCTTTCCTTCACTTTCAAATCCAACGACGACCGCACTGCTTCGCCGACCACCTGCCCAATAAGTGGCGGTACCGCGTTACCAATCTGCTTGAAAGCTACCGAGGGCGGACCGGCGAACCGGAAATCGTCAGGAAACGTTTGGATCCGAGCGGCTTCCCGCACAGTCAGCGTTCGCGGCTGTCGCGGATGGATGTACCAATAGCCGTCCTTGGCGATGTGGGCGGTAATAGTTCGCGACAAATCATTCTCGTCGAGCTTTTTGTATTTGTCATCGAAAATGTCCTTGCGATATCGCTGGAATTCTGGTGCAAGATCGGTGTACTTGGTTTTGTGCGTCATCGACTCGAAAGCCGCCCGGTCATCCTCACGCACCGGCCTAGTAATGTGGTCGAACAATCGCTCGGCGTCTGCTTCCGCCACCCGGCGTCGTAACCACCGTTGATATCCGGTTCGGGGTCCGCGGTAGTCGGCCCACCCGAACGCGCCGCCCTCTGGACGCCACCCCCCCTCTACCGGGGGCATATCCCCGATTGCGTTCCAAAGAGTGACCCGTTGAGGTGACTCGTCCGGCCAACTGAAAGCGACTCCGCCCCTAAGCGCGACCAACAACAGGCGCTGCCGCATCTGAGGCACGCCGTAACGCCATGTGTCAATCACGCGCGCCGATACCGAGTACCCGATCTGCTCCAGCTCCTCAGTCATGCTGCGCAGAATGAACATCTCGCGATCTAGCGCCATATCCGGGACGTTCTCCATGACCACTGCCTCAGGGCGGGCCAATTGGACCACTTCCAAGAATGACCGCCACAGGTCGCGTCGCTCGTCATTCGGATCGGCGGTCCCCGCCAAGACACGGGACCGGATCTTGGAACGGCCAGCTCGCGAAAACGGCTGGCAAGGTGGGCCGCCTGCAACCAGGTTCACATTATTGCGCTTCAACAGTTTGGCGACGCGCTTTATCGTCGCCGGATCCGCCAAATCCTCCTCCAGCGACATTCCAGGGAAGTGATGCCGGTGGGTCTGCACAGCAAAGTCGTAGTGATCGACTCCCAAAACCACGCCGAAACCGGCGTCCTCAAGTCCCAGACTCATCCCGCCAGCACCGCTAAATAGATCAGCCGCCAGCTGAACACCCCGTAAGCGCATGTCGGTGCACAAGGCAGCCAGGTCCTTCTCCGTGCCGACGTGTCCCACGTGCGCCGGTAGCTCGAGGAACGGTCCGCGGATCTGCTTCACCGCGTAGTTCCGCGTCGATGTCGAAGCAGATTCCAAACTCATGCCGCAAGACTAAGGTAGGGCTGTGACGCTTCATCGAGGCTCGCCGCCCATCCAGGAAGCCTCGCTGTTGATGACGGTCGAAGAACCCGCGCCACCGGCCGCGAACCCGCTGGATCCGCCGACAGAGCAAGTTCGACGACGGATGCAGTCGCAGAAGACAACCGGCACAAGGATCGAGCTCCAAGTACGGCGAGGCCTTCATTCCCGTGGCTACCGATATCGCGTCGACCGGCGTCTCTTACCTGATCACCCATTCCGGGGTGACATCGTGTGGGCGACGCGCCGACTTGCGGTGTTCCTCGACGGCTGCTTCTGGCATGGATGCCCGGTCCATGGAACTGCCCCTAAATCCAACGCTGAATGGTGGAGGACGAAGCTTGCGGGCAACCGCGATAGAGATCGACGGACCGATGCGATTCTTGAACGGCGCGGCTGGACAGTAATCAGGTTCTGGGAACATGAAAATCCGGACGAAATCGTTGAATCGATTATCGACCGACTGAAAAGACGCCCGTAGGTCCCCCGCTGAGACTGCCTAGCTCGGCATAGTTCGGAGATCGCGAGTGACCACCTGCGCATGCCGGTTGCGCAACAACTCTGACCCGCTGTCGCAGAGATGAGACGCCCGCTGCTCACTCTGAGACACGCGAGCCCAGAGGAACTACGGGCATCAATGCGATTTGACCAACGCTTGACCGATCTTCCTCGCCATCAACGGTGGCACGGCGTTGCCAACCTGCCTTCCCCGCGAAGTTAATGAGCCGCTGAAGCGAAACCCAGAGGGGAACGTTTGGATTAGTGCCGCTTCGCGCAGGCTTATCGCACGATCCTGCTCGGGGTGACCAAACCGGCCGTTCGAGTAGGACAGACAGCGAGTCGTTAGTCCAGAAGCGGGTCGATCCCACCACATCCGTCCGTACGCGTCAGTGTGACCACCGTGAACGAGGTGACAGTCAGACAGCAAATTCCTGTCCCAGTCTCGTCTATCGCCTCCCTCCGGTGTGTTGCGGATACGCTCCTTATTGACCTCCGATAACCGCATAGCGGCATGATCGGGGTCGCGATCATCTACCCCACCGTCGGGGAGCGGACGTAGATGGCCAATGGCTTTCCTCACCGTGCACGGGGGACGCTTCGTCACCGCGTGGGTCGGACGAGGCAGCACCGGCATACCGATGCGGGAGGCGACGATTACAAGTCGACGCCGCTCTTGCGGAACCCCGTAGTCGAGCGCTCTGAGCACATCAAGTTGGGTCACGTAGCCAGCCTTCGCCAGGGCCCGCAAAAACTCGCCAAGTGGCCCGTTACTGCTGGCGGCTTGTAGGCCTGGAACGTTCTCGACTACCACCAGCTCTGGCCGCAACGCCGCAACAAATCTCTGAAATTGCTGCAACAAAGTTATTCTGGGGTCCAGCGATGACCGAAACTTATTCTGACGCGAAAAGGGCTGACACGGCGCGCAACCTGAGAACAATCTCACGCCATTGTGCGTTGTAAGGACCTCAACTTCCTCAATGGAAACCTCCCTAATGTCACGGTTCAGAACTGCGACTCCAGGAAAATTTCGCCTGAAAGAATTGGCGCTGTCGGCATCGTGATCGATCGCACCACTGATTTTCAGTCCAGCATCGCTGAAGCCCTTGCTCGTACCGCCACACCCGGAGAAGAAATCGAATACCGATACTTCGTCGGGCCTCACAACTTGACACTCTCGACGAAGCCTTGGACTATCCCAGCTATTAAAGAAACCGTTTCATCACTTGCCGAGAGCTTACTGATTTCGGCCTGCTGAAAGACAAATATCTCGTCACCCGACGCCGGCCTCCCGAGTTCTTGAGTGGCAATTTCCAGCCATGCACCCTTTACTTTCCGCTCTTCGTCATGCAGGGTTTTCTGTTCGAGACGTGAATCCCGACTGCGAAGCAAAAACTCCTCAGGCGTGTCGACTGGTAGGAAGTTCACGAACATCCGGCGCCAGTCCAGAACTGCGCGTAACGACTCTCGGCGATGACCAGCACTCTCCTCCTCACTCGAGCCGTATGGAAGCTTAGGTTCGTTGCCGTTCAAGGAAGCAACCACGACCTCTTCTAAGTGATCTGGCGCGACGTTTCCGGATGCGACAGGTTCATCCGTTTTTTGGTCACCATCCAGCAGGAGCAAGAGTCCACCCCTCTCGTCATGCGCCCACATCGGCACATAGTGGCTCCATAGCGTCTCAGCCCCGCCAGGTATGAACTTGACGTCTACCGAGTCCGCTATGGGCAACCCTTTGATGGCGAACCGTACCAGCGCGGCGGCGAGGCGGTCCTCAACCACTACCGTGGGACGGTCGTACGACGCTCCCACTGCTTCGAACGCTGCGTGAGGTGCAACGCCCTGCGAGGGCATGTCTACCCTGCCGTCATCTGCCCGTATTGACAGCACCTTTATTGCGTTGACCGGCAGCGTCCGAACCATTTCAGGCGCATGGGTAGCCAGAACTATTTGATGGTGGTGCCGCTTCGCGACATTCGATAAGAAATTGATCACTTCACGTTGCGCCGAGGGATGAAGCGAAACCTCCGGTTCGTCAAATAAAATGAGTGACTTAGGTTCAGCGGCGAGAACTGAGCACACCAACATCACCGCCGCATATTCTCCGCTCCCCGCAAAAGCTTCCGAGTACTGAATACCCGCCGCTTTCATCAAAACAGTCCAACCGCCCTGTCGCCCAAAATACCGATGATGAATAACTCGAATTGACTCGTATTTCCGGCCCAGAATTGCTTGGATCGCAACTAGCTCTTCTTCGCCAACGGAATGAATTGGCTTTATTATCCGTTCGGCCCCGTACCAGACGTCGCTGCGCTTTTGTTCCGATATCGCCCCAGCCAGACGAGTTGATCGTTTTCGTATTGCAGACTTTCGCAAACGTAACGCTTGCATAAAAGTCAGCGCTCCGGGTCGATTGATTTCCGAATGATAGAAAGCCCAGTCAAATGCCGAGAGCTGCGAACGGAAGTCGAGATAAAGAACTTCTTTGTCGAGAGTGTTCCATCGCGTTTTCGACCCGTCCTTCGGCTGGGCCCCGCTGAAATGGTACTTGTCCATGTTGTCGGGTGCGCTTGTAAGGGGGCGGCTTGGCTCAAATAGGTCAGGATCGATTTCATTCTTCGAGCGTGAACTTCTCCGGCGGCCTATACGGGTCTTAACAACCTCAACCAGGCCACGGGCAGTATCGGAGTATCTTCCGTAAATAAAGCGATGGCGAGCATCTGGGGCAATGGCATCCATCGCGGTACCAAACCAATAATTTCCTAGATCATTTCCCGTCGGACTGCCCTGCAGCGCACGCAAGATCGCAGTCTTGTTACAACCATTTGGGCCGACAATAGCGGTCAGCGGATGACTGAACTCGATCCTCAAACCCGTGACCAGATTCTTGAAAACGGGAAAACGTATGTAGTGAATGGCGGGTTCGAAAACACCCTTGCTCCACATGCGTGAAAGCTGATCGTGAAGCTCGTCCAAGGCCCCCCCAAGCTAGTACCTGCAGGAAACTTAGCAAGGTTCACCTGTCATCGGGACTAACGTTCGGCGCGCGTCCGGTCGAAAATCCCCAGCTCCCAAACCGTGGCGGGCCTAGCGAGCTGTCATCTACAACGGACGAGTAATGCCACGACCCCCTGACCGGGAACTGGAGCGACTCGGGCTACTCGGATCTCAGGCGGCAGACCCTGCACGTCCGGGTCGTAGCTGTGCGGGTCGAGCGCGGCCGCCGTCGACCAATCTGCCGATGACACCGGTTCACGACCGAACACCCCCTTGAACGCAGCTTCCTCGTTTCGACGTCTGTCGGCCTCCGACTCGGC
Organism: Mycolicibacterium sp. TUM20985; assembly: GCF_030295745.1. Lineage (NCBI taxonomy): Bacteria > Bacillati > Actinomycetota > Actinomycetes > Mycobacteriales > Mycobacteriaceae > Mycobacterium > Mycobacterium antarcticum. The sequence goes on from NZ_AP027291.1 coordinate 2,858,595, forward strand.
GTGTCCCGGCGGCCCCTGCTTGAAGTCGACCGCTTGAATGGCGCCGTCGTTCGATGGGTCTCCTTCACCCTCGAACCGGATCCCTTGCAGTTCCCCGGCATTCTCAGTGAGCTGGTCGCCGACCAGACGATCGGTCTGCACCAGACGCTCGGCATGCCAGCGGATGTATTCTGCGTGCTCCATCGCCGCCCGGTGACGTACAACAGCGGTATCTGGATCGAAGTCGCGAGCGTCGATGACCGAAAGGTTCTCGGCCACGGTGAACCCATCCCTCTCGGCGTCGTCAATGGCATCCAGGGCCGCTCGCTGCGCCGCACGCACGTCACCGGCACCTCGTTCGGCGATCTCGGCAGCGGCCGCTTGCATTGCGCTCTGCTGTCTCACCACCGCGAGGTCAGTCGTAACCCGTTGCACCGCTGCGTCCTTAGCGGTCCCCACCCACTCAGTGCCACCGGGCGCGGCGACGTTCGCCCGATGCCGGTCGAATGCGTCCTCGGATTCCGAGGCGGATTCACGCCACCGTGCCGCCGCGTCGCTGAGGTGGGCGCTCTGCCAGCTCTGAAGCTGCGACTTTGTCGGCGAGGGTGACGCCACGGCAGCAGGATTCACATGGACTCCGCGAGGCGTCCCCTTGCGTCGGCGTCTGCCGTGTCATATGCGTCGGCGCTCGTGAGCATGTCGGCCGCGACAGCCTTCACCCGCTGCGCTTGGCGCCTTCGGACACTGACCACGGCACCGTTCAATGCCGCCACACCTGCATGGCTGGGTTGACTTCCCACGTCCGATCCCTGGTCGCCGCGCCCGGCGAGATCGGAAGCGAGGGCGACGCTGCTACCTGCGCCCTGCCTCAAACCCGCGGCGTCAACCGACAACGGCATCTCGTCCACCCCCTAGATTCTGCCGCACGCCAAGCACGGACTTGCGCACCATTACCTCGAGCCCCACCCCTCACCCCCGCAACCGCGCATTGATCGTCGCCAACACGCTCCAGCCGATCAGCGTGCCCAGCGCGATCGAGAAGATCGCCGCGACCGCCGTGCCCAACGTGTAGATGTCACCTTCTCCTGCCACCGCCTCACCGAGCGTCTTGAAGCTCAACGCCCCGGGGACCAACGCCCAGAACGCCGCGAGCATCATCACGATCGCCGGCGGCGAGGTCTTGATCCGCGCCTCGAGCATCGCGAACGGCACCACCAGGAACGCCCCGACCGCACCGGAATGCGTTGCGTTGAGGAACATTCCACCCACCTTCTGCCCGATCAGTGCCACCCCGACCGCGAGCACCAGCCATAGGAACGAGCCCATCGGCGCCGACAGATAGAAGTAGAGCCCAATCGCGATCACCACGATGGCCACGTACAGCGACCAGCCACCCATCTGCGCCGACGGCTGCTGCGGCACCAGACTCGCGTCTCGACTGCGGCAAGTAGCGCCGTAGGCCTGCGACGAGCTCGGCGGCCGGACCGGCCCCGACCAGGTCTGCACCGTGCACACCGAGACCGCCGACTACACGATCGACATGAGCTTCCCGGTCGCCTATCCCGACCAATCCGCACTGGCCTCCGTCCTTAGGCGCCAGCGGGACCAATTCGTCCAGACGCTCAGCGAGCTCCCCGCCCGCGACGTCCCCAAGGCGCTCGACATCAAGTCGACGACGTACGCGGCGGGTCCAGCGGGTACCGGCACCGAGAGCCTGGTGCTCGAGGAGTACGTCAACGTCGGCGGGGCTCACCCGGAGACCTACTACGACGCGCTCAACTTCGACATTGCCAAGAAGGCGCCTATCACCTTCGAGACGCTGTTCAAGCCGGGCACCGACCCGGTCGCGGTGCTCGACCCCATCGTCGAGGAAGAGTTGCGGAACCGCCTGCAGGGCGCGCCCGTCGACGCCAACCCCATCGGTGCGCAGATGTACCAGAACTTCGCCCTCACCGACGACGCGGTGATCTTCTTCATCGGCCCTGGCCAGTGGACGATCGAAGCCGCTGGCGCGCAACAGGTCTCGGTGCCGCGTAGCGCGCTCGCGTCGATCCTGGCCTAGCTGCCAGCAATCTAGGGAAGCAGTTTCGTACTGCCATCGATCGCATGGGTGGTGCTGACGATCTTCGCGATGCAGTTGTCCCGGTCGAACCCCTGCTGAGTGCACCAATCGAGAATGTCGTAGGGGTTGTCGGACTGAAGGCCGACCACGGTAACCCAGAAATTCCGTCCGTCATAGGTCGACCAGTCCCCCGACCACAGCAGCCGGACGTTGGGGTAGATGCCGCGCAGGCGTAGGTGCTCGTCGAGGATCGCCTGGTTGTTCCAGGTGATGCCCTTCGCCTCGAGGCCAACGCGTTTCGAACTAATCTGCGGGATCCAACGATCGGCGAGATAGCTCGCGACCGAGGAGCGGTCCTCGTCGGCGATCCGCTGCAATCGAGCGAGACTGACCTGCTCCATGTTTGGAGGAGGCGGCGCGGCGCTGGTGCGCGTCGGCGTCCAGGTCCGCGTCGGCTTCGAAGAGGAGGTCGTCGGATCGTCGCTAGTGCCCATCAGCAATTCGACCCCGGCCTTCGCCTCCGCTTCGGTGTAGCTCATCTCCGGGTGCTGCGCGACGTGAACGCGGTAGAACTGCGCGCCCGCGGGCACGTCCGCCACGCGGAAGCGCAGCACGCATCCGTCGCTCTCCTTGTAGCCCGCCGAGATCGACCCCTTGGCCAGCAGCGTGCCCGACTCGTTCTCCACTGTGATGGGAGCGTTCGGGCCGACGTCGCCGAACTCCCGCGCGCCCGCGCAGCCATAGCCGGCGGGAAGACCCGACGTCTTGACCGCGTCGTTGGCCAAGCGCAATGAACCCGCCAGGCTGAACGGAGGTTGCGATGGTTCGCGCGCCGGCGCTAGCGCGAAGTACCCGACCAGCGCCACCACGACCAGGACGACTGCCGCAGCGGCGGCGATCCACGGTCCTCGACGACGACTAGTCTTCGCCGCGGGTGGTTGCGGCGCCGCGGCCGCGGGCACGGTCGCTGCCGCCCGCAGCATGGTGTCCGCGTCATCGAATGATGACGGCGTCCCGGCGGGCACCGGCAGCACACCCTCCTCGAGGGCGGTGACGAAGTCCGCGCACGTCGCGAACCGTTCGTCGGGGTCCTTGGCCATCGCCCGGGACAGCGCTGCGTCGAACCGAGCCAGCTCGGGCCGGGCACCTCCGAGGGACGGCGGATCCGCGTTGAGGTGCTGACTGATGACGACGGCGGCATTCGAATGCTGATACGGCTGCTTCCCCGTCAGCAGGTGATAGGCGGTTGCCGCCAGTGAGTACTGGTCGGCCCTGCCGTCGAGCGGCAGTCCCATCAGCTGCTCGGGCGCGGCGTAGGCGGCAGTGCCGACGGTCATGTTGGTCGCCGTCAGGCCACCGGAGGTGTTGTCGGAGAGATCTCGTGCTACACCGAAGTCGCCCAACAGGATTCGTCGTTCGCCGGGCTCGGCGTCGGCGAGCAGGATGTTGGCCGGCTTGACGTCGCGATGCAGCAGCCCCTTGGAGTGCGAGTAGTCGAGCGCCGAGGCCACCGCCTCGACGATGGCCAGCGCGTCGTCGACGGGCATCCCGTCCGGGTGCTCGTCCAGCAGTCGGCTCGCGTCGTCACCGTCGACGAAGTCCATCGAGATCCACAGCCGACCGCGATACTTGCCACGGTCGAGGATTCCGACGATGTGCGGGTGCCACAGCTTCGATGCCAAATCGGCTTCGCGGTTGAAGCGTTCGATGTAGTCGGGATCGGACGAGATGGCGGTCTTCAAGACTTTGATCGCATCGTGTCTGGGCAGCCTCGGGTGCTGAGCGAGGTAGACCTCGCCCATTCCCCCCGCGCCAAGCTGCCGCTCAATCGTGTAGCCGGCAAACTTCGCGCCGTTCGCCAACGGCATGCAACGACGGTACCCATCAGGTACCTGATCAACACGAGTTATCTGCGAAAGTGGGCCGGTGATCGGCCTACGCTGACACCCATGCCCACGATCGACGTCGCCCATCCCCCGCAACTCGTCATGCGCCTGCTCAACCCGACCCTGCGCACCGCGCTCCGTGTCCCCGGCCTCGGCGCGTCGCTGAAGGACTTCATGGTCCTCGAGTACACCGGCCGCAAGTCGGGCCGACGGTTCTCCGTGACCATCAGCGCGCACCACCTCGACGGCGAGCTCTACGCCATGGCCGAAGCGGGCTGGAAGTACAACTTCGCCGACGGCGCGCCCGCCGACGTCTGGTACCGCGGGAAGCAGACGCCGATGCAGGGCCAGCTGATCAAGGACCCCGCGACCGTCGCCGACATCGCCCACCGCGTGGCCACCGGCTACGGGGCGAAGAAGGCGCAGCGCTCCATGGGTCTGAGCTTCAGCACGCCGACGGTGCCCTCGCTCGACGATTTCGCCGAGGCAATCCCGCGGCTGCACATCGGCGCGATAAAGCTGACCCCGCGCACCTAACCCTCACCGCCGCAACCGCGCGTCGATCGTCGCCAACACACTCCACCCCACCAACGTCCCGAGCGCGATCGAGAAGACCGCGGCCACCGTCGTCCCCAGCGTCGTGATGTCGCCCTCGCCGGCTACGGCCTCGCCGAGGGTCTCGAAGCTCAGCGCGCCCGGCACCAATGCCCAGAACGCCGCCAGCATCATCACGATCGCCGGCGGTGACGTCTTGATCCGCGCACCGAGCATCGCGAAGGGCACCACCAGGAACGCCCCGAGCGCACCGGAATGCGTGGGCGACAAGAACAATCCGCCCACCTTCTGTCCGATGAGGGCGACGCCAACGATGAACACCAGCCACGCGAACGACCCCTTGGGCGCCGAGAGGTAGACGTACAACCCGATCGCAATCACGACCACCGCGACATAGAGCGACCAGCCGCCCATCTGCGCCGACGGCTGCTGCGGGACGATCTCCGCCCCGAGGTGAATGCCCAGGCCGACGCCGAACACCAGCAGCATCAGCTGCATGACTCCATAGATCAGCCGGGTGGCGCCACTGATCATCTGCGCACTGGCCAGCTCCATCGCGCCGATCGTCAACGCCAGGCCGGGCAGCAGGGCCACCAGTGGCGGACTGATCACCCGCAGCAACCCATCGTTGGCGGCATCCGCGACGAACCACGTGGCCAGCAGCGTCACCACCGCCGCCGCCAGCGTGGGCAGCACGGCGTTCAACGTGGGGAACGGCCGACCCAAGATGACGATCGCCCCAACCACCGAGCCGAGGAACACGTAACCCCACAGCGATGCCCACGTCGGGTTGATCACCATGCCGAAGCCCAGCGTGGTGATCGTGTACCCGATGACGGTGGTGACCGGACCGAATCGCGGCGGCATGGTCCGCGCCGCCGCCGCTTCACGTGCCGCATCGGCGGCGGTGATGGCGCCGAACTCGGCGAGTTCGGCGATCGCGTCGACCCGGCCAGCCAGGTTCAGCTGCGTGGTGGGGTTGACCACCGTCTCCACCTCGTAGGCGACGGTGCCGACCTGGACCACCAGCGCCGTCGGCAGCACCACGACGCGGACGGTCTCGCTGGTGTAGTTCTTGGCGATCGCCAACAGCCGTGCCTCCACCAGGTGCGTGGGCTGCTCGCACTCGATCAGCGCGATGCCCAGCTCACGCAGCATCGCGGCGACCTCGGTGTCGTCGTCGACCGGTCCCCCGGTCAGGGCCCGCGGCACTTCCTTGCGGATCGATTGCAGGAACCCCCGCGCGTCATCGCTCATAGCGGTGATTGTGACGGGCGGCTGGCCGACCGCCCAACCCCACCGGCCGGCCGCGCCGTCTCAGCCCGTCGGCGTGGTGTCGGATGCCCGCGGGCGCGTCGCACCCCACAGTCCAACACCGATGCCGACGACGGCGCCGCCGAGCCCGATCAGCTGTTGAGACCGCCTCATCTGGTGATGAGCGTTCAACCCGCCGAGGAGATCTGCCGCGTCCGCACCACCGGAGGCCAGGAACCAGCCGCGCGTCTCGCGGCCGCGAAGGGCTGCCGTCGCGAGCAATCCGCCGATGAGCGCGTCGCGGTAGCCCATCGAGTACAGCAGCAGCCGTGCGCTGCCCACCGGTTCGTCTGGGTCACCCCACCACCTGTTGGCGCGAACCGGATCGACGAGGAACGAGAGTCCCGACGCGAGGCGGATGCCCCCGACGGCGAGTGCGGCACGGTCGATCGACATGCTCGGACCCTAGGGCCTCTTTCCCCGTGCGAGAGGGGTTTTGCGGCTGCCGACCATGGAGCCCGTCGCCGGGGCGGCGGCGGTGCGACCCGATTGCACCCGGTACTGCCGTGGCGTCGTTCCGAACCAACGCCGGCACGAGCGGTTGAGCGCGCTCTGCTCGGTGTAGCCGAGCAGGCCCGCGACCTGGACCAGCTGAAACCCCGGCTGGGCGAGGTACTTCGCGGCGAGCATACGGCGTTCGCCGTCGATGACGTCTTGACACCGCGTCCCCTCCGCTGCGAGCTGGCGCTGCAACGTCCGCGGATGCAGGGCCAGCTCGCTCGCGATCGCGTCGACACTGCACTCCCCCGTGGGCAACAGGTGACGAGCCAGCTGGGCGACCCGATCCGACAACCGAGCCGTCGGCGGAAGGTACTTCGACTCAAGGTATTTCGCCGCAATGCGCCTGGCCTCGGGATCGGCGCTCTCGACCCGTTGGTTCGCCAGCCGTGCGGACAGTTCGAACCCGCACGTCGGCCGCCCGAAGCGCACCGGGCAGCCCAGCGCCTCCCGGTAGGCCGCCTCCGACCCTTGCCGGCCGTGCATGAACCACACGGACTTCGGCCGAGCATCGGCACCGCCGAGCAGGCGGATGATCCGAGCGCTCAGCGCGATGCCGACCTCGTAGGCCTGGATCACCTCGGGCAGCCCTCGTTCGGTCACCTCGAGGGTGACCTTGAAGCTGCGGTGCGCCGTCGTCTGCGGGACGGGCTTCAACGCCAGCGCCGGTGAGTGGACGTAGAGATAGCGCCCGAGGGACTGCACGCCATCGCGCAGGGTCTTCGAATTGCGCGCGATCACCGCGAGTGGCCCGAGAATCTCCAGCCCCCGCCAGTGCGACATGCGCAATCCGAAGTCCGGACAACACAATTCGTCGGCGGTGACGTCGAGCAGGCGGACGTAGGCCGCGAACGGAATGAAGGCGTGTTCCGGGTCCTCCACGATGACCGGGATGCCGAAGCGCGCCAGATACGCCTCGGGGTCTCCCCCGAGCTCGTGCACCAACTCGGGATAGCCGCGCAACACGGTTGCACGGATCAGACTCCCCATGCGTCACCCCTGTCGGCAAATGTTAAAAACCTGTCGCAAATCGTCAAGACGAATGCCACTGCCCTACGGCATCCTGAATGTACAACCTCCTGCAACGCCGCAGTTGGAAGCAGAAGAAGGCGATGAACGCACCACATCTGAACGCCCCGACCACCAGCCCGTCCGGCAACGGCACGGCTAGCGGACCGAGCGCCGACACCTCGATCACGCGTCGCACTCGACGCGACCAGACGAGGACGTGGAAGACGTTGCGTCACAACGACACTGGTCGACTGACCAGTCGGTGGTTCGTGCCGTTCATCCAGGACCCCCCGAGCGTGCCCGCGACCCCCTGCCACCACATCTGATCAGCAGCCCCGCGCTGCTGCCACAGGCTCTGAATCTTGACCCGTAGCCACACGTTCGTGGCTCGTCGACCCCCAGCACCGCGCCTCGCGGTGTCGACTTCTTTCCCCAGTTCGGCTGGGGTACTGCAGGAGATTCCATGAACGACCAACCTCGAAAGCCCAAGGTGCGCAACAACTGGACCAGCGCGCACGACGACGTCCTGGCCCGCATCGCCACCGCCGCCGAGCGCGTGAAGCGCTATGACAATCCGGAGACCAGGGCCGCGCTCTTCGAAGCCGTCGAGGCCGCCCGCATCGCTGGCGTCGGATGGACGAAGATCGGGGACACCCTCGGCATCGCCAGCGGCAACGCCTACCAGCGTTACCGGAAGCGTCAGCCGACCGGTACTCACCACCTTCGGACGACGCACGAGGACGAACCACCCTGCTGATGCGCCCAGGACCGACTGCCTACCCGTAGTCGAAGTACGTCGTACCGATGCCGCCGACGCCGACGTTCGACGAATAGATCGGCTGCTGCGCGAACGGGGTGTAGCCGGTGTTCATCAGGCTGTCGTTCGGGACGACGACCGGGGTGTTGAACGCCGTCGTCACGTACGAATACAGCAGGCTCAGACCGTCGGCGGTGTACACCGAGACCGTCGTGCCCGCCGGAAGGTCACCGGTGAGCTGTCCGGTGCCCGTGAGGTACGTCGGGATGGTGCCGGTCACCCCGCCGGAGTCGATGATCACCCAGACGACTTGGAGGGGGTTGTTGCCCGTCCGCGCCTCTAGGTTGCTGATCGGCGCTCCGGCCACCCCCACCCGGGCGGGTCGCGGGTTGGGGCCGAAGATCAACACGCCGCGCGTCTCGTCGATCAGGACGCCGTCCTTAAGTTCGCCGGGCAGGGCGGTGGTCGGCAGGCTGGGGCCGGGGCCCACCGCGTTGGGTCCGATGCCGAGCACGCCCACCACGCCTGCGGGTTCGAAGTACGCAGCGAACGCGTCCTGCGACGCCGCGCCGACGAGATTGACACTCGTTGGGGCCGTGACGATTCCGTAGCCGAAGTCGACGATCGTGGTGTACGTGTCGTAGGTGTATGTCAGGCCACCGCTGTACCCGCTGGTGCCCGACCCCGTTTTGGTGCCGAGACCGGGCAGTCCGACGTAGCGCGGATCGATCACCAAACCGGCTGATCCGGTGTCGACGAGGACCGGCACGCTCGGGCCACCGTTGATGGACATGTAGACCACCGGTTCGGTGACGGCCTTCATCGTGAGCGGCACGAATCCATAGACCCTGCCGTTCTGGGCTGCCAACGACATGAGCTGCATCGCCTGGTTGGCGGCACTCGCGGAACCGAAGACGGCGACCAACTGGGTGAAGGTCTGTGCTGTCCCGAGCCATGACTGCGCGACCGACGGGAACAGCAACGTCACGTCCAGGGTCAGGTTGGCCAACTGGTGCACGATCGGGATTCCCGCGGTGGCTATTACCAGGCCCTGCGCCCCCGGCGTCACCGCCTGCCACGCCGACAACCACAGCTGCGCCTGCACCAGCAGCGTCAGCGGCACCACGGCCACGACGCCGGAGACGAGATTGGCCTGCCCCCACGTCTGCGCTACCAGCACCGTCTCGGCCGCGGTGATCTGCTGCAGCGCCAATTGCACCGAGGCGCCCGGCACGATCGTCAGCCCGTTCAGCCACGACGTCGTGCCGGTCGCGGCCGCTGCGGTGGCCTCGGCGACGGGCGCGCTGGTGGTCGCTGCCGGGCCGACGGTGCTCGGGACCGTGGCGTCTTCACTGGGTTGGCGCCGCGCCAAGGCCAACGTGCTCAGCAGCAGCGGGTTGTCGGGCGGGCCGGCGGGGTCTCCGGTGGGTGCTTGCGTCGATTCGATCGGCTCCACCGCCTCGGTCGACGCCATGCCCGTCGGGCGCACGTCCGGGACCTCGGGTGTCGTTGACGGAGATGACTCGGCCGCATCGGTTTTCGCGCCGTGCTCGTTCGCCGTCGACAGGTCGACCGTCGAGCTGCTGAACGTCACCGTGGGCGTGCCGTCGCCGCCGACGGTGGTCGTCGTCTGGCTGTCCGACGTCGTGGTGGTGAGGGTCGTCGTCGCGGGGCCAGCCGTACCGCTCGCCGCGTCGTGGGCGGCGCCGCCGACGGCGGGCTGATCCGCGGCTACCGAATCGGCTGCGGCTACCTGGCTCGACGACGTGTCGCCAGATGACGTGGATGTCTGGTCGGCAGCGTCATCGGCCCACGCCGTCGCCGACGTCGCACCGATTGCCAGTCCGACGCCCAAGGCGACCGCCAACGCTCCGACCCGTCCGACGTAGCGTGCATGACTCATGACTCGACCCCCCGTGCTTGGCAAACGATCTTGATTGTTGCCCAGGCGCGACCGCCCGGTTCGCATTTCCGGCCGATGCGTCAATATTCGTCGACCCGCGGGCGGGTTGCCGACGCCGATCCCGGGTAGCCCCATTGGATGACCGACTCCGAAGCCCCGCCCCAGCTCGTCGCCGACGCCATCGTGCAACGGCTCCAACAGTGGCAGGTGTCAAGGGTGTTCGGCTACGCCGGTGACGGGATCAACACCCTTCTCGGCGCCATGCAGCGTGCGGACGGCCCGGAGTTCGTCTCCACCCGGCACGAGGAGCTCGCTGCCTTCGCCGCCTGCGGCCACGCCAAGTACACCGGCACGGTCGGCGTCTGCATGGCCACCCAGGGTCCGGGCGCCATCCACCTACTCACCGGCCTCTACGACGCCAAGCTCGACCGGCGGCCGGTCGTCGCCATCGTGGGCCAGGTGGTGTCGACCGCGCTGGGCAGCGGCTACCTCCAGGAAGTCGACCTGCATTCGTTGTTCAAGGACGTGTGCGCGCAGTACGTCCAGACCGTCTTCGCGCCCGAGCAGGCGCTAATGGCTCTCGACAACGCCATGCGGACGGCTATCGCCACGCAGACGCCGACTTGCCTGATCATCCCGCACGACGTTCAGCAGGCCGAGATGCCCGAGGAGACCGAGCACACCCACGGTGTGGTCCCGTCCTCGCCGATTTCGGCACGGCCCCAGATCACTTCACCCGAAGCGCAAATCCGTGCCGCGGCCGACGTGCTCAACTCGGGCAACAAGCTCGCGCTGCTGGTCGGCCGGGGGGCGGTCGGTTGCGCCGACCAGATCGCCGCGCTGGTCGACGCGACGGGCGCCGGCGTCACCACCTCACTGCTGGGCAAGCCGGTGCTCGACGAGACACTGCCGTGGCACACCGGCGTGATGGGACACCTCGGCACCACGGCCAGCGCGCAGCTGATGGCCGAGTGCGAAACGCTGCTCATCGTCGGCTCCAACGATCCCTGGACCGAGTTCTACCCCGCCCCCGGCCAGGCCCGCGCCGTGCAGATCGACGTCGAGCCGCGGGTGCTCGGCGCGAAGTACGGGATCGAGGTGGCAGTCAGCGGCGATGCGAGACAAGCACTTTCGGATCTGCTGCCCCTGCTCGAGCGGAAGACCGACCGCTCCTGGGAGCAGCAGGTACACGAGTGGACCGGGCAGTGGCACGAGGTGGCCGAGCAGCGCTGCGCCGAGGTGGGCACCAACGCGAACCCGGAGTTCGTCGTTCGTGAGCTGTCCCGGCATCTGCCGGACGACGCCCGGGTCGCCGTCGACGTCGGGTCCTCGGTCTACTGGTACGCCCGGCATCTGCGCCTGCCGCCCGGCGTTCCCGCGCACCTCTCGGGCTATCTGGCCTCGATGGGCAGCGCCCTGCCCTACGGCATCGCCGCCAAGCTCGACGCGCCCGATCGGCCCGTCGTCGCGCTTCTCGGCGACGGCGCCATGCAGATGGCCGGCCTTCAAGAACTCGTCACCCTCGCCGACCGGTGGCGGGACTGGGCGGATCCGCGCTTCGTCGTTCTCGTCCTGCACGACGGCGACCTGTCCGAGGTGTCATGGGAACAGCGGGAAATGGAGGGAAATCCGCGGTTCGGCGCGTCGCAGACCGTGCCGTCATTCCCGTATGCCGCCTACGCCGAGATGCTGGGCCTCGGCGCGGTCCGCATCACCGAGTCATCCCAAGCCGCCGACGCGTGGCGTCGGGCGTTCGCCGCCGACCGTCCGTTCGTGATCGAGGCGCTCACCGACCCGGGGACACCGCTGCTGCCACCGTTCATGCCGGAGTCCAAGGCCGACGGTCTATTCCAGGCGCTGGAGTCCGAAGGCGACGACGCGGCACGCGACCGGGTGCAGCGCCAGCGCGCCGCCGACGACTCCTCGCGCTGAGGCGGCCGCCCGACCCACCTGACGGCCAACCCGCACTAGCGTCCGAAACCGGCGTCCCGCAGGGCCTGGGCCATCGATCCGGCGGCGGGTGGCGTATCGTGGCGGCCGGAGTCGTTGGGCCGGTTAGTGTTTGGCCGCGCGGTCTTCGGTGCCGGCGCCTTCGCCGGCCCCCCTCGTCGTTGCGGTTCGTCGTCGAGGCGCAGCGTGAGGCCGATCCGCTGACGGTCCACGTCGACCTCGAGGACCTTGACCTTCACGACCTGCCCGGACTTCACCACCTCGTGCGGGTCGGAGACGTACCGGTTGGACATCGCCGAGACGTGAACCAGGCCGTCCTGATGGACGCCCACGTCGACGAACGCGCCGAATGCCGCGACGTTGGTGACGACGCCCTCCAGCACCATGCCAGCCTTCAGATCGGCGACCTTCTCTACCCCCGCGGCGAACGTGGCCGTCGAGAAGGCGGGCCGTGGGTCGCGGCCCGGCTTCTCCAACTCGGCGAGGATGTCGGTGACGGTAGGCAGGCCGAACCGGTCGTCGGCGAAGTCGGCGGGACGCAACGACTTCAACGTGCGCGAGTCACCGATGAGCTCGGCGAGGGTGACACCCGCGCGGTCCAGGATGCGCCGCACCACCGGATAGGACTCCGGGTGCACGCCGGACCCGTCGAGCGGATCGTCGCCGCCGGTGATCCGCAGGAAGCCCGCGCACTGCTCGAATGCCTTGGGGCCCAAGCGAGGAACCTTCAGCAGCGCCTTGCGGTTGCGGAACGGCCCCGTCGACTCGCGGTGCGCGACGATCGCCTCGGCCAACGAGTCCGTCACCCCGGACACCCGCGCGAGCAGCGGCACCGACGCGGTGTTGAGGTCGACTCCGACGGCGTTCACCGCATCCTCGACCACGGCGTCCAAGCTGCGGGCCAGCGTCCCGGGTGTGACGTCGTGCTGGTACTGCCCGACGCCGATCGACTTCGGCTCGATCTTCACCAGCTCGGCCAGCGGGTCCTGCAGCCGGCGGGCGATGGAGACCGCGCCGCGAATCGTCACGTCCAGGGTCGGCAGTTCGTGCGCGGCGTACGCCGACGCGGAGTACACGGAGGCGCCGGCCTCGCTCACCATGGCCTTGACGGGGGCCTTGGCCCCGGCGGCGCGGATGTCGGCGATGAGTTCGGTTGCCAGGGAATCGGTTTCTCGTGACGCCGTGCCATTGCCGATGGCGATGAGGTCGACTCCGTGGCGGGTGATCAGCGCACCGAGGGTGGCCTTGGCCTCGTCCCACCGCTGCTGCGGCTGGTGCGGGAAGATCGCGCAGTGGTCGAGGACCTTGCCCGTCGCGTCCACCACGGCGACCTTCACGCCGGTCCGGAAGCCGGGGTCCAACCCGAGCGTGGTGCGGGTGCCCGCCGGCGCCGCGAGCAGCAGGTCCTTGAGGTTCTTGACGAACACCGCTACCGCGTCGAGCTCCGCGCGCTGCTTGAGCCGGATCCGCGCATCGACCGCAGCCGAGACCATCAGCTTGACCCGCCACGCCAACTTCACGGTGGTGACCAGCCAGGGCGTGGCCGGCGCCTTCGCCGATAGGTCGACGCCGAGCGTCCTGGCCACCATGGCGTGGTAGACGTCGTCGTCGTCGCCGCCCTCGAGATTGAGCGCGAGCACACCCTCCTTCTCGCCGCGCATCACGGCCAGCACGCGGTGCGACGGCATCTTCTCCAACGGCTCGGAGAACTCGAAGTAGTCGCGGAACTTTTGCGCAGCAGGGGTTTTCGCGGCGTCGGTCGATGCCAGCGACGTGCGCAGCGAACCGTCGGCCCAGAACTTGGCCCGCGCGGCACCGACGAGTTCGGCGTCCTCGGCGGCGCGCTCGATCAGGATGTGCCGTGCGCCGTCGAGGGCCGCAGCGGCATCGGCGACCTCCTCGCCGACGAAGTCTGCGGCTGCGCTCTCCGGGACCAGTGCCGGATCGGCCAGCAGCCGGTCGGCGAGCCGCTCGAGGCCGGCTTCGCGGGCGATCTGCGCCTTGGTGCGACGCTTGGGCTTGTAGGGCAGGTAGATGTCCTCGATCCGCGACTTGGTGTCGGCCGCCAACAACGCGGCATGCAGATCGTTGGTGAGCTTGCCCTGCTCCTCGATCGAGGCGATCACCGCCGTGCGCCGGGCGTCGAGTTCCCTGAGGTAGCCGAGGCGGTCCTCGAGCGTCCGAAGTTGCCCGTCGTCGAGGCTACCGGTCACCTCCTTGCGGTAGCGGGCGATGAACGGGACCGTCGCGCCCTCGTCGAGCAGCCGAACGGTGGCGTCCACCTGCGCTACGCGTACGGCGAGTTCGTCAGCAAGACGGGCGTTTACGGACTTGACGGCAGGGCTCGGAGTCACGCCGAGACCCTACCGAATGCGTCCGACGCACCCGTCGCTTCCAAGAGGTGAGATCGTCTCCGCAAACGAAGCAGCAATATTGACGACGCGGTATGGTCACTCGTCGTGAAAATCTCCCTGCCGCGTCGAGGTCGCTCGTGACCGGGGTGATTGTGGAGCGGGCGATCGAGGCTGGGGCGGCGGTCGGGTTCGATGTCCGGGACGGCGGATCGGCGGGTCTGGTCGTGCAAGCGGCGAACGGTGAGATCGTGGCGGCAACGCCCGAAGCGGAGCGGATCCTGGGGTTGACCCTCGGTCAGATGTTGGGTCGCACCACTGCCGACAAGCGCTGGGCCGCCGTCGACGGGGACGGGGTGGCGCTCCGCCCACAGGATCACCCGGCGATGCTGGCCATGAGCAGCGGCATGCCCGTCCGGGACGCGGTGATCGGGGTGCACCGGCCCGGTCGAGACGCTGCGGGCGAGCACATCTGGCTGATCGTCGACAGCGAGCCGCTGATCTCGGACGGCGCGACGACGGGTGTGGTGTCGCGGTTCGCCGCGATGACGGGACCTCGGGCCACGGAGCTGCGGCTCGCCGCGTCGGAGCGGATGTACCGATGGTTGGTGGACAACGCGCCGGAGATGGTGGCCTGGCAACTCCCCGACACCACGTTCATCTGGGTCTCGAAGGTCTCGTCGACGCTCTTTGGTCGTGAACCCGAGGAGATGATCGGGGCGACCGTCTACGACTTCGTCCACCCCGAGGACCTGGCCGCCCTGCAGGCAGCCGAATCGAGTGTCTACGACCATCCGGTCCCCCCGTCCTTGCTGCTGAGGATGCGGCATCACGACGGCCACTACGTGTGGACCGAGGTCGCAGGCCAGGTGCTCTACGACGCAGACGGCGCCCCGTCACAGATCCGCTCGTCGTGGCGGGACGTGACCGCACGCGTCACCGCCGAACGGGAGCGCGACGCGGCTCTCGAGTTGGTGCAGTCAGCGATCGAGAACTCCCCGATCGGCATTGCGATGTGCCTTCCCGACGGCACGTTCGAGCGGGTCAACTCGGCGTTGTGCGCCATGTTGGGCTTCGAACGCGACGAATTGGTGGGACGTCGACTGAGCGACCTGGTCGAGCCAGGTGACCGCGCTCTAGATGGCGTCGCCACCGTCGCGACCGGTGCGTCGGCGCTGCAAGAAGCCGAAGGCCACTATCGGCGACGCGACGGAACGCAGATGTGGGGCCACAGCACGTTGGTGGCCATCGGTGCCGGGGACGGCCCGACGCCGCGGCTCCTCCTGCAGCTTCAGGACATCACCGAGCGGCGCAGAGCCCTCGACGAGCTCGCTCACCTCGCGTCGCACGACTCGCTGACGGGGCTGGCGAACCGGGCCGCGCTGAGCGACCACCTAGTCCGCGCGGCACGGGAACTCGCTCCGCACGACCTTAGTGCCATGCTCTTCATCGACGTCGACGACTTCAAGGCCGTCAACGACGACTACGGCCATCGCATCGGCGACTCCCTGCTGAGCCAGATGGGTCATCGCGTGAGCCACGCGATTCGTAGCGAGGACGTGGCGGCTCGCCTCGGTGGCGACGAGTTCGTCGTCTATTGCCCGAAAATCGTTGGCGGCAAGGAACTCTCGCAGATGGTACGTCGCATCTCCGGCGAACTCTCCGGCCCATACCGCATCGGCGAACGCATCATCGACGTCTCGGTCAGCGTCGGCGTGACCACGACCATGGGGAGCGCACTGGGTGATCTGATGGCCAGGTCCGACCAGGCCATGTATCGCGCGAAACGCGCGGGCCGGGGGCTCATCGCGATGGACGATCCGGCCGTGGAAAACGCCGATCGCTGATCGCGGTCGTTCACGCCGTAGTCGAACCCGCGCACGCCCGCGCGCACATCGCCGCCGCCATGAAGCCGCCGAGCGCCGACCAGCCCCACACCCCGCTCAGCCCCTCCTTCGCCATCAGGAGCAACGCCACGCCTGCGACGCACACCAGTACCCCCGCGGCCACCGACCGCGCACCCGTCGACCGGGCCGGCGCGTCCCACCACGGCAATGGGCGATGCTCCAGCGGCGAGAGCAGCATGAACGCCAACGCCATGACGACGGCGAACACGGCCGCCCGCAGCGCGAGGCGCCCCCAGAAACCCGGCACGTGCACGTCGTATGCGTCGATCCCGACGGCGTGCAGGGCGAAGGTCGCGACCGCGATGGCCGGGATGTGCCAGAGGTAGAGGGTCATCGCTCCCCCGTTGCCGACGACGACGCACCGCCAGACCCGCGGGTGCGCCGCCCACCGTCGGATCAGGCCCGCCGTCGCCACGAACAAGCACGACATCCAGGTGCACTGCAGCGCCATCAGCAGCGTCGGCGGGGTGACGTTCGAGAGGCGTTCGACACCGGTCACGACGAGGGCCACCTCGTACGGACCGAACAGGACCGCCACCACCTGGGCGGCGAACGCCACTGCCGCGACGGCGAGCGACACCCGCGGGCCGATCAGGTCCCGGGCGTAGGCCACTCCGATCACCATCGGGATCAGCCACACGAAGACGAAGTTGGGGAGGCCCGCCCACAGTGTGCCGACGCCGATCCGCACCGTGTCCATCGCGCCCGCGGCCACCAGCAACGCCAGAACGAGCACCGCGACTGCGCGGCCTGACTGCAGCCGCGTCAACGCCGGGACGAAGGCGAGGACGACGAGGTACACGCCGAGGAACCAGAGCAGGGCAACGCACTCGCGCCCCAGCCCGGCCGCGGACTCGGCGCCCAGCACCAGACGGGTGACGAGCAGGCCGACCACCCACGCCGCGAGATACCAGAACACCGGCCGGCACAGCCGCTGCGACCGGGCGAAGAGCCAGGTGCCCCATGACTTGCCGGGCTTCCAGCCGTACGCCCCCGCGGCACCGCCGGCCAGGAAGAACAGCGGCATGATCTGCGCCGCCCAGGTGATGGGGGCCAACGCGGGCAGCTGACCCAGCAGATTGCCGATGCGCAGACCGCCGGTGTCGATGGTGGCCAGCAGCAGCGCGCAGTGGCCGAACATCACCACCAGGAGTGCCCCGAGTCGGGCGACGTCGACGGCGCGGTCGCGGACGGGTGCGGCGTCGTCGGCGACCGTGGGTGCATCCGACGTGGACCTGGTCATTGCCATGAGTCCACCATGCCGGGGCGCCGTCCGCCGCGGATGAGTAGGAGTACGTGACTTTGGGGCTGCGGACGTGGTTCGCCTACATTGCATGGTGATGCGCTCAGCCTTGATCGTCTTATCCGTCCTCATGGCCATGATTACCTCGTCGACCGCCCCCGCCGACGCCGCCCCGCCGGCGATGCCGGACCTGAGGGGCTATTTCGCCGTCGTCCCCGACGCGTACGTCATGGGGAACGAGGCCTACTTTCAAACCCCCGACGGGCTGTTGTGCTCGATCCAGCCCGACCGTGGGGTCGCCGGCTGCGACGGGCGGCTGCCGGGCGCGGTGGGCGGTGCCAACGAGATCGTCCTGACTGCCGACGCCAATGCACGCGGGCTGCGGGCGACCGCGAACCCTCGCTTCGTGAAATCGACCGGTAACGCTGCCCCGGTGCTCCACGAGGGGCAGAAGCTCGTCCTCGGCGACTTCGAATGTGCGGTCGCGCCAGGGCCGTTCACGGCGTGCACCAAGGCACAGCCGACGACCCAGTGGATGGTCATATCTCCCGACGCCACCGGTATCGGTCCGGCCACCGAGGGATTGCCGCCGGGCTTCCCCGACCCCAACGACTTCGTCGTCGGCGACTTCTAATGCCGACGTC
Organism: Mycolicibacterium sp. TUM20985; assembly: GCF_030295745.1. Classification (NCBI taxonomy): domain Bacteria; kingdom Bacillati; phylum Actinomycetota; class Actinomycetes; order Mycobacteriales; family Mycobacteriaceae; genus Mycobacterium; species Mycobacterium antarcticum. Next base: position 2,876,655 of record NZ_AP027291.1, read on the forward strand.
GGCATTACATGTCTTATGCCGACCCGTGGAATATGCCGACAGTGCTTGCGATGGCGCTCTCCTGCGCGGCTTTCGGGGCTGAGGGGTCGGCATATTCACAGGGATGTCAGCCAGGCCAGGATGTTGGGCGCGGGGCGGTAGATCCCGGGCTTGACGTTGGGTGGCCTGGTCCGGTCGATGGCGGCTTGTTTGATGGCCATGTCGGCGTGGAGGTAGGCGTCGGTGCTGTGGGTGTCGCTGTGCCCGAGCCATAAGGCGATTACGGAGACGTCGACTCCAGCGGCGAGAAGGTTCATCGCCGCGGTGTGGCGCAGGGTGTGCATCGTGACGTGCTTGGCGGTGAGGCTGAGACAGGTGGTCGTCGCGGTCGCGATGTGCGTGGCGAGGCGATGTTCGAGTGCGTCGCGGGACAAGGGTTGTCCGTGGGGGCCGCAGAACAGCGCGGAGCCTGGCCGGGTCATCCGTTCGGCGAGATAGGTCGTCATGGTGCTGGCGGTGGCTCTGGTCAGCGGGGTGATCCGTTGGCGACGTCCTTTGCCGGTGCAGGCGATGTGAGGGCCGGTGCCGAGGTGGATGTCGTCGTGGGTCAGTGAGCAGATCTCGCTGATCCGCAGACCGGTTTGCGCGGTCATGGCCAGCAGGGCGTGGTCGCGTCGCCCGGTCCAGGTGGTGGGGTCTGGTGCGGCCAGTAGTGCGTCGACCTCTGCGGGGTCAGGAACTCGATGACGGGCCTGATTGTGCGTTTGGGTGGGATCGCAAGGACCTGGGTGATGGTGGCGGCGTGCTCGGGATGGTCGGGCAGAGCCCGGCCGAGCACGGAGCGGATCGCGGTGAGTCGGGCGTTGCGGGTTCTGCTGCTGTTGCCACGTTCGTGTTCGAGGTGGTCGAGAAACCCGGTGACGTGCGTGGCGGTGACGGCGTCGAAGTCGAGTGCGTCGGCGGGAATCCCGAGTGTCGCGGTCAGGTACTTCAGGAGCATCCGCCAGGTGTCGCGGTAGGAAGCGATGGTGTTGATCGACAGGTCGCGCTGGGTGTGGGCGAAGGTCGTGAAGTAGGTCTGCAAACTAATAGCCAAGGCGTTCACTGTATTTCACTTTCGGAGATGGGTTCGAGTTTGCTTGCGGCCAGGGCCATGAGTTCCCCGGTCGCGGTCAGGTACCAGTAGGTGTGGGCGGCGTCGGAGTGCCCCAGCCAGGTGGCCAGCAGCGAGAGCACCCGGTCGGGGTCACCGCCGTGGGCATAGGCCACGGTCATGTGCGCGGTGGCGAAGGTGTGTCTCAGGTCGTGCAGACGGGGGCGTGCCCTGCTCCGTGGGATGAGCCCGGCAGCCTCCCGGACTCGTTTGAACAGGGACTGAAATGACACGTAGACGTATCCGGTTCCCTTGCAGGTCACGAAGACCGGGCCGTGGGGGTCGGGGCGGGTGGCCATTCGGGCAGGCAGAGCGATGTACTGCCTGAGGGCGGCCGTCGTCGAGGGGTGCACTGGGACGCGCCGCTCGTCGACTTCGCGGCCTTGATCGTCAGCAGGTCGTTGTGCTGGTCGATGTCGGGTACTCGCAGGTTCAGTGCTTCGCCGATCCGCAGGCCGGTAGCGGCAAGCAGACCGATGACGGTGCGCAGGGTCGCGGCGATCCGTTCGTCGGCGAACTCGGTGTCGCAGGTGGCAAGCAACGCATCGATGTCTTGTTGGCTGTAGATGAAGGGAACGGCTCGGGGTTTGCGGGCCGCAAGCAAGCCGTTGGGGATGACGGGGACATCGACATCGTCGGCGTGGAGGTAGGCGGCGAAGCGGCGCACCAACGACAGGCGGGTCGCCCACCATGAGGGGTGCGCGTCGGGGTTGAGCCGGGCCCACGTCACGGCATCATCGATGGTGAACGTCGTTGTCTGGCCTTGAGCTTCGAGCCAGGTGCAGAACAAGCCGACTTGGCGTTCGAGGTCGTTGAGCTGAAACCCCAGAGACCGGCGCAGCTGCAAGTACTCATCGAGTCGTTCGCGCAGTGTCCTCATCGCGGCACCTGCCCGAACGGGACGACCAACTCGCGCAACGATGCGAGGTCGACTTTCGCGTAGCCCATCGTGGTGACCGTGTAGGCGTGCCCCAGGAGCTCCTTGGCTTCGGTCAAGGAGCCACCTGCGGCCAACACGTCCATCGCGGCGGTGTGCCGCAGCCGGTGCGCGTAGATCCGGTCGATCCCCGCCAGATCCGATAACCGGGCGATGACCCCCGAGATGCCCGAGGTCGTCATCATCTGTCGGGGTGCCCGCAGCCGCACGAACACGGCCCGGTCCAGAGCGGGCGGCCGCAGCCGTAACCACGTCTCCAATGCCTGACCCACATCGACCGGGAGCGGCAACAGGTGCTCGCGACCCTTGCCGGTGACCCTGAGACGTCCACTTGCCCAGTCGATGTCGTCGATCCTCAGTTGGGCGGCCTCGCCAGCACGTAGGCCAAGGCGCACCAGGATCGTGACGAGTGCCCGGTCCCGCGCGCCGAGCGCGGTGGCCTGATTGCACACACTCAGCAAGGCCGCGACCTGATCGGTGTCCACGCCCCGCGGCAACGATCGCCGCGTCCCGGCAGCCTTGAGGATCCCGGCGGTCAGGTCCCGATCGAGGCGGCCGGTGCTCAACGCCCACCGCAGCAGGCAGCGGACAGATCCGACGATGTGAGCACGTGCAGCAACACCGTAGGGGCGTCCACGCTCAGCGACGTAGGCGTTGATGATCGACGCGTCCAGGCGCCGCCACTGTACCGAACCGTCAGCCGCCGTCAACACCTCCAGAAGGCCGGCCGCGTAGTGACAACGGGCCGCGATGGTCTTCTCAGTCAGTCCGCGCTGCTGCCGCATCCACGAACACCAGTCCACCACCGCGGACTTCACCGGCGTGAGTGAATCTATTTGGACCCCAGCCGAATTCAGATAGCCGGCGGCCATCAAGAACCTGCGTATGGTGCCGATCCAACGCTTCACTGTGGCGCACGGAAGATCTCGGGATCCCTCCACTTCGAGGAACCGGGCCAGCAGATCCTCATCGATGTCGTCGACCTCGACGCCCACCAGCTGCATCCACCAGCTCAGTCGTTCCAACACATTCACGACCGCGGCCGCCGAACCCGGCGAATAGCCCAGCCCGGCCAACCATCCCGAACACTCGCCCAGCACCATCGGCGCCAAAGGGCCCACCGGAACCCGCGGGACTCGAACCGGATACGACCGGGCCGTCGGCGATCTCTTCGTCACGGACCTCACCTCCAGACAATTCAGTGCCTGAAGCGTGACCACGACTATGCGACTATGCCGACCTTTTGTACCTCAGCACCACCGTTGGGCTGCACCATCGCAACGACTGTCGGCATATTCCACGGGTCGGCATAAGACGACACCTACATCGTCGGCCAGGGAGCGAAGAATCTGTTCCCGGTGTTCACCGTGGACGGTGGCCTGACGTGCGCGATCATCGTCTTTAGCGGCGGTGAGATCGGTTGTAACGGAACGCTTCCCGGCGTGACCAGCGGTCAGAACGAGGTCTACCTCCAGCTACCGGGCACCGCCGGGATACGCCGCACCGAAACCCCGAAGTTCAATGCGCCGGCCTACCCCGGGCGCATCGAGCAGCTACCCGTCGGGCATCGGGTCAACGGCATCGGCTCCACCTGCATGGCCACCAGCGGCGGGGTGGCGTGCGTCGGCACGCTGGCGGGCAACGTGGCGGGGTTTCAGGTCTCGCCGTCGGGCGTGACGACGATCGGCGGCTGACCGCGCACGCCGGTCAGATGATCGCGCGCAGGCCCAGCGCGCTGGAGAACGACGCCGCGGCCACGCACACGTCCGTCGCGATATGCCGGGACAGGGGTTCCGGGAGGTCGACGACGTGTCCACATACGCCGCCGAGCAAACCGCCCACGGGAAGCAGCGTCACCACCGTGGGTGTCAGCTGCAGGACGATGGCGTAACCGTCGTGATCGCCGGTGGTGAACGTCCCGTCGTTCACGGCGTTGCCCAGGGGAACGATGCCGAGCACCGTCGCGCCGCCGCTGGCGACCAGTCGACGTGCCAGCTCCGCCCGAGCGTTCTCGTACGAAACATATTGGTGCGTGAACGGATTGGCGGGATTGAGCGCCTCCGTGCTGAACGCGCCGGTCCACACGTAGCCGGTGTCTGCCGCCGCGGGGGCGGGCCCGATCACCCGACCGTGATCGTTGGGGAACAGGAAGAACCCGTCGGAGAACGCCTGTAGGAAGCCGGCAGGTTGTTGACCGTAGGTCGTGCCGTCGATGAGGCCCGAGAAGCCGACGCTGTGGATCGGCTGCGCCGGGAATCCGGCCCGAGCCATTGCCGCGTTCAGTCGTGCGGTGGACTGCGCCGCGCTGGTGGCCGTCGGGTCGATGATGATGACGTTGATCGGCTCCAACACCGTCTTGCCCTCGTGTGGTACCCCGCCATAGTCCGAGATCTGGCCATTGGGCTCCAGTAACCACGTGCCGACGTCGCCGTAGGGGGTGTGTGTGACGTCGCCCGGGCTGGGGACGGCCGGGGCCGCGACGGTGGCGGCCGCCGCTGGCTTCGTCGTCACTGCCGGTGCCGTGACGACGGCGTCCTCGACGTCGCGGCGGATCAGCTCTAGCGCCGCGAGCGCGACCGGCACCGGCGCGACCGGTGTGTCGCGGGTGTTCGCCGAGGAGGTGGTGTTCTCGCGGCGGACGCTCGACGTGGATACGGCCACCGTGACCGGCGCGGCAGCGGGTTCAGTGTCGACGCCCACGGACGTCGTCGTACTGCTCGGAGTGCTGTCGGCCGCAGGCCGTGCGCCGTGACGCGATATCGCGGTGGTCGCGCTGGGCAGCGCGTCGTTGCCCAGCTGCATCTTCGACACGCTCGTCGAGTCGTCGGCGTCCGTGTGGTTGGCCGGCGCGCCGCCGGTCGATTCGCCCGCGGACGAAGCCGGGGAGGTCTGCGCTGCGGTGCCGCCCGCGGTGGCGTCGTCGGTGGTGCCCTCGGCGTGCGCGACTCCCGCGCCAGCGATGGCGGCTCCGATGCCCAACGCCACCGCCAGTGCGCCCACGCGCCCGACGTACTGTGCCGCGATGGGCTCGGCGTGAACCGCGTGCCGTGGCATCGATCTGGCCTTGCGGTGTCGCCCCATCGCCTTAGTCCCCCTCGGTCCCGCTGCAGTCGAGGAAGTTTATACACATGGCGGGCCTCGCGAGCAAAGCACGCCGCGTCGGCATCGGCGGCACTGTCGCGACGGGTACTGATCTTGGTTGAGCAGGCCGAACGGGTGCAGACGGCGCAGAGAGGTCGGCCGTCCCGACGGACGTCGCAGTTACAGCAATGACGGCGAAGGGGCCCGCGAGGCGTTGCCCCAAAACAGGTAGCGCACTACCCGTGTGGTGCGGGTGGCGCGCGCTGAGCCTTGTGGGTGTAGAGCCCATCCGTCCGCCGCAGGAGCCCGCAATGTCCGCACTAACCGTTGCCACTGGTTTCACCAACGCCGTCGCCCTCACCTATTCGGCAAACCGCAACGTCGCCGTCGTCGGCGAGCGCGGCGGTCGCCTCGTGCTCCTCGATCTGCTGCGGCCCGTTGCCGGAGGTTACGAGCAGCGCGTCATCGGAGACGGCTACCGCAACGTCGATCACGTTGCCTACGATGACATCTCGGACCGATTGCTGATCGCCGACGCCGACGGCGTCTGGGTCGCGCGCCTGGCGACGGCCGACCGTGCCGACGCCACCGCGTTCGCGCACGCCCCCGTCGACGTCCGCGCACTGTGCACCGCCTCTGCTGCCGGCTCCCCCGTGGCCCTGGTGCTCGACGGCGACCCGGCGCCGCACGTCGACTCGTACAATCTGGGCGCCGGCCCCGGCACCGTCGTCGGCACACTGCTCGAATCACTCGACGGAGCCAAGGATGCCGCCGTCGCCGACTCGGCGTCGGTGTTCCTGCTGACCTCTGCGGCCGGCGGCAACATTCTGCAGCTCGCCGACTGGACGACGTCGACCGTGACACAGATATCAAGTGGCGCGATACCTTTCGGTGGTCACGTGGCCGCCCTCGACAGTCAGTGGGCACTGGTCGTGTCGAAGAGTGGGGAGTTCGCCTGCGTCCGCCGCGACGGGGCGCTCCGCCGCCCGACGGCGGCGGGATCCCCGTCGGCCGTGACCGCCATCGCGGTGACCAAGGAGGGCCACGTCCTGATGGCCACCACCGATTCCGTCCTCGAAGACACCCTGCCGGCCGGCATCCGCGAACGCGTCCTGCTGACGCTTGATCCGGGACCGATCTTCATCGGCGGATACGCGAAGGTTCACGTCGACGTCGCGGGCACCGGTCTGACCATCGACCAAATCGAGTTGAGCGTCCGAGAACCCGATCTGGGCGCCATCTCCCCGTCGCGTGATGCGACCTTCGACCCCGACCACCCGCACCTGTTGCTGACCGGCGGCTGGCGACCGGGCGTCGGCGAGATCCTCGCCAAGGAGATTGCGACGGGAACGGTCGTGGGCCGAGCCAACTTTCGCATCGACGAGACCTGGCGGGATTCCCGGGTCGGCCCGAGCTTCTGCGTCACCGGCAAGGTGGACAGTCCCGTCGTGAAGCCGGCCTGGGGCGGCGGGGATGCGGGCATCCAGAACGTCGACGTCTACAAGGCTCCCGCGAAGTGGCGGGTGGCCATCGTCATGATCGACAGCACCACCAACCCGTATCCGACGCTGGCGGCCGACATCGCCAAGATCCGCCAGAACTGGTTCGATAACTTCACCGGCGGCGTCCCCTCTGGAGGCGTAACGCGTTCGGTCACTGCGTATTACAGCGAGGTGTCCTACGGCAAGTTGACGATGAGCCTGGTCGGAAACAAGGTCGCCGGACCGGTCCACGCCACCGGCAGCTGGGACGACCTGTTCGAGTTGGAAACGGTACCCGACCCGGCGAACCCCGGTGCCACCCTTCCTCGACGATGGAACCCCAAGCCCGATACGTGGAAGACGCTGGTGTCGACGCTGGAGCAGGCGAATGCCGCCGCGGTGAAGGCGGGCAACCCGGCGCTGGTGGACTTCGGCAAGACCGATGCGGTCGCCTTCGTCGTGCGCACCGTCAATGCGCCCGTGGCGGGGGTCAATCCACCGACGGGCGTCAGCATCGGCCGGTACGTGTGGCCGCAGCAGACCACGATGACGGTCAAGCTCAACGGCAAGGACACGACGCTGCCGATGCTGGTCATGCCGGAGGACTGGACGGCCATCGACGGCAGGCAGGTGTACGAAACGCTGGCCCACGAACTCGGTCATACGTTGCAGCTTCCGGATCTCTACCTGTACCCGTGGATGAACCAGGGGCTGTCGGCGCGCGAACTCGGGGCGTGGGACCTGATGTGCAACGACGGCGGGCTCCCCCACCTCAGCCTGCCCAGCCGGATGGCGCTCGGGTGGGTAGGGGCAGGCGAGGTGAAGGCCTACAACTTTGCGGCCAATCATCAACCGTCGGTGCTGGAGCAGATCACGCTGCAAGCTCTCGAGACCAAGACGATTCCCGCCAATGCGTTGCGCGGTGCGGAGATTCGGCTGGCTCCCGGCCGCAACTACTACTTCGAGTATCGGAGCCGGCAGGGCGCGTCGCTGGGTGACGGCAGCCTGCCACTCGGGCCGGTGGTCGTCGGCACCGACGTCGTGTCGCCGAAGGGGGCACAGAACCTCGACAGCCGGGTGATGACGATGCGCCTGGAGGACGATCCCGATGGGGTCGACGACACCGACGGGCTCACGACGCAGGGCGCCTTCCTCACCGTCGGCAAGAACTACAAGGAACCCGACTTCACCGACGGCGCGCCGAAGGACTTCGTCGTGACGACGAAGGCGATCCGGCCCGACAGCGCCGACGTCGAGATCCGATACAACACCAGCGGCCGCCCCGAACTGTCCATTCGCACCTGGCCCAACGGTCAAAACCAGTGGCAGAGTCCGGACATCGAGATCCGCAACGCCAAGAGCGATGCCGACAAGAAGTGGTTGAACGTGCCGTGGGCCGGCCAGCCCAACCGGGTCGTCGCGAAGGTCACCAATAACGGCGCGTTACCAGCGCGCGGCGTCAAGGCCTTCTTCTCCTTCTTGGACTTCACCACCAACGGGGAGAAGGATCAACCGGTGGCCCAGCCGTTGGGGTCATCGCCCGCAGTCGACATCCCGCCCGATCACCTGCCGCACGAGCTCGAAGTGGCTTGGGTGCCGCCGGGTGAGGGGCACTACTGCATCACCGTCAACATCCCGCTTTACGAGGATGCCGGGAATCCCGCGGTGCACGAGAGTAGCGATCGGGACAACTTCGCCCAGAGCAACTACACGAAGTTCTGGTCGGAGAGCGCGTCACCGTCGACGCGCGTGCGGTTCCCGGTCAAGCTGGAGAACCCGACCAACGGCACGGTGGTGATGTTTCCCCAAGTGCGCCAGACGATGCCGTACTACCGGACCTATCTCGAACACAGCTGGTTGCGACTGGGCCCGCATCAGAAGGCGGAGGTGATGGTGATGACCGAATCGCTCGTGGGCGACCCGGCCTTCGCCGCATCCTTCGAGCCGGGCGCGGCGTGGGAAGCCCCCAACCTCTTGGAGATCTCGGGCTGGGTGGCCGGGGTCTGTGTGGCCAAGTGCACCGGAGGCGCTGCGGTACAGGTCAATTCGGGCCGAACCACGACGATCCGGGACATCCAGGTGGTCGCCGAGCCCGGCGTCCTCGGTTGGGTTCGACTGCCCGACGGCTCGTCCGCCACGAATGGGACGATGTTGGCCATCGCCCGCGGGCGTGGCGCCGATCCCGACCCGGAGCGTGATCTCGTCGGACACGGTGACCTGCAGAACGACGGCCGGTTCTTCGTCTCCCTGAATGGTCTCGAGCGCGGTATGGAGATATCCCTCAACTACCTTCCCGGTGCCTCCTACGCCCCGTGCGAGGCCGGACCGATCGACGCCGACTTCTGAGCCGGGAACGCTGAAAGACGAACGCCATCAGCGTGTTAAGGATCGCCCCCCGGAATGGACCATGGTGGAGGTGGCCTCGGAGTACGCTCCGCGGGTGACCCACAAAGCGATAACCCTGGCCGAGCAACCGAGCCTGAGGGACATGGCAATACCCGATGCCGACATCTGGCCGGAGTTCAATCTGCAGGGCGAAACCTACCGACGATTCTGGACCCGTCTCTCCGACGAGCTCCCGGAATTTCAGTTCGCGATGTGCGATGAGCAGACCGGCGAGGTGATGGCCGACGCGCATACCGTGCCGTGTTGGTGGGACGGGACACAGGGCGGGCTGCCCGGTGGCTTCGATGCGGTGATCGCCGACGCGTTCAGGCGTCGCGATGCCGAGCAACCGTTCAACACGTTGTGTGCCATCGCCGCCGAGATTCCGAAGGATGGCCGCGGTGGGGGTTTGGCGGTCGAGATATTGGTGGCGATGGGTGACATCGCGACCCGCCACGGCTTCACTCAGCTGATCGCGCCGGTTCGTCCGACCCTCAAGGACCGCTACCCGATTACACCGATCGAGCAGTACATGAACTGGCGCCGTGAGGATGGGACGCCAGTGGATCCCTGGCTACGGCTCCACGAGCGCATCGGCGCGACGATGGGACCCTCGGTAGACACGTCGTACCGCATCGAGGGCACGGTCGGAGAATGGGAATCTTGGCTCGACATGGTGTTTCCGGAATCGGGCGCCTACGTGTTCCCCGGTGGGCTGTCGCCACTGGACGTCGACCGTGATGCCGACCGGGCAGTCTACGGGGAGCCGAACGTGTGGATGATTCACGACCTGGCGTCACTGTCGAAATATGAAGCGCCCGTTAACTCTTCGCGATAAGGTGCTGATACGGGCGCTTAGTCGTCGCTGTACGAGCGGGCATGATCGAGGGTCCGCAGCCACTTCGGCGCCCCCTGTTCGGTGTTGAGGCCCTTCTCGATGACGGCCAAGTTGTGGTGCACGTGCACGCCCGTCACCGTCGACTCGGTTGCCGAGATCCCGGCGTCGTCGTCGCGGATCTGCTCGGAGTGATGCAGACCGTCCAAGAGATCCTTGATCATCTCCATCGAGCGGTATTGGGCTGACGGGTCGGGGTCTCCGCCCCAGGTCGGCCAGTAGGACGACGCCAGGTCCTCCACGACGTAGAGGCCACCCGGCCGTACGTGCGGGAAGAGCGCGCGAAAGGACGCGATGATGTGGTGACTGATATGACTGCCGTCGTCGATGATGATGTCGAAGGGCCCCAGTTCGCGAGCCATCGCATCCAGCCCTTGCTCGTCACCCTGGTCACCTTGTAGGACATTCAGCCGGCTCTCCACCACGCCGGTCTTCTCGAAGATGTCGAGTCCGTAGATCAGTCCCCGCCGGAAGTAGTGCTTCCACATGCGCAACGACTCGCCGCCGGCGTCGATCAGGTTGTAGCCACCGATGCCGATCTCGAGCACCTTGACGGCTTGGTCACGGTAGGGCTCGAAGTACTTCTGGTAATGCGGCGTGTACCAGCGTCCCCCCCATTTATCGGAACCGAACCGGACCGCGAGGTCGGACAGGTCGTGCGGCCGCTGGGACATCGCGGCGACCATCTGTCGCGTCGCTGCGGCGATGACGGGACTGTGTTCCTCGTCGGCCAGTTGTCGGGCGAAGAGTTCGCGGGTGGCCCCGTGCGGTCCAACCGGACCGAACAACTCCCGCAGCAGATCGATCAGGTCCTGACGGACGATTGCGGGAGCGTCGTCGCTCCAACCCTTCTCGACGGACGACGCGGTGCTGCCCAGGCTCACCAGATAGCCCAGCCGCTCCCCCCCGAAGCCGAGGTCGCATTGAACCGTCAGGTGTTCGGCCGGAGCGTTCAGCAGGGCAGCGCGCGAGATCACCTCGGCCAGAAGCGCTTCCGCGACGTCAGCCGGGCCGATCTCGGCTATCCGTGCCGCGATCTCTGCGTCGGGTAGGGTCGCTGCGTTCAGGATGCGTTCGATGGTCCCAATGTGATTCGGCATGAGCGAACGACCCTCCATTGGGCCGGTGAGGGCCAGGAAATCGAACCGTAGCACGCACCTGCGGCGGTGTTTCGTGGTTCGAGTTCCTCGACCGCCGTGCGTCCGTGGCTCGGTTACTGCCGGGCCTCGTCGAGGGCCGCCTCGACGTCCGCTTGCGTCTCGGCGAGGAAGGCTTGGAACTCATCGCCGATCATGAAGGTCGTCGTGAACTGGCTCCGCTCGGCGATCTGCTTCCAGGTCGGGGTGTTCACCATGTCGCCGAGCGCTTTCTGCCAGTACGCCACGGCGACGTCGGGCATGTTCGGCGGTCCATAGAGGCCGCGCCAGTTCGACAGGGTGACGTCGAGTCCCTGCTCCCTGGCGGTGGGCGCGTCCACACCGGGCAGCCGGTTCTCGGCCAGCACGCCGAGCGCCTTGAGCTCTCCGGACTTCACGGTGTCGATGAACTCGCTAACACCGCCGATCGCGACGCTGATGTCCCCGGCGCGCAGCGCGGCGATCTGGTCGCCGCCGCCCTCGTGGGTCACGTAGTTGACCAAGGCGGGGTCACCGCCTGCGGCCGACACGAGCAGATCGAAGGGAGCTTCGTCGTCGTGGGCGGCGCCGACGGTGACGCGGGCCGGGTCGGACCGAATCGCCGCCAGGACACTCGGGAGGTCGGTGAACGGCGATGCGGAATTGGTTACCACGACGAAGTATTCGGTCATCAGGCGGGCGATCATGGTGACGTCGCCGTATCCGTACTTCGACGCGCCGCGCGACTGGTTCATCATCATCGACAGGGACGTGACGGAGATTTGGTCGTCAGCGCCTCGGTACTGCTCAACCATGGTGGCGAGGTAGTCGGCGCCGCTGGCTCCGGGCCGGTTCTGCACCGGCAGTGGGACGTCGACGATCTTCTCGGTCTGCAGCGCGTCGACCACCGAGCGGATCGTGAGGTCGAACCCGCTGCCGGGGTTGGCGCCCGCGGTCATCGTGACGGGTCCGGACGGGTACGCCGGCGCGGCGGAAGCAGTCCCGGAGATCTGATGTCCCGCCAACCCCACGGTCAGTGCAAGGAGTGCGGCGAGTACGGCCTTCGTCTTCACGAGGGAGTGTGCTCCTTTTGAGTCATGAACGTGGTCGTTGCCACCTCTAGAAGAGGTACACCCCTTCCGCCTGGGGGCGCGATGAGGGGCATGGTTGATGCCGGCGGCGTCGACATCGCGGAGAATGGGGCCGTGTCGACAGACTGGTGGTGGATGCCGATCGGCATCGTCCTCGGCTTGGTGTTGGCATGGGTGGCGCTGGTGACCGCGCTGTGGTGGGCCAAGCCCGACGACCTGGACGTACGGGATGCCCTGCGGCTGCTGCCGGATGTGCTCCGCCTGGTGAAACGGTTGGCGTCCGATCCGGCGATGCCGCGCGGAATTCGCATTCGACTGGCGCTGCTGTTGGCCTACCTGGCGCTGCCGTTCGACCTGGTACCGGATTTCATCCCGGTCCTGGGTTATGCGGACGACGCGATCATCGTGGCGGTGGTGCTTCGCAGCGTGGTACGTCGCGCTGGCGCAGACGCGGTGCGTCGGCGTTGGCCCGGCACGGACGAGGGCTATGCGGCCCTCGCCCGCCTCACCGGTATCGACGGTGCCCGCGAGGAGCGGGACTGAACTTCAGGCCGAGGTGGACTTCACGGCCGGCAGGACCTCGCGAGCGATCAGTTGGTCGGAGCGTTCCCGCGTCGCGGGATCGATATCCCTTGAGCCACCGACAATCACCACGTGCGACAACCCGATGTCGATGAGTCCGCGCAGTCGCTCGGCGCAGTAATCTGGCGTGCCCACGATGCAGAACTGGCTCAAGAAGTCCGCGGTCAGCGATTCCGACTGCTCGGCATGTTCCAACCCGTGGTGGTAGTAGTCGTATCGGTTGGTGACCTCTTCCACCGCGGCCGCTTCGGCGGCCGGCATCGACGACACGACGTTGCGCTGAAAGTGCGCCGAGACACTCGCATTGCCTCGCACGATCTCCTCGATGGCACGTCGATCGGTCCCCGCCCCGACGACGACGAAGGCGCCGACGTCGAAGTCCTCGCTCTCGAGCCCGGCGTCGTGTCGTACCTGCCGGATGGCCTGCATGGACCGCCGCACCCGTTCGGCGTCGGCACCCACGGTGAGGGTCACGCGGTCACCGAGCCGCGCCCCGACTGAGGTCACCAGAGGCCCGGAGCAGAAGACGTCCACCGGGACCTTCGGTTCGTCTGCCAGTGGCAGCCACGTGATCCGACTCTCGAAGTCGCCCAACGACACCGGCGCGCCACGTAGGTAGTTCTGCAACTGCAGAAGCTGTCCTTCGAACTGCGACGCGGAGGGCGGCTTCACCCCGATCAGCTCCAAGGCGCTGTCACCGCGGCCGATGCCGAGGTGCGCGCGGCCGCCGGTGACGTGTTGCAGCGTGGCGAAGGCCGAGGCCACCACGGCGGGGTGCCGGGACGTCAGATTGGTCACCGCGGTGCCCAATCGCAGGTGCGACGTGGCCCCCGCGGCGAGATACAGCGAGGCGAAGACGTCCATGCTCAGGTTCTGAGTGTCGGTGAACAACAGGCCATCCCAACCGTCGCACTCGACGGCTGCGGCGTGCTCCTGCATACCGTCGACGATCGGATAGGAACGCAGAAAGAACTCGGTGCGCCGAGTCGGGCCGGCCGACACATCCTTCATCTCAGATTCCCCGTGGTCGCAAAGCCGATGTGGGTCGCGGTGACCATACACGCGGATAGTGTCGATCAGCCGTTGCCGCGGTCTCGAGGATGGCGATTACCCAGTGCTCCTCGCCCGGGTGAGCCATCATCGTGCGACACGCTCGGTGACGAGTGTTCGTATGGCGCCGGGGAGGGCAAGCCATGGTCGAGCCCACCAACGCTCACGTCGTTCACCTGCAGGACGGGCGGCGCATGGGGTATGCGCAGTACGGCGACCCCGACGGCTTCGTCATCGTCAGCGCGCACGGCGGCCTGGCATGCCGGCTCGACGTTGCGGCTGCAGACACCGCAGCGCGCGACGCCGGGGTCCGGCTGATATCGCCGGATCGACCAGGCATCGGGTGGTCCGACCCCCAACCCGGGCGTACGGTCCTGGACTGGGCCAATGACGTCACCGACGTGCTGGACCAACTCGGTGTCGACCGTTTCGCCGCCCTGGGGTGGTCGATGGGTGGGCAGTACGCAGCCGCGATCGGTCATGCGCTGCCGCACCGGGTGTCGCGGGTCGCGATCGTCGCGGGAGCCCTGCCGCTTACCGAGCCGGGAGTGTTCGCAGAGCTGCCGGCGATCGACCGCGCCTACACGGTGCTGTCCGAGTGGGCACCATGGGTTGCCCGGCAATGCTTTCACACGATGGGATCGGCGGCGCGGTGGGCGCCGAACACCTATGGCCGTCTCGCGGCTCGTGATTTGGGACCCGCGGACGGCGCCGTCCTGCGCGCCGAGGGGTTCGACACCTTCGCGTCGATGGCGCAGGAAGCCTTGCGCCGGCCAGCTGGCGTCGTCGAGGAGTACCGCGCGTGGAGACGGCCGTGGGGATTCGCACCCGAGGATCTTGCGGTGGCAGTCGACGTGTGGGCCGGAACCGACGACGAACTGATCAACGCTGGGTGGCCGCACGCGCTGGCGGATCGTATCCCCGGGGCCCAGCTGCGTTTGCGACCCGGCGGCCACTTCATGGCGCACCTGCATTACCGGGAGATCTTCGACGCCCTGTGTGCGTGACCATTGTTCATTCCTTCCCTAGCGAGGGCGGTTGAACTCTGGTCGCGGCAACCAAAGGACTTCAGGTAGTCGGCGGGTGACGCCATCGGCTGGTGCTGCAGATGAGCCCGGACCGGTCGGTGCAAGTTGCCGAGCAGGTGGCGCAGGACGCGCAGAGTCACCCCGACTGCCAGTTCGTTGTGCTGCGGGCTGGCCGGGACGTCGGGATCGAGAACCGTCACCGCACCGCGCTACGGAATGATTACGTCGGACCGCCCGGCGTCGGAGGGGTCGATACCGACCTGGGCCAGCAGGGAATCCGCGTCGCCCCCGACTTCCCGGACCACGTCGCGAAAGTGCGACAGCGCCGTCGCCCGAATGACCGCCATGGCCTCGAAGGCTAGGTCGCTGTCCTGAGAAGGAGACTGTTGGTCGATTCGTCCGGCCGGACCGGCATTACCGTCGTCATCACCACCGCGGATTCGCACCCGGGCGCCGCGGCACCAGCAAGAGGAGAGGCCGTCATGGCACCTGAATCCGACGAACGCCCCGTCAAACTCAAGGCCCTCGGCGAACTGCCGAGCGGTGAACCAGTGGTGATGGTCAACCTGCTGAAGTTCAAGGAAGAGGGCGGCCGCGACCGCTATCTCCAATACAGCCGCGAGGTGCAACCCCACCTCGACCGCGTCGGCGGAACCGTCCGCTACGCCGGCGCCAACCCGCTCAACGTCATCGGCGACGGTGAGAGCCCATGGTGGGACGCCATTCTCGTCGTCGAGTACCCCTCCACCAAGGCCTTCAGCGACATGGTGACCGACCCCGGCTACCAGCAGATCCATGGACATCGGGCGGCTGCCCTGACCCAGGGTGACCTGGTGGCCACCTCGCGGTGGGTTCTCGGCTAGGAGGCGCATCTCGTCACCACCGGTGGGGCCGAGGCTCATAGCCAGACCCATGTGATGATCAGTCATGGCCCCGAATGTCGTGTCGATACCTGCCGGAGTCGATCCCGTCGAGTTGGTGCGTCGCCACGAGCCGGTGATCCGCTTCACCGAGGGTGAGCTGTTCTTCCCGATGGCCGTGGACGCCTACGTCGAGGGGGCGGCGCTGTGGCGGCGAACGGCCGGGCAGGCAGACCGCGAGCGTCTGGTAGACCACGGCGAGCTGACCGTGGACGCGCTGTGCACCCGCGCCCGCAGCGGTGTCGGCACCGCTCTGGAGCTGCGCTATGTTCCGTCCGCGTTGAGCCCGGGCGAGTTACGGCTGTGGCGGCGAGATCCGGACCGCGCCCGCTTCCGAAGCACCACGCGGTTCGCCGCAGTAGGACTGCTCGGCAGGGTCATCGATTCCCTATTTCGGCTGTCCCTGATCCTGCGAGGTTCCGTTCCCGGCGGATTGACTGCCGCACTGCACCGCCGTTACCGCGGTTCTGCGGCTGCCGCGGAGTTCCCGTACTACGCCCACGTCAGCACAGACGGCGGCTACGTCGTCCTGCAGTACTGGTTCTTCTACGCGATGAATGACTGGCGATCGAGTTTCGGCGGGGTCAACGACCATGAAGCCGATTGGGAACAGGTCACCGTGTTCCTCGTTCCGGCCGTGGATGATTCGGGCCAGGCGCGCCGTCCCGACGGAACCGATGTCCTGCGCGTCGGGTGGGTGGCGTTCTCCTCGCATGACGAAACCGGTGACGATCTCCGGCGGCGTTACGACGACCCGGACATCACCTGGGTCGATGACACGCACCCGGTCGTGTACGCCGGCGCGGGATCCCATTCTGGCGCCTACCTTCCTGGCGAATACCTGGTGCGCGTCGAACCGCCTGTGCTGCAACGCTTCTTCGCGGCGGTCAGCAGGGCCGGTGGGGTGCTCTTCCCGTGGACGCGGGATCGCCCGGCGCCCGGAGTCGGCATCCCGTACGTCGACTACAAGCGCGGCGACGGGATGCAGATCGGCCCGGGAACACCGCACTCCTGGACACCGATTCTGATCGACGCGGACACCCCGTGGGTCCGGGACTTCAGCGGCCTGTGGGGGCTAGACACCGAGGATCCCTTCGGCGGTGAACGCGCACCCGCCGGACCGCGCTATGAGCGCAACGGCACGATTCGTCCGTCCTGGGCCGACCCCGTCGGCTGGGCCGGCCTGCAGAAGGTTCCCGCCACGACCGCTGAGTACTACCGTGCCGTCGACGACCGGCTCGCCGAGTTGGAGCGGCAGCGGGCCGCACTGACCGCCGAGCTCGTCGCAAACGACGCCATCCAGCGACAGTTGAACGTGACCGTGACGGCGTCATTCCCGCTGGTTGCCACCCGCCGCGGGGCGACCGGCGCCGTTCGGGCGTTGCGAGAGCAGGAAGCCGCATCATCGGATCTCCGCGCCGCGCGCCGCGCCGTCGTCATCGAACAGCAGCATCTCAGTCGCGCGCGCCACGAGCCGCCGCCGCTGGCCGGGGTGCACGCTCACCTCCGGCGCAGGGCGTTGCCGAACGTGGATGCCGACCGACCGCCGGGCTTGCTGCTGCGCTTCTGGACCGAAGTCTCGCTGTCGGCGCTCCTGGCGCTGACCGGCGGCGCCTTGGTGTTCGGCACCATCTCGTCGATCCGGGTCGCCGTTTCCGCGGTGCTGATCGTGATGGCGGTGGAAGCGGTGCTGCGCCGCAAGGTGGGCGTCTTCCTGCTGGGGGTCGGCGTGCTGGCATCGATCGCCGGCATCGTGTTCCTGCTCGTCACCGACCTGCGAACCGCCACCGGTGTGCTTCTTCTGCTCGCCGCCCTGGCATTGCTCATCGCCAACGTGCGCGCCTATCTAGGTCGGCGCTGATCAATACTGGGCGCCCGGCAGGCACGTTCGGACGCCGGAGCGGACGTTGGTCGTCACCTCAAACCGTGTTCACGACCAGCGTGAGGACGATGCCGAATACCGCGGCCGGTATCGCCATGCTGGCAAGGAATCCCAATCCGAACCGGCGACCGCCAGCGATGAAGGCCAGGACGATCTTGACGAGCAGATTGGATCCCAGAGCTGCACCGACCGCGACGAGGGCGGTACTGACCGTGATGTCGCCCTTGGCGGCCAGGCTGGCGGCGGCAATCGAGCCGGCGTGGGCGTCGGCGAGACCCGCGGCGGACGCCGCGAACACGGCCCCGTTGGGGCCCAGCACGTCAGCGCCCCACTGACCGACGAGCAGGGCAACGGTCAGCACTGCGGCCAAAACGGCGGCGGGCCTGAAGGCGAAGGGTCGGCTTGCCGACACGGCGTCGGCGTCGCCGACCCCCTCGGCGTCCTTCTGATGCGTTTGGGTGGCGCCCCGGTAAACGACGGCGGCGATCACCACGAGAATGATGGCCCCTGCGAGCACTGGAGGCCACAAGTGGCGCAGCACCTCGACGTCGACGAGGCCGATCACGACAGTCAGCTGCACGAAGGTAGCGAGGCTGGCGACGAGTGCACCGGCCAGCGGGGGCCGCAAGCTCGTGGATGTCCGGCTGAGTCGGCCCATGGATGCCGTCGTTGCGCTTGCCGAGACGAACCCGCCCGCCAAACCGGTGACGAGCAGGCCTCTCTCGGGGCCGAGCGCCCGAACGCCGATGTAGCCCACCCAGCCGATGCCGGTAAGCAGCACGACGAGCAGCCACACCTTCGACGGATTGAGCACACCGTAGGGCCCCAGCCCTCGATCAGGTAGCAGCGGCAGGATGACGAATGCCACGGCGAAGAACTTGATCGCGTCCTCTAGTTCGACTTCGCTGACGATCTCGCGGGCGAAGCGGTGGATGCGCGTCTTCGACACCAGCAAGGCAGCGACGACCACGGCGAGGGCCACGGCGACCGCTGGGCGGGTGTATGCGAGCGCGCCGAGCAAGTAGGCAACGAGCGCGGCGATCTCCGTGGTAGTTCCGGGGTCTTCTTCGCTGGTGCGAAAGTAGGCGAGCGCCATTATCGCCCCGACTCCGAGAAGGCCCGCCACGACGGCCCACTGGTTCAGACTTGCTGTGACGGCACCCACCAGCGACAGCAGTGCGAACGAACGCGACCCGGCGGAGAGCTTGCGCGGGTGATTGCGTTCCCGCTCCAGGCCGAGAAGTAGTCCAATGGCCAGCGCCACCAGGAACGGCTGAATCAGTGGCCAGCTCACATCGACCCCCGATTTCACCGAATCACAGGAACTTTACGTTCATTTCGGCGCGGATTGCGGTGATGCGGCCGCCTCGTCGAGTCGCTCGGGGCCCTGCTGGTCCGCTGGCCCTGATCATGAGACACCGCAGACGCACGAAACCCGCTCCGACATGGGCCAGAGCGGGTCTTCGTCGGTCGGGCTGACAGGATTCGAACCTGCGACCCCTTGACCCCCAGGGACCTCGGGAGGGTGAATTGGCGTTTCATCGCGTCGCATTAGTGGTGATCAGAGGGTTTTGATCGTCTCAGCCGTGTCACGCTCTTCGGCGTGATCGAACGCGTCTTGGGACACTGTTGGGACACTGGGCCGTGCGGCGGTTCCAGAGAAACTCAGAACCTGCCCCGCCGTCAGGAAGTCTGCGCGTCAGGGCGGAACGCTCAACTGGTGCCAGCGTCAGAATATTCGCTGAATGGTTCCTTCGCATGCGGGCGTCGTTGGTTCCACAAGTCAGATTGAGCCCAACATCGAGGTGCGGATGCGAAGACTCGCCGAGCGCGATAACCGGACTGTTGACGACGCCGTCGCGACTGGCCGGGTTCTCAACCGTCGTCAACAGATCGCGATAACGTCCAATTCTGTTGTGTGTCACCAAAGCGTTTGCGATGGATCGGCAGCTCTCCAAATCGGACGCGAATCCGTCGGATACCGAGGCCGCATACTTTGCGCCGGTAGATTTTGAGGATGCTCGACGAGGACTGGAAGACGACCGCCGAACGTCTCTGGCGTTCTTTCGTCGATCTTCGACAGGTCGTCGAGGACACCGTGGTCAACGATCGGATTGATAGCAGTGACGCCCTTCGGCAGTTCTGTCGACACGCGTTCGAGCTGAATGACTGGCTGTCAGCCTCCGAGATTGACCAGACCGCCAAGCGCGCAGTGTCAGAGCTATTCGGCAAGCCATCCAAGAACGCGGCGAAGCGCGTCCCTGCAAAGTCAGTAGCGCTTGCGGCGTGCGCAGACATCGCGAACAGATCCAAGCACGCAGTGTTGAGCGGCCCGAGCTACTCCGAAGGTGGGCACGCGGAGATTACATACGAGTCGATTTCATCAGTCAGCGACCTATCCGATTTTGCACGACAGTTCGTCGATGACGTCCCTCGATTCGGCGACCATCAGTGGATGTGGCTCATCACGATCAACGGCAAGGAATACGACGCTCTGCTCTTAGCCGAGGACGCGATGACAGACTGGACGAATTGTCTCGTCAGTGTCGGACTGGTAACGGCGCACCCGAACGGTTGGTCGTTCTCCAAACCGGACTAGGTGAAGCGGGTATGCCGCCACATGCTCCGATCGTCACCAGCCGATAATTCTGTGATATGTCGACTTATCTCCGAATACGCTGGATCGCAACCGTATTGATCCGCCGTGCTTCATGGATAATTACCATTATCTATGATTTTAGTCTGCATATTGCATCAGATGAATCAGCATCCCCGGTCCGTGTTCGTCAGCTAGGTGAAGCACCCTGCGTGCGAAATCGGCACTGAGCAGCAGCGTCGTCGGCCTCATGGCATCACACCACAGGTGTAAGTTCCGTCGTCCGCCGAAGGCGGCTAATTAAGTGGCGCGAATGGCTGGCGCTGACCTGCAGCGATATGGTAATGATTCATTGAATGATTCGATGAATCAACAAACGAGACCGTTGGAGGCCAGTTTGCCCGTCGACAAAAGTGGCCGTTTCTACGTCGTCGAGTCCGTTCCGCTGCTTCACCCCGAGGCGCACACTGTTCAGGAGATGCTCGACGGTTGGCGCAATCAGCAGTTGTGCCGCAACCTCGCGCACGACACCATCGACCAGCGGATCCGGATCGTGGAGCGATTCCTCGCCTATACCAACGAGTTTCCGTGGACGTGGACCGCGGCGATGGTCGAGGAATTCTTTAGCGACCTGCGCGCGATATCGCGCCGCAGGCAGTCCACGATCCGCGGCTATCAGAACGCGCTGCGGATGTTCTGCTCGTATGTCAGTCATCCCGACTATGGCTGGGATCGAGTGTGCGAGCAGAGATTCGGCACCCACCCCGCCCAGGTCTTCTTCGAGTGGAACACCGCCGCACACGTGCAGGACAACGAACAGTCCCCAGCCAAGCGAGCGTTCACCAAGAACGAGCTGCAAGACTTCTTCGACCACGCCGACGACCAGGTCGCGGTGATTGCCGCATCCGGACGCAAGGGCTGGCTGCCGGCCTATCGCGATACCGTGATGTTCAAGCTGGCCTACTCCTATGGGTTGCGGTTCAACGAACTTCGCCATCTGCAAACCGTCGACTTCGCCCGTAACCCGCACGGTCGTGAGTTCGGACGCTACGGGGTCGTTCACGTCCGGTACGGCAAGGCGAAACGAGGGTCGCCGCACAAACGCCGCAGTGTGCTGACCGTCTTCGATTGGACTCCGGAGATAATCGCCGACTGGTTAGCGCACGGACAGCGTTACATGGATGACGGCATCGACCTATTCCCCAGCGAGCGTGCAACGCTGGTGTCTGAAGACACCCTGCTGCGCCGGTTCCGCCGCTATTGCAACCACCTCGGGCTGTCGGCCGGGCTGGACCTGCATTCGCTGCGCCGCTCCTACGCCACCCACCTCATCGAAGATGGTTGGGACGCCAAATTCGTCCAAGACCAGTTGGGCCACGAACACGCGAGTACCACAGCGCTGTACACCTGCGTATCCAGCGATTTCCGCATCCGCACGTTGCGCCGGGTGCTGGACTCCACCATTGACGACGCACTGTCGTCCAGCGACCAGGAGGACACGTGAAACGGCAAGTCGACTATGCGTGGCGGCTGGCCGAAATCATGGCCGCCCACGGCATGCACAACACCACCGACCTGATGCCGCGGCTCGCCGAACGCGGTATCGAGCTGTCCCGACCCCAGGTGTATCGCATCGTCCACCAACGGCCCGAACGGATGTCACTGCAACTGCTGGCTGCTCTGTGCGACATCTTCAGCTGCGGCCTCGAGGACCTTCTCACCGTCACCGCGACCAACGTTCGCCGCAAGAAGGCCGCCTCGTCGACAACGCCTGCGCCCCCGAACGTGGTCGCACTGAACAAGTCGGTGCGGCCGCGCCGGGCGCGGGTGATCCGCAATGACGACTGATCCCCACCGGCGACCAGCGCGCCGAGGACGCCCCCCAACTCGCAACGGCGACCTGCGCTGCACCAGATGCCACCGCATGGCCAACCAACTGCGTGTGAACTGGCCCGCTGATCGGCTGTGCCACAGCTGCTTCTACACCGCGATGCGCACCCACGGCATCTGCCCCAGCTGTGGGCACGACGGCGTGCTACCCGGTCGCACCCAGGAAACCGATCCCCGACCCGTATGCCTGTCATGCGCCGGAATCTCCGGCAATTACCAATGCGCAACCTGCAAGACCGAAGGTCAGCTGTATCGGGGCGGGCAATGCGCTCGCTGCGCGCTTCACGACGACCTCACCGCATTGATAGTCGACGGCGCCGCCGACCCGGAGACCATGGGCACCATCGTGACCATCCTCTGCGGCGTTGAACGGCCCGAGAGCATCCTCTCGTGGAAACGCTCCCCCACCGTTCGGGCACTTTTGTCCGGCTTGGCCGGCGGGCACATTCCGCTCAGCCACGACGGTCTCGATGCCGCCGGGCACAGCGGACAAGTCTCACATCTGCGCAGCCTCCTCGAGCACAACGGTCTACTCCCGCCGCGGGATGAGCCTCTCGCGCGTTTTCAGACGTGGCTGGACTACAAACTCGACGCCACCTCGGAACCAGCCGTTCGAACCCCCGTCGAGCAGTTCGCCACCTGGCATCACCTAAACCGGCTCCGCCGAAAGTCGAAATCGGGCCAAACCTCCCACGGACCAACACATTCGGCCCGACAAGAGATCAACGAGACACTCAAGTTCCTCAGCTGGCTGCATGAAACCCATCACCGCACAGCGGCGACTTGCCGACAGCAAGACATTGACGAGTGGCTAGCCACCGGGCCGACAACCCGCACCAAGATCCGCACCTTCGTCGTGTGGGCCAACAAGAGCAAGATCAACACCGGCCTGCACCTCGATGCCTCCCAGGCCAAGGGCACCCGCCTGCTCACCCAAGACCAGCGGCTGGCATGGATCAAGGAACTCCTCAACGGCGACGCGGAATCACTGCACTATCGCGTCGCCGGCACACTACTGCTGCTCTACGCCCAACCCCTTGTGAAAATCGTCGCACTGCCGACAGCGGCGGTCGTCGTCGACGCAGATCAGACACTCATATCGCTTGGCGCTGAACCTATCCCAGTGCCCGAGCCCTTCGCCGATCTGCTCAAAGGCCACCTGCACAACCGCCCCAACCTTCGAACCGGCGCAGGCACGAACGCAAACCCGTGGCTATTCCCCGGCCGCCGTGCCGGCAAGCACCTCGAACACCACACCATGATGCTGAAGCTGCGCACGCTGGGAATCGACTTGCTCGGAGCACGCAACTCCGCACTGCAGAACCTCGTCACCGAGATACCCCCTCCCGTAGTAGCCCACCTGTTGGGCTACAGCCACAACTGCACCCAGCGACACGCCCGATCGGCCGCTCAACCATGGTCGCGTTACGTCACATAGCGAGAGCATCGCCTCACGCGGCCCGAAGTGTCGTGACTTCGTTCTGCGGCAGCCCTCCGAGACGCGCCGCTCACTCCCTCATCGCCCCACCGGCGCGGTATACGACGGCCTGGAACACGCAGGCTTACCGGTAAATACCTGGCGCTTCTTCCGCCGGATGCGCACTAATGTCGCTCGGTATTTTCGTGCGGGAATCCACGGCATTAAATCACTGCACGTTCGGACGCAACCTGGGGGCGCGAGACGTTGCGAGAAGCCGGCGGCCGTTCTCAGGACCTGTGGACGCGGCTTCGTCCAGCGCCTGTCCTGATTGCGGTTGGGTTTGTGAGTATCGCTCCACTTTTGATGCATACTGCGCCTAGGGGGGCGCCCTGCGATGGATCGATCTCACCGTCGGGTCGGAGCCAGGCTCGGTATTCCCTGCCGGTCGACGTGCGGCTGACGATGAGAAGGTTGGTGTCGATGCCCGCGTTGTTGGCGTCGGTCCGGAGCTTGCGGGCATTGGCGGCGCATTTTGAGACGCGGCGCTGCCGGCTGTAGAAGCCTTCGAGGGCGGCCTGCGCGATGAATCGGCCGCCGAGCTCCACGTGGTCCACAGTTCGTCCTGCTTCTCGCGCGGCCCACCAGCGGTGTGTGGACTGCTCGACCGCGAGCGTGAAGGGCACTTCGACGTCGATAATCGTCAGTCGCTCGTAGTCGTCGGAGGCAAAGTCGGTGACATAGCTGTCTATGAGCGGCGTCCAGGAGAGGGTTCCCTCCATGACGAAGTTCTCCCCCCGGTGCAGTGACACTGCACGGACACGGTTGGCGGCTTCGGTAGAGGCATCATGGACCCATGTCGCCAGTTCGCTGGGATGGACAGGTTTGCCATCTGCGAGAACGTGGTTGTGCCGGATGTCGAGTAGGCCGGCCTGGTCCAGTCGCATCAGGATGAGGTCTTTGATGCCGTCTGGGTCAATGCGACGGTGGTCGGTGGCCAAAATGTCAATCGCGACCGATTTGCCGGCACCAGGCACGCCGGCGGTGATGATTGCGGCGCGACCATGCGCCGGCGCGTTGGGACTTTGACTTCGATACTCGTCGGCGATCTCGTCGATCAGCTGATCACTTAGATAACGCACCACTGAGCGTGGAACAGCGAACTCCCCCTCTTGGTGGAGGGCGGTCAGCTGAGAATGGACCCTATTGCGCAGTCGGCGGTTGGACTGCGGAGCTGACACTCTCGTATTCCTCGTCGCTGAGTAGTCCGAGTTGATGCGCGGTGCTCACCTGGGTCCAGGTCCCAGGTACGGATCCCTCATGGGGGTAGGGCGCGAACTGGGCGAAAGTGTAGTCCAGGCCTTGAAGCTGTTTCACCAGCGCGTCTCGGGGGGCCCCGTCGACTGTAGCGCGCAGGATGATTTCCTCAGGGCTCGGTGCATCTCCGAGCGCGCTGGCTCCGCGCAGCAGCCGACCTACTCGCGGCTGCGTGGTAGACAAGACGTCAGCGATTTCTCGTTGGTTCATACCTGACCGCTTAAGCTGGCACGCAGCACGCATGTCATCGAGGCGCAGCAAGCGTTCGTGTGCCCGGCGAACCTGCGCTTCGCAGGCGATCGCTTCAACTTTGCGTTCGATCGTTGTAGGCATGATTCCTCCGTCTGATACGGAGTGTATCAGCGTTTGAAACGGTGCGTATCAAGGACTTCAAAGGGACGCTGACCAAGATTGGGCGCGGCGTGGTCAGAAACTGGCCGCCAAGGTCAAAGAACGTGTGAATACAGACGTGTCGAGCACCCACGAGCGTTACGACGTGCGCCGGCTGCCCGTGGCGTCGACGAGTTCATCACGATTGAACGTCCTGGATTCTGCGATTCACAACCACGACTCCATACCCCTGCGGGGTATTAATAACGCTGCCGACTATGCTGGCCATCGTGATGAACGTGCGTGGTGTGGCAGCGTTGCCCACCGTCGCGCGACTCCTCCTCTTGGTGGCCCTGATGGGTGGAATCGTCACCATGCACGCCGTGACGTTCACGCTCGGCCACGACCACGGCGCGCAACCCGCGATGGCAGCGACGAGCCAGCACCACACCACAGGTGGGCATGCCGCCCCCGCCTCCCCGCCCTGCGATGGCGACGACTGCGGCCAGCAGCACACCGGGCTGCATGGATGCGTCTTCGTCATGACTGCCGTGGCGATCGTCGCCGGTCTGGCGATGCTGTGCTGGATCGGAACCCGAAACGCGGTGCTCGTCGCGCCGAAGACCCGGCGCGGCCATCGCCGCCGTCAGCGTGCACCGCCCTGGACCGTGCTCACCCTTCACCAACTGTCGATTCTGCGGGTCTGACAGGCAGTCCCGCGTGGCCGCTCACGACGAGCAGGTCACCCATCGACGCCTGTCTTCGTTCACCCCAATCATCGACAATTCGTAAAGGAAACAACCATGTTCAGTTCCACCATCGCCGTCAAGTCCACCGTCCTCGCGACCGCCGTTGCGGCAACCTTGGCGGTCGCCGGCTGCAGCGGCACCACCACCGACACTTCGACACCCCCAACCGTCTCGAGCTCGACCGGGATGAGCGGATCGATGCCCGGCATGGATCACGGCGGCTCGTCTGCGTCAGCAGCGCCGAGTGCTACCCGCACCGACTTCAACGACGCCGACGTGATGTTCCTGCAGATGATGTACCCCCACCACTCGCAGGCCGTCGACATGGCCAAGCTCGTGCCGAGCCGATCCCAGAACCAGCAGGTCATCACGCTGGCCCAGAACATCGAGAAGGCTCAGGGACCCGAGATGACTCAGATGACCGGCCTGCTCACGAGTTTCGGCAAGCCCGCGCCGTCAGCAGAGATGTCCGGCCATGACATGCCCGGGATGGGTGCCATGCCGGGCATGATGTCCGCCGAGCAGATGACCAACCTCACCGGGTTGTCGGGCAAGGCGTTCGACCAGGTGTGGCTGCAGATGATGATCGACCATCACAGCGGCGCCATCGACATGTCCAACACGGAGCTTCGCGACGGCACCAACCAGGATGCGAAGAAGCTGGCCCAAGCCATCATCGCCAACCAGCAGGCCGAAATCACCCAGATGCGGGGCATGCTCGGCCAGGGCTAAGCCTCGGCCGACGACGAGGGTGCTCGGCGGGCGACCGTCCGTCGAGCACCTTGCGGCCAGCGGTCTTGCCCGGCTCTCATAGTGCGTAGGTGGCCATTCATCGATCGGCCACCCGAGGAGACGACAACGCGTCCGGCTCGACTCAGCGAATCTCGCCCTACCGGTTCAGCGCACTGGAGACCGACCCGCGTTCGTGAGCTGTCCCGGCGCGTTCGCGAGCACCGATCGCCGCCCGTAGCAAGCGGATGGTCGACATACTTGACTTCTCGATACCCCCAGGGGGTATAGTGGTGACGTACCCCCTGGGGGTACACGACGAGAACGGACCACCGCATGGAACACGCCGCACCCGGTTATCTCCAGTCCAAGGACGCCCACCTCAAACGCCTCAGCCGCATCGAGGGGCAGGTGCGCGGTTTGGCGCGGATGGTGGAGAACGACAGCTACTGCATCGACGTACTCACCCAGATCTCTGCCGCCACCAAGGCCCTGGAGTCCGTCGCACTCGCGCTGCTCGACGAGCACCTCACCCACTGCGTCAGCGCCGCCATCCAGCAAGGCGGCGACATCGCCGACCAGAAGATCAGCGAAGCATCGGCGGCTATCGCCCGCCTCGTCCGCTCCTGATCGAAGATGCTGTCCCGCAAGAGATTTCACCCACTGAAAGGCATCACATGAACACCCTCGACCTACGCACATCGCTGCCGTTGCTACAAACCCCCGACAGCGGTTGCGCATGCTGCGGGCCACGCACCACGTCCGAACCGACCGCGCCAACCCGAGCCACGGAGAACGAGATCAGCACCGCCAACGCGTTTCCCGTCACCGGAATGACCTGCGGCCACTGCGTGGCCGCCGTCACCGAGGAAGTCTCCGCGATCCCCGGCGTCACCGACGTGACCGTCGACCTCAAACCGGGCGCCACATCGACGCTGCGCGTCACCAGCGAGCATGGCGTCACCCGCGATCAGATCGCCGCCGCCCTCGACGAAGCCGGCGACTACCACCTCACCACCGACTGACTACTCCAGCCGGCACCCGCGTCTCACAGGAAGGGACAAGACATGATCACCACCGATCACATTGCGGCTCCGTCTCATCCGCGCAGCATCGAGCTGTCGATCGGCGGCATGACCTGCGCCTCGTGTGCACGCCGAGCGTCCGTTCGACGTGGCGGGCCAGGTCCACCCATCCGGTCCATCCGGAAACGCGGCCCGGATCGAGAAGAAACTCAACAAGCTCGACGGCGTCAGCGCCAGCGTCAACTACGCCACCGAGAAGGCCAAGATCAGCTACCCGGACGCGGTGGAGACCGCCGAATTGATCGCGACCGTCGAGGCCACCGGGTACACGGCCACGGCGCCCACGACGACTGCCCCCGACGACACCGACGCCGCCCAAGCCGCACCCGACGAGGCCACCGCGTGGCGGACCCGTCTACTCGTCTCGCTGGTACTGACCGTCCCCGTCGTCGTTCTGTCGATGATCCCGGCATGGCAATTCACCAACTGGCAATGGCTAGCCCTGACGCTCGCCTCACCCGTAGTCGTGTGGGGAGCGCTGCCGTTCCACCGCGCCGCCTGGGCCAACGCCCGCCACGGCGCCGCCACCATGGACACCCTGATCTCCCTGGGCGTCGGCGCCGCCTACCTGTGGTCACTGTGGGCGCTGTTCTTCGGACACGCCGGCATGCCCGGCATGCGCATGTCATTCAGCCTGCTGCCCGACGCGGCGTCCGGCGCCGAACACATCTACCTCGAAGTCGCTGCCGCCGTCACCGTCTTCATCCTGACGGGCCGCTACTTCGAATCGCGCGCCAAATCGCAGTCCGGCGCCGCCCTGCGCGCGCTACTCGACATGGGCGCCAAGGACGTCGCGGTGCTGCGCGACGGCAGCGAAACCCGAATTCCCACAACGCAACTGGCAGTTGGTGACCTGTTCGTCGTGCGACCCGGCGAGAAGATCGCCACCGACGGGGTCATCACCGACGGCGCCTCCGCCGTCGACGCCTCCATGCTCACCGGTGAGCCGGTGCCCGTCGAAGTTCGCCCCGGCGACCACGTCACCGGAGCCACCGTCAACGCGGGCGGTCGACTCGTCGTGCAGGCCACCCGCATCGGCTCCGATACCCAACTGGCCCAGATGGCACGCCTCGTCGAGGACGCCCAGAACGGAAAGGCCTCCGTCCAACGCCTCGCCGACCGGGTCTCGGCCATCTTCGTCCCCATCGTCATCGCCCTCTCGATGCTGACGCTGACCGTCTGGCTGAGCACCGGCCATCCCGCGACCGCGGCATTCACCGCCGCAGTCGCGGTCCTGATCATCGCCTGCCCCTGCGCCCTGGGCCTGGCCACACCGACCGCCCTGCTCGTCGGCACCGGCCGCGGCGCCCAACTCGGCATCCTGATCAAGGGACCGCAGATCCTGGAATCCACCCGCCGCGTCGACACCGTCGTGCTCGACAAGACCGGCACCGTCACCACCGGGCAGATGAGCCTGATCGGCGTGCACCCCGCCGACGGAGAAACCGACACACACGCCCTCACACTGGCCGGAGCTCTCGAGGACGCTTCCCAGCACCCCATCGCCCACGCGATCGCCGCGGCTGCCGCACCCACCGACGGGACGCCGCTTCCCCCGGTCGAAAGCTTCACCGCTCACGACGGCTACGGCGTCAGCGGTGTTGTGGACGGGCACGCCGTCCTCGTCGGACGGCGCAGCTGGCTGACCGAGGACTGGTCGCTGGCCACCCCCCGACGCCCTGCTCGACTACGCCGAGACCGCCGAAGCCTTGGGCCACACCCCGGTGTGGGTGGCCTGGGACGGAGCGATGCGCGCGGTGATCGTCGTCGCGGACACCGTGAAAGACACCTCCGCCGAGGCGATCTCACAATTCCGCCAGCTCGGTCTGCGACCCGTCCTGTTGACCGGAGACAACCGGCGTGCCGCAGGAGCGGTCGCCGCGCAGGTCGGTATAGACCCCGACGACGTCATCGCCGAGGTCCTTCCGGCTGACAAGGTCAACGCCGTCAAGGAATTGCCGGCCGGGGGACGCGTGGTGGCCATGGTCGGCGACGGCGTCAACGACGCCGCAGCACTGGTCCAAGCCGATCTGGGACTGGCCATGGGTACCGGTACCGACGTCGCCATCGAGTCGTCGGACATCACGCTCGTCCGCGGTGATCTGCGCGCTGCCGCCGATGCCATCCGCCTGTCCCGGGCCACGCTGAAAACCATCAAGGGCAACCTCTTCTGGGCGTTCGCCTACAACGTCGCCGCACTGCCGCTGGCAGCGCTGGGACTGCTCAACCCACTCATCGCCGGCGCCGCCATGGCGTTCAGTTCAGTCTTCGTGGTCACCAACAGCCTCCGACTTCGAAGCTTCGCCACCACCGCCACCCCAACCGACACCGGCAGCCGCGGACCCGTCCCGCCGTAGCTCCACGAAATTGGGGCGGCCGCTGACCGGGTGCAGGTGTACACGCATTACACGTGTCGGGCTCGACCAAAGCCAAAAACATACTTAGTGGATAGTACGTTTCGTCTAAGTAGGAGGTGGGTGGAGAAGCCAACCATCAGGAGTTTTTGCCGATCAGGTCGGCGCGGCTATTCGGTCGCGTTTGTCAAGGTTTGAGCGCAACCGGCATTTTTTCAAGGGGGCACGGGACCGCTCGTCCGGAATGTGGCACGAGGTTTTCGCGGAGGGAGCGTGAATGTACATCGGTGCAGTGTCGATGTTGTTGACTGCGCTCGCGGGCCTCCTCGGCCTGTACGGTTTGCATCGATTGACCGCCGTGATCGCAACCCCATTGGTCTCGCTGCCGTTTCAATCCGGTTGGCTGCCGGAGGAGCATGCCATGTCGCGCTTTCACGTCCGGTGGTACCCGGCCACCGTGTTGTTTCTGGCGTTCGACGTCGAAATGCTCTTCATGTATCCGTGGGCGATCGTGGTTGCCGACGTGGGAGTCTCTGCAATCGTCGAGATGTTCGCGTTCCTGCTCGCGCTGTTGGTCGCCGTGGTGTGGGCGTGGCGCGAGGGGGCGTTGCGATGGGTCTGACGACAGCGCTGGCCCGCTTCGCCGCACGCCACCCGCACGTCCTCGTCGTGGAGGCACCCGGCGCCTGGGAGCAGCGCGCGACCCTCGAACACCAGGCATTGCGGCGCGGTTGGCGCCTAGCCGACAGCCCGGCCGACGCCGACGTGCTGGCCATCTGCGGGCCTCCCGGGCCCGAGCTGACCGAGGCGATCGACCGGGTCTGGGAGCAATTGCCCGGGCCGCGGGTACGCCTCGATCTGGGCCGAGACGAGATCGACGTCGACGAGGCCCTAGACCGGGCGAGCGCCGAGCTCACCGACACCGGACGGCATCGCACCGACGCCCGACAACGAACGGCCGAGCCCGAGGTCGACACGGGCGACGACATGGACATGGGCGAGATGGACCACGACGACATGGACATGCACATGTCTCCGTCGGGAATTGCGCTCGCCGAGGGCGGCGACGACCGCGACGGACTCGAGATGGACGTGCTGCACGTACATCTGGGACCAGTACTGCGGCATTGGCCTGCAGGTCTAGTGGTGCGCTGCTCACTGCAGGGCGACCTGATCGTCGACGCCGAAGCATGGGCGGTCGACGCCGAGCAATCACCCTCCCCTACACCACCGTTCGATGCCCGGATCGAGGCGGCCCGGGAATGCGATCGGCTGGTGTCGCTGATCGCGTTGGCCGGCTGGCCGCATGGCGCCACGCAGGCCCGACGGGTTCGGGATCTGCTGCTCGTCGGTGACGCGCCGGCAGACGCTCAGTTGCACGCACTGCGCCGCACGGTGACGCGTTCACGCACCCTTCAATGGTCGTTGCGCGGGGTGACGGACGGTCACCTCCGGATGCTGGACCGCGCCCAAGCCCTACTTGCCGATTCCGTGCCGCCCGGCACCATCGCAACCACCGCGCTTTCCGATGTGCCGCAACGGATCATCGGACGCGAACTGGCCACGGCCCGGCTGGTCATCGCTGGTCTGGAGACTCTCGAGCCGTCCAGCACGACTGCGCGCCGGGGCGGTACGCATGGCTGACGGCGTGCTCACCACCGTCTCGGGAGGCTGGGCCATCGGTGCCGCAGCCCTGCTGGCTCTGCTGATGGTGTTCGCGGCGACGGTCAACGGGGTCCTGGCCGCACGCGCGGAGGGACAACTCGGTGGCGGTTTCATTCGGCCGCTGGCGGAGACGGCGCGGCTGATGCGGCAGCGCCGTCGCACCACGCTGGAGGCCGACCGCCCGCTGTGGCGGGTCGGCGGCGCGGGCCTGGTGGTGGCGGCGCTGATGATGACCGCGGTGGTGCCACTCGGGACGTGGACGCTGCTCGATTTGGACGTCGGCGTCGTGTGGTTCAACGCGATGGACGTGCTGGTCTGGTCGTTCGTGTGGCTCGTCGGGTGGGGTCCGAACTCGGTGCATTCGATGGTCGGCGGATACCGCTTCCTCGCCCACGGTCTCGCCTACGAACTCCCGCTGATGTTCGCATTGGTGGCACCCGCGATCGCGGCCGGCAGTTTGCGCGTCGGGGACATCGGCGCCGCGCAGCACGGCCTGTGGTTCGCCGTGTGGATGCCGGTCGCGTTCGCCGGGTACTGCCTGGGCGTAATCGCATTCTCGGTGTGGGGTCCGTTCTCGCCGGCGCTGGGACCCGACATCGCGGGTGGTGTCGCCGCCGAACTGTCCGGAGTGGACCGGTTGGTGTTCGAGGCCGGACGCTACGGTCTGCTGGCCGCGGGCGCGGCGTTCGCGGTGCCGATGTTCCTCGGCGGCGGCAGCGGGCCGCTACTGCCCGATTGGTGTTGGGTGCTCGTCAAGACGATGGCGCTACTGGCGGCCTTCGTGTGGCTGCGGCGCCGCCTGCCCGCTCTGCGTCCGGACAAGTTCATGGAGGTGGGCTGGCTGGTGCTGCTGCCCGCGGTCGTGCTCCAGGACTTCGTCGTCGCCGTCATCGCGGTCTGGAGTAACTGACAGCATGGTTGTCGACATCGCGTTCTGGACCGTCGCCGTCGTCGCGGTCCTGTCCGGCGCGGCAGTCTTCTGGGTCGATTCGATGGCCCGCGCCACCTACGCGCTGGCGCTTTCCTTCATCGCCGTCGGCGTGAACGTGCTTCTGCTGCATCAGAACTACGTCGGCGTCATCACCATCCTGATGATGGTCATGGAGATGGCCGTCATGGTGGTCTACATGATCATGTTCATGGGGATGAACCCCGCGTTGATGCCGATGAGCATGGTGCACGACAACCGGCGTGCGGTCGGCGCCGCCGTGGTGACCTTCGCCCTGCTGGCTGCGGGCATCCTCCTCGTCGACTGGCCCGCCCGGCGCGGCGTTCCGTCCGGTGACGTCACCCGCGCACTCGGCGAGGCGCTGATGGGTTCGAAGATGCTGGTGATGACGGTGATGAGCCCGGTGATGGTGGCCACGATCGTGGCCGGCATCGTCTTGGCCGTCCGCCGCACCCGCTACGACCGCTTCGGTGACGACCTGCAGCGTCGAACTCCCGACGATCCCCAGCCGGGCGGAGTGGGCCGATGACGCTTCAGACCGTGCTTCTGGTCGCGGCCGCGCTCTTCAGCGTCGGCCTCTACGGCGCGTTGTCCCAGCAGGTCGTGGTGATGGTGATGATGGGCCTGGAGCTGATGATCAACGGCGTGATCCTGGCCGCGGCCGCGTTCTGGTGGTTCTTGGCGCCCAACCCGACCGGTCAGGTGCTGTTGATGGTCGTCATCGCGGCGATGACCGTCGAAATGGCCATGGGTTTCGCGGTCGCCACGCTGCTGCACCGCGATCACATGACCGACATGACCGACATGGCCGAGGACCTCTCCGGATGATTCTCGTGGGGCTGGATGCGGGTCAGGCGGCGCTGGTCGCGACGGTGCTGATGCCGGCGCTGGTGGGCACCGCGTTGACGCTGGGTGCGCGCGCCGACCGCCTCGCCGGACCGATCTCGGTGGCGGCGGCCGCGGTGACGTGCGCGCTGTCGGTGGTCGCAGCCGTCAGCCGGCCCACCGTGGGGACACCGTTCATGGCGGGTAGCGAACTCGCGCTGGGCGTCGACGAGCTGTCGGGCCTGGTGCTGCCCACCGTCACCGCGGTCACCCTGTTGGTCCTGGTGTTCGCGGCGGGCGACATCACCGAATCACGACGTCGCTTCCACGGACTGATGCTGTTGTTCGCGGCAGCAGTGAACATCACCGTGACCGCCGCGACCCTGCCCGCGTTGCTGCTCGGTTGGGAGGTGATGGGAGCTACGTCATACGCGCTCATCGGATTTCGATGGCGGGAGCCGAAGCGGGTGGACGGCGGGCTTACCGCCTTTCTGACCACCCGGTCGGCCGACCTCGGGCTCTACCTCGCTGCTGCGACGGCGCTGGCGGGCGGCGCCGGATTGGCCATCGCCGATCTGCCCGCGGCGTCGCCGGGCTGGCGACACGTAATCGCCGCAGGCATTCTGGTGGCCGCCCTCGGCAAGGCCGCGCAGTTGCCGTTCTCGTTCTGGCTGTCCCGTGCGATGGAAGGCCCCAGCCCGGTCAGCGCGCTGTTGCACTCCGCGGCGATGGTGGCCATGGGCGGATATCTGCTGCTGCGCAACGCCCCGCTGCTGGCATCCACCGGGTGGGCTGACTCCGCGGCGGCGTGGATCGGCGCGTTGACGGCCGTCGCGCTGGGCGTGATCGCGGTCGCCCAACGGGATCTCAAGCAACTGTTAGCAGCGTCCACGGCCTCGCAGTTGGGATTCGTGGTGATGGCAGCCGGGCTCGGCGCGGTCAGCGGTGGTGCGGCGCAACTGGTGGCGCACGCGGCGACCA
This sequence comes from Mycolicibacterium sp. TUM20985, assembly GCF_030295745.1. NCBI lineage: Bacteria > Bacillati > Actinomycetota > Actinomycetes > Mycobacteriales > Mycobacteriaceae > Mycobacterium > Mycobacterium antarcticum. The sequence continues at coordinate 2,911,121 of NZ_AP027291.1, forward strand.
AGGCACTGCTGTTCCTCACCGCCGGTGCCTGGTTGAGCGCGCTGGGCACCAAGCACCTCGACGGTCTCCGTGGTGTCGCAAGACGATGGCCGACGGTGGGATGGACGGCGACGGTCGGCGCACTCTCCCTGGCCGGTATCGCACCGCTGTCGCTATGGCTCACCAAGGACGCCGTCCTGGCCGCAGCGCTCGAGACGTCGCCGTGGCTCTACGCGGTCGGGCTGCTGGGCGCTGCCGTCTCGGCTGCCTACGCGGGCAAGATCGTCGTCGTCATCTGGCGGCGCCCCGACCGCGAACTCGCCGCGCGACATCTCGACGAGGAGGAGCCGGGCACCCGCACGGTCGGACTGCTGGAGGCGACGCCGCTGGTGGTGTTGGCGGCCGGAGCCGCGGTGCTCGGCGTGCTGGCACCCGCCGCTCCGGCCACCGAGCTCACCGTGTCTGCGGTCATCGCGATCGTGATACTCCTCGCCGTCACCTATCTGGTCCCGCGCGGCCGACTCCCCGAATTGCCATGGGCGCTGCCCTGGTTCGGGATGGAGAGCGCGATGCGTGCAGTGATCGTGGTGCCCACGGTGCGCCTGGCCCACGCCCTGGCGGTGTTCGACGATCGCGTCGTCGATCGTGGCGTGCACGAGCTCGCCGCACGCACGATTCAGCTGGCGCGGGGGGCGGCCCATGCCGATGACCATGCGGTCGACGGGGTCGTGCGGAAGCTGGCTGCCGGCACCACGACGGTCGCGCAGCGCGCGGCACGCGTCGACGACCACGACGTGGACGGCGTCGTGAACGCCGTCGCGGCCGCGACCCGAAAACTCGGACGCCTGGCCCGCAAACCGCAGACCGGCATGGTGCATGACTACTACTTCCAGGCCGCCGCGATGCTCGCGATCGGTATCGCCCTTCTCTACGTCGTATCGAGGTGAATGTGCTCAGCCTGATCGTGTTCCTGCCACTGGCGGCCGCGCTGGTCCTGGTTGCGGTCCCGCGCATCGGGGACGCGGCGGCCCGCTGGATCTGGGTCGCCGCGGCCACCGTCGAACTGGTTCTGGTGCTGCTGTGCTGGGCCCGCTATCGAACGCCGGGGCCGGGTGCCTTCGCGTTCGAGGAACGGGCCCCGTGGATCCCCGGCGTCAACAGCAGCTACCACCTCGGCGTGGACGGCTTGTCGCTGCCGCTGGTGGCGATGACCGCGGTGATCTTCCTCGCGTGCGCCGTCTACGGGCTTCGGGAGGACAAGCGTCCACGGTTGCAGGCCGCGCTGATGCTGTTCCTGCAGAGCGTGGGCCTCGGGGTGTTCGTGTCACTCGATCTGATCCTGTTCTTCGTGTTCTTCGACCTGTCGATCGTCGCCATGTACTTCGCGATCGCAGGATGGGGGCACGGCCAGGAAGCAGCCCGGTCTGCACTGAAGTTCTTCCTGTACACGTTCTTCGGTTCGTTGGCGCTGCTGATCGGGTTCATCGGGCTCTACGTCGCCGCCGATCCGCACACCTTCGACATGCCGGAACTGATCGATGCCATGCCACTGTCCGGCCGACCGGTGGCGGGCGGGTTGGTGCTCGCGGCGATTCTGCTGGGGCTGGCCGTGAAGACTCCGACCGTCCCGTTCCACACCTGGTTGCCGCCCGCGCACACCGACGCCTCGGCGATCGGGTCGGCGGTGCTGGCCGCGGTGCTGCTCAAACTGGGGACGTACGGCTTCGTGCGGATCGCGATGCCGATGCTCCCCCAGGCGTGGCAGTCGTGGGCCTGGGTGATCGTCGCCGTCGGCGTGGTGTCGGTGCTCTACGGGGCGTTGGTGGCGCTGGCCCAGACCAACGTCAAGCGCATGATTGCCTACACGTCGGTCAACCACATGGGCTACGTCGTCCTGGCCGTCGGCGTCGCGGGTCTGCTGGCGCCGAATTCCGACGCGGCGCGCAGCATCGCGGTGACCGGTGCGGTCACTCAGATGGTCAGCCACGGCCTGATCACCGGTGCGCTGTTCCTGCTGGCCGGTGTGCTGGCCAACCGCACCGGTACCTACGAGATGGATTCCTTCGGCGGCCTCGCCGGTCCGGCGCCCAAGTTCGCGACGCTGTTCGCGGTCGGCGCGTTCGCCTCGCTGGGACTGCCCGCCTTCTCCGGCTTCATCGCCGAGTTCCAAATCTTCACCGGCAGCATCGCCGTCGCTCCGGTCACCGCCGTCGCCCTGGTCGGCATTCTGATCACATCGGCGCTGTTCCTGCGCGCGCTGCAGCGGGTGTTCACCGGCGAAACCCGGGGGCAGTCAACGGGATTCCTCGACCTGCGGCCCAGCGAGATGTGGGCGGTCGCCCCGCTGCTGGTGCTTTCGCTGGCCATCGGGGTCTTCCCGCGGCCGCTGCTCGCCCTCATCGAACCGGCGGCGCGGACACTGGTAGAGCTGGTCGGACGGTAGCCCGGCGTGAACCCGCTGCTGCTGCTCCCGGAGATGCTGCTGTTCGGCGGCGGGCTCGGCGTGCTGATCGGCGGGTCCTTCCTGCCGCGCCGACGGTTGTGGATCACCCGCGCGGCGGCTGCGACGGCGTTGGTGGCCGCGATCGCCGTCGCCGCGGTGGCGCTGGCCGGTCCGGGCGGTGAGGCGTTCGAGGGCACGTTCCGCGTCGATACGAGCACCGGCGTCGCCCGCATCGTCGCCGCGTTCGCGGTGCTGCTGGTGCTGGCGCTGGCCTCCGACGAGATCGCCGGATCACCGCGCGAGAGCGAGACCTACGCCCTGGCCCTGTTCGCCACGACGGGCACGCTTCTGCTGGCCGGCGCCAACGATCTGCTGGTCGTGGCTCCGGCATTCCTGCTGGCCAGCATTCCGATCTACGGGCTGATCGGTCTGGCGCGCACCTCGACGGGCGCGGAGGCCACCATGAAGGCCTACCTGTTGGGCGCGCTGTTCGGCATCGTTCTGTTGCTGGGCATCACGCTGGTCTATGGCGTGGCGGGCAGCACCCGCTACGCCGATCTCGCCACCCGGCTGGCGGAGGTGGCGCCCGGCGCGGTCGCCGCGGGCGTGTTCGCGATCCTGTGCGGTCTGATGTTCGAGGCCGGTGGCATCCCCGCGCATTTCTGGGTGCCCGACGCCGCCCAGGGTGCGAGCGGGACCGTCGCGGCATTCCTGACGACCGTTCCCAAGATCGGCGCGCTGTTGGCGGTCTACCGGTTGGTGCTAGCCCTCCCCGGGACCCTGAACTGGCCACTGCTGATCGCCGTCCTGGCTGCGGCCAGCATGACATTGGGCAATCTCGCCGCCTACTGGCAGACGGATCCGCGCCGGCTGCTGGGCTGGTCGACGGTGGCGCAGGTCGGATTTCTGCTGGTGCCCCTGGTCGCCGCGGGCCGCTCCGATCTGGCATCCCCGTCGCTGCTGTTCTATCTGGCCGGCTACACGGTGACGAATCTCGCGGCCTTCGCCGTCACCACCGCGCTCCCAACCTTGCGAGACCTTTCGTCCTATCGCGGGCTCGGATGGCGCCATCCCTGGCTGGGAGTCGCCCTCGTTGTGGCACTCCTGGGCCTGGTCGGCACCCCGCCGACGGCTGTGTTCGTCGGCAAGCTCACCACCGCATCCGCCGCGTGGGACGGCGGCTACGCCTGGCTGGCGGTTCTGGTCGTCCTCAACTCACTCATCAGCCTCTTCTACTACCTGCGCTGGATCGTTCCCACCATGTCGCGCCCGCAGGCAGATACCGTCGACGTCGTGCCGACCCGCTGGGCCGCCGTGACCGCGATCTCGGCTGCTGCGCTCAGCGTCGCACTGGGGGTTGGCGCGGGCGCCGTGTGGGCGGCGATCGGCGGAGGGTAAGGGCCTCACCGCACCCGATTCATCGCCTACCAAGCGCAACGCGCGCGCCCGAATGGCCATTGGCACAACGAATTACATTGCTGTTGTTTGTGACCACTGTTACCAACGGTGCCAAAGTGATGTAACTTACGAATACACAGTGCGTCTACGTACTGCGTTAGTACGTAGATATCCGGACGCACTCCGACCCGACTACCCGCGGCAACAATGCCATGACCGCGCCAGAAGGAGTTACGAGACGTGACGGTTCCTTTTTCTGGCACCAACCGCGGTGGACGAAACCTGTCTTCGTCTCCGAAGGCCGCGGACGCGGACCGACACCCCCCGTGGAGCAGGCGGTCAGTTCTGTTCGGCTTCGCGCTCACGGTGACAGTGCTCGTCGCCCCAGCGCCGGACGCCTACGCGGAGCCCAACAACGGCCAGTGGGACCCGACTCTGCCCGGCGTGCTCAGCGCTGGCGCTCCTGGTGACCCGCTAGCAATCGCCAACGCCTCACTACAAGCTAGCGCCAACGCGGCCCAAACCACCATGGACCTGGGACGCAAATTCCTTGGAAGTCTGGGCATTGGAAACCCCGCAGGCAGTCCCACTTCTAGCCTCAGCGGCAACCGCGTCTACGGAAAACAGGCCATCGAATACGTGATCAGGCGAGCCGGAACACAAATCGGCGTTCCCTACTCATGGGGCGGCGGCAGCCTCACCGGACCGAGCCGTGGAATCGACTCTGGCGCAGGCACTGTCGGCTTCGACTGCTCGGGCCTGACCCGCTATGCCTTCGCTGGTGTCGGGGTGCAGCTCCCTCGATTCTCCGGAGCTCAATACGATGCTGGCCGAAAAATACCACCGTCACAAGCCAAACGGGGTGACCTGTTGTTCTGGGGGCCGGGAGGGGGTCAACACGAAGCCCTCTACCTCGGCGGCGGACAAATGCTCGAAGCGCAACAAACCGGTGTGCCCGTGAAGGTCTCACCCGTACGCACCGGCGGCATGACACCTTATGTAACCCGCATCATAGAGAGTTAGCAGGCCGCACGACGCTGTGCGTTTCGTCAAGTGATTTGGCCCCACCGTCGGCACGGATTTTGGCCCCACATGGTCTAGGTGGATCGTTTGGCGCGGATGGTGGTCTTGCTGGTGCGGAGTCGGTAGGACTTGGTGCCGGTCTCGATGATGTGGGCGTTGAAGGTGACGCGGTCGACGATGGCGGCGACCAGGCGGGGGTCGGGGAAGACGGTGCCCCATTCACTGAACGGCAGATTGGTGGCGATTGCGACTGAGGCCCGTTCTTCACGTTCGGTGATGATCTGGAACAGCAATTCCGCTCCGCGAGGGTCGATTTGGACGTATCCGAGTTCATCGAGGCAGAGCAGGTCCAGGCGCCCGTAGCGGGCCACGACGCGAGACAGAACACGTTCGTCGGCGGCTTCGACGAGTTCGTTGACCAGTTGCGCGGTGGTGACATAGCGGACCCGGCGGCCCTGTTCACACGCCGCCAACCCCAACCCGATGAGCAGATGGGACTTGCCTGTGCCGGAGTCACCGAGCAGCACGACCGGTTCGCCGGCGTCCATGTAATGTCCTGCAGCGAGGTGACCCAGGGTCGCGGGCGCGATGCCGGGAACGGCGTCGATGTTGAACTCCGCCAACCGTTTCAGCCGTGGGAACTTCGCATCGTTGATGCGTCGAGCACGGCGGCGTTCGGTGCGGTCGTCGACCTCGGCGGCCAACACTTCGGCGAGGTAGCGCAGGTGGGTGTGGCGTTCCCGGTCGGCGATCTCAGCGAGGCGGGTCGCTTCGGTGCGCACTGTCGGCAGGTGCAACTCGCGGGCCGCGGCGCCGATCGAGGCCTGGGCAGCAGCATCGACGGTCGCCACCTTGCTGGCTGTGGTGGTCACGAGTCGCTTCCGGTGAGCAGATCGTCGTAATCTGCCAGCGAGGGTGGTGGGCGGTCGTAGCGGGCCAGTGCACCGATCGCGGCGACCGGTGCCATCGGGACCATGTCGCGGCGGGCATCGATCAGCACGGTCTCGGGATCCAGGCATCCCGAGGTGACGGCCCGGTCCATCGCGGTGATCAGTGCGGCGACGGGTATGCTGCGGTGCGCCAGCAGGATGGCGATCAGGTCGCGGGTGCCCTTGGCGTCACCGCGGGCGGATCGGGCTGCATCCCAATAGCTTTGGTGGGATGCGGTGAACACTCCACGGGCCTTGGCCTGTGCCAGTGCGGTCGCGCCGGGCAGTCCGCCGGGTTTGGTCTTGAGGACCTCGAGGTAGTGATCCAGGCACAGCACTTCGACGTAGCGGCCGACTGCTCGTTCATGGTCGGCGACGAGTCGGGGTCCGTCGTGGATTTCGACGGTTCTCGCGGACAGCCGCACCGGGAGGCGGCGCCCGGCGTAGCGGGCCGGCACGGAGTAGAAGCATTGCCGCACCGACACTCTGGCCCGATTGTCGACCCGCGCGTTCAGCAGTCGCGCGCAGTCGAACGGGTCGGCCGGCAATCCCATCAGCTCCGTGGCCTCGACGGCGAACGCCGCGCCGATGGTGATCGGGCGACCGGTGATCACCCGGTCATCGTCGGCCATGTCGGCGGCGGCGATCACCTCGTTGAGCTCGGCCAGGGAGGCGACCTTCGGGACTGGCACGAGGTGGCGGCGCCGGAAACGGCCGATCTCACCTTCCACACCTCCCTTCTCGTGCGCCCCGTCGAGCCGATAAGCCCTCATGACCCAGATTCACCCAGCCGTCGACGACGTCAGGCGCAGCGCACGACGCGTCTCCCGTGCTCATCGGATGACCCTGTCGATGGCGAGCCGTTGCCGCGAGCGCGGCGAAGCCGAGACGTTGTCAGTAGCGTCCGCGAGAGGGATCTAACGGCCCGACCCCATCATGCCGGGCCCCATCATGCCGGGCCCCATCATGCCTTGCATCATCGCCGGCATGCCCTCGACGACGAAGCCGGTGACTTCGCGGGCATGGGCACGGATGGCGTTGGTTAGGTCGGGATCGCTCGCGGTTTCCTCAGCGACCACGCCCTTGGCGGTGAAGGTGAGCTGGCGCTGATAGTCGGGAGCGCGGCGGAACAGCGTTGGCAGGCTTGAGCTCATACAGGTCACCTCGGCGCCCTGGTCGAGTTGGGAGTACATCGACGACACGTGCGCCTGAAGCTCGGCAACTAGGTCGGGAGAGTCGGATTCGGTGGTGGTGCGCACGCCTCCGGGAATGTCTTCGACGCTGCGCCTAAGTTCACCGTGTCGAATGAACATGTTCATGTACTTGCTCATGTCCATGCCGTTCACACCACCGAAGCCCGGTCCCGCGTGACTCATGGGTACCTCGACGATGCTGCGCAGGACATATCCCAGCCCAAGCAGGCCGGCCCCGCCGGCCAGCACGGACAGCGCCGCCCTCCTGGTCAATGTGGCCACACCCAATCATCTCCCGTCATTGGTTGGGCTGATTCGCTACGGCCGGGGCGTGCTCGGGACCGCCGGCATCGTTGTCGGGCCACCGGGACCCATCTGGCCGGGACCCATCATTCCGCCGGGACCCATTTGACCGCGCTGCCCCGATTGCCACTGATCCATCATTCCGCCGGGGCCCATGCGGTAATCACCATCTCTCATGTGGCCGCCGGAGGACGCGCCGACGAAGAACCCGGCGAAGAAGATCACCGCGACGACAAATACGACACCGGCGACGATGGCTACCCCGGCCGCAATCTGGTTGACCCTGCTGTGCCGCTCCCACCGCGCCGGCGGCTCCGCCGCTTGGCCCACCGCGGCCGCAGCCGTGGGTTCATTCCGAGATTCTGGAGTTTCGGTCATTTCCCTATGATGCCGTACACCGCTCTCCTCACGAACCTGCCACATGGCACCGGCTAGGAGGGCCAAAGGCCCCCGCACATTGCCAGGCCCAGCCTCCTATCGGCTCCGTGCACCGATGAGGCCGCGCGTTGCGTGAAGCTCGCTCAGCAACGAATCAAGAACAAGCGAGGCTCGGGACCGCCTGGCGTCGTTGTGGGGGCCGCCCGGGCCGACCGTTCCCCTGGACCCAGTGTTCCGCCCGGGTTCATTTGACTGCCCCGGACGTCCGCAGTAGGTCGCGCGAACGTTCCTTACATGACTAAACAACTCTGGCGCCGACAGAACGACAGGGAGGCTCAGGTCACGCGGCAGATGTGCAACCATTCCGAGTTCGGTAGGGGTAGATAACCGTGGCGCCGATCTGCAACGGCAGCACCAGGTTGGCGAAGCCGAACACGATCTGGGTGGCATAGAACAACAACATGATCGTGCCGTGCATGGTGAACAGCTGGTTGTACTGCTCGTTGGACAGGAACTGCAACCCCGGCAACGCGAGTTCGGCGCGCATGAGCAGCGCCATCAACCCGCCGGCGAAGAAGAACCCGAAACAGGCCACCACGTACATCATCCCGATCAGCTTGTGATCGGTGGTCGTCACCAGCTTGTAGACCAGGTTGCCCTTGGGACCCATCCGGGCAGGGAACGGGCGCCGTGCCTCGAGTTCACCGATCGGGGTGCGTCTGGGGTCATGAAGTCCTCTCCGCGTCCACCTGGGGACTTGCGGGCGGACGGGTCGCGGTGCAACTGCGGTATTGGCCAATCATTGAAATACTACACACTGTCGTAGTGTTGGCCGTCGATGACTTCGCGTAGGGCCGGTCAGGCGCGGGCGCTGCCTTGGAGCCATTGGTCCCAGGGCATGCTCCAGTCGCCGTTTTGCCACAGTTGCAGGGGTTCTCCGCCGGTGTTGCGGACTTCGACGACGTCGCCGGGTTGGGAGAAGCCGTAGAACCATTGCGCGTTGTCGGCGTTGAGGTTCAGACATCCGTGCGAGACGTTGGTGTTGCCTTGGGCCCACACCGTGCTCTCGAGTTGGTGCAGGTAGATGCCGTCGGTGCTGATGCGGGTGGCGTAGTTGATCGTTTCGCGGTAGCCCAGGCGGGAGTTGATCGGCAGCCCGTAGGTGGAGGAGTCCATGATGACCGGGTTGGACTTGTCCATCACGGTGTAGACGCCGGGCTGGGTCCAGAAGGTGAAGGTCTGCCCGCCGATCGTTTCGGTGCCGCCCATCCCCATCGAGGTGGGCATGGTGCGGACCAGGACGCCGTTGTCGTAGACGCTGACCTGTTTGGTGGCGTCGTCGGCGATCGAGACGTGCGCGTCGCCGATGGTGAAACCGACCCGGGTGTCCTCCTGGCCGTAGAGGTCCTCGCCCAGGGCGACGCCGTAGACGTTCGCCGCCACGGCGACTCTGGTTCCGGGGGCGAAGTAGCTCGGTGGTCGCCAGTGTGCGTTCTGATCATCGACCCAGTACCACGACCCCGTCACCGCGGGCGTGGTGGTGACGGTGAGCCGGCGCTGCGCTGCGGCGCGGTCGGTGATCGGCTCGTCGAAGTGGGCCACGACGACGGTGCCGACGCCGTAGCTGGCGCCTTCGCGCAGGGCTGCCCCCGAGGTGGTGGTCAGCGAGACCTTCGTCTGATTGCCGGGGGTCAGGGTGGAGAACGTGGACGTCTGGGTCGAGGGGGCACCGTCGCTACCGGCGGCGGTGATGGTCAGTGCGTAGTCCCGTGAGTAGCCGAGCGGGACGCCGGGCTTCCACACCAGGTTGTCCGGTGTCATCACCCCGGCGATGCGGGTGCCCTGCTCGTTGGTCATTGCCACGTCGCGCAGGGTGCCTGCCGTCGCCGTCACCGACACTGCGCCCAGCGGATCGACGTCGCGGGCACCAGCGCCCGGGGCGACGCTGACCGCGGCGGGCACCGGCGCTGCGACGGGGGCCGAAATGGATGCGGTGGCGGCGGTCGGTGCGCATTCGGCGCCGCAGCGCGCCAACGAGACGCGCACGGCAGCACCCGACAGCGCGGTGATCACCAGGACGGGGGCCAGTACCGTCACGCGGGCTCGGCGATCGAAGGTCACGGTTCATCTCCACTCTCGGTTGGGCGATCGTCATGTTCTCCACGGGGCCGCCGGCCGGGCCCTGGCGCTCGCCGGCCAACGTAGCCGAACCGCGCCGTGGACTCGGCTGGTCCGCAGGCTCCGCCCGCCCGGCGGATCAGCCGAAATGTCCTGCGCCGCAGATCGAATCACCATCGTAATGGTCATCCCGCGCGGGGCGGGTAGATGTCACCTTCTGTTCATTCCTCCTCACGGAACACCACCGTGGCCCGTGGCCATGATGCCCGGTGCCGGCGATCAGGGCGCACGGTGCGTCGGTCCGTGGGGTTCGACGCAATGGTCATCGCCGCGCTGGGGACCGGCGTGGTCGACTTGCAGTGTGGTGTGGTCGAGGTCGTAGTCGTCGTGCAGCGCCGCTTCGATCCGGTCTCGCACGGCGTGGCAGTCGATGCCCGGTGCTACCAGGACGTGCGCGGACAACGAGGACTGACCGGAGGTGATCTGCCAGACGTGCAGATCATGGATCTCGACCACGTCGGGGATGGTGGCCAACCGGGGTCCGATTACGGTGGGGTCCGCGTCGGCGGGGGCGGCTTCGAGGAAGATGCGTCCCGATTCGCGCACCAGACCCCAGCCGGCCCGCGCCATCAGCGCCGCCACGACCATGGCCGCGATCGCATCAGCGCGGGCGAAGCCGGTCAGCCAGATCACGGCGCCGGCGATCGCGGTGCCGATGAACGCATACAGGTCGTTGAGGATGTGCTGAAAGGCGCCCTCGACGTTGAGGCTGGTCCGGTTGGCGCGGCTGATACTCCATGTCGCGGCGATGTTGACCACGATCCCGACCAGGGCGGTGAACAGCACCAGCGGCCCAGACACCTGCGGGGGGTCGATCAGACGCCGGATCGATTCGTAGAGGAACCACACCGCCAGCAGCAGCAGGGTGATCCCGTTGGCTTGGGCCGAGAGGATCTCCACCCGTTTGAATCCGTAGGTGTAGGGGCCGCGGGCGGGCCGGGCGGCGAACCGGATCGCCACCAGCGCCATCAGGATCGACGCGGCGTCGGTCAGCATGTGACCGGCATCGGTGATCAACGCCAGCGACTGCGCCAGCACACCGACGACGACCTCGACGACCATGAAGCCGACGATCAGCCCCAGCGCGATCGTCAACCATCGCCGGTCCGCGCCCGGAGACACCCCATGGCCGTGCCCGTGGTCGCGGCCCGCGCCGTCACCCCCCTCGGGTGTCGGCCCGTCTTGGGGCACGGTCCTCGGTGCCCCACGCGCGCTGGCTGACTGGCGTCCCTCGTCCACTGCGCACCTCCGTTCGGAACTCTCGGTCCGTGCCTCTCAGGCAATCATGCGTATCTATGCATGTCAAAACCGCTGGAGTGATCTCTCCGAACCGGTGGCCCGCCCGCTCGGGCAGAGCGGCGACGCCCGAACCATTGATACATGCACATGTACGCATGTATGGTCGGGCTGAGACGACGAGGGAGGCGAGTGTTCGTGAAGGCCCACAGGCGACCGGACGAAGGCACTGGCGGTGACGACGAGGAGGTGGCGGTGACCTTCGTCGACATGTCGGGATTCACCGCTCTCACCGACGCTCGTGGCGATTATCTGGCCGCCGAGCCGGCCGAGGCGTTCGTGGCGCTGACCCGCGCCGCGCTCGGTGCCCGCGATCGCCTTCTCAAGACCATCGGTGATGCCGCGCTGTTCACCTCGCCCACACCGCACGACGCGCTCGCGGCATTGGGCCGGATCATCGCCGGCGCACACAGCGCAGGCTCGTTCCCGATCGTGCGTGCTGGCGTCGACGTCGGCCCGGTCGTGCCCATCGGTGAGGAGATCTACGGGTCCACCGTCAACGTGGCCGCGTGTCTCGCCGCGGCGGCCGGCCCCATCAGATCCTGGGTACCCGGCCCAGCCACCGACCGGGAAACCCCAGGCGCTGCGCAACATCCAGGAACCCGTCGCGCTATTCGCCATCGTGGACCCCCGCATGTCCTCGCGCTCAGATCGATCCGTCTGCCGCATGCGACTCGACGATCCCGCCGTCATCACCACCCAGGGCCACCGCGGCGTCGAGTACCGCTTCTGTTCCACGATCTGCGCCCGGCGCTTCAGGACGCGTCCCCAGGCAATTCGCTGCGGCCGCCCACTGCGCGCACCCGGTGCTGCCCTACCCAACCCAAGACACCCCGTGAGGAGATCGACAACGTGCCTCCACCAAGTGCCCCAGTGCTGATCAGCTCATCAACGAAGGAGAGGAAGAAATGTTTGAGTTCACCGAAGAGATCCTGATCGAGGCGCCGCCGACGACGGTGTGGGATGTCATGTACGACCTGGAGGGGTGGTGGCCAGCGTCCAATCCCGAGCATCTCAGCGTGGAACGCCTCGATGAGGGTGGCGAGATCGCGGTGGGCACACGACTGCGGATCCGGGAGAAGATCGCCGGAATCCCCGGCGAAGCGGTGGGCACGATCACCCGCCTCGAGCCCGGTGTGGCGGTGACCTGGGAGGCGCCCCAGGCCCGCTACCGCTGGTTGGGCGTGACCGTCACGATGGGCGAAGGGGTTACCTGGCGCCTGACACCCGGGTCCGCTGACACCACCCGCCTCAGTGCCCACGTTTGGGCGTACTTCCCGCCCCACCTGGGTGGGCGCCTGCTCGAATTCGCCTTCACCCGGGTGCTCGACGGCATCGCCAAGGACCGCGAGCACGCCCGCACCGAGCTGCGCTACCTCAAACGCACCATCGAGGTCGCCCAGGATTCGTCCACGACGTGACCGGCGAATCGGGCTGTGCCGTAACGGTTCCGGGCTGATCTGCCGGTCATCGGCGGGTACCGGTGGCGGTGCGGGACGTGGCCAACAGGTCCAGTGCGGCCAGGATCTCCTCGGCAGTGGGTGCGGTCGCTGGATCTAGTAGCCATTGAATCGCCAGCCCGTCGAACAGGGCGATCATCAGCGAGGCGAACACGCGCGAATCACGGCCGGAAGTCTGAGGAGACCCGGCCGGTCGCGGCGGGCCGTGGGATGCGACGACGTCCCGGAATTCACCGTAGGCCGCGGCCAGCGCCCGCCGGATGTCCTCGTCACGTTCGGCTGCCGCGAAACCCTCCACCGCCGCGACGACGTAGCCGCGATCATTCGCCAGAGTCGCGACGAACCGGCGCACACTATGATCCACCCGTTCGTTCAGCGACGACTCCGGCGCGGTGTCGATCACCGACATCGTGGTCTGACCCCATCGGCGCAGCGTCTCGGCCAACGCTGCGCGGACCAGCGCGTCCTTGGATCCGTAGTAGTAGTTGACCGACGGCAGATGGGTACCCGCCTCGGCCACGATGGCCCGCGTGGTGATCCGGCCAAGACCCTCACGGGTCAACAACGCGATCGTCGCGTTCAGCAACCGGTCCCGGGTATCCATCACCCAATCCTAACAAACGTTAGTAACGATTGTTAGAATGCGTCCGTGTCCACTCACCAATCCAGGAACGCCGTGGTCGTCGGTGCGGGCCCCGCCGGGCTGGCCGCCGCCGCGATGCTCGCGCACACCGGGATTTCCACCGTCGTGCTGGAACGCGGCGACGCGGTCACCGAGAGCTGGCGACATCGCTACGACGGGCTGCGACTCAACACCGTGCGGTGGATGTCGTCGCTGCCGGGTTTTCGGATGGCCCGTGACCTCGGCGCCTGGCCCGACCGCGACTCGTGGGTGACCTACCTGGAGCGCTACGCATCAGCCCACCACCGCATCGACACCGACGCCGACGGATGGCTGCTTCGATCGCCGGGTGGTGACCGCCGGGCCTCCACGGTCGTCGTCGCCACCGGTCATGACCACACACCCGTCATCCCCAACTGGCCGGGTCGCGCCGGCTTCACCGGCGAGTTGCTGCACTCGGCCCAGTTCTGCAGTGCCGGGGAGTTCCGCGGCCGCGACGTCCTGGTCGTCGGCTCGGGCAACTCCGCCACCGAGATCGCACACTTCCTGGTTTCGGGCGGCGCGGGCCGCGTCCAGCTCTCGGTCCGCACACCCCCGCTGGTCCTGCAGCGGAAGTGCATCGGGCTCCCGCTCACCGCATTCGCCCTACCAGGACGGCTACTGCCCGACCGGGTCATCGACGCCGCGGGCCGGGCGTTGGCGCGCATCATGCACGGCGACCTACGGCCGTTCGGGTTGCCGCCCTCCCCACGCGGTTTGTCCCGGATGCGGCACACCTACTGGTCGCCCCCAATGGACAGCGGCTTCGTCGCCGACCTCAAGAACCGGGCGATCGAGGTGGTCCCCGCCGTCGAGCGCCTCGACGACACCTACGTCCATCTCGCAGATGGACGACGGGTCCGACCGGACGCGCTCATCGCGGCGACCGGCTACCACAGCGGACTCGAACCCCTGGTGGGCCATCTAGACGTTCTCGACGACGCCGGTCAACCCACCGCGCGAAACCCGCGGCCCCACTTGCACTTCGCCGGGTTCCGATTCGGCCTCGCCGCGTTGCTGCCCTACATCGGCAAAGACGCCCGCGCCATCGCTCACACAGAGCGGTGATGGTGCGTCCGCGCCTGTTGACCACAATCCCGAGCACCCGGTGACTGACGTTGCGACTCTGACCTCACAGCGTCTCGCAGCGCGGTGCCCGGGATGACTGCACATCGAACCTCGTCCGCAATCGATATGTGCGGCAACCCCGGAATTCCGCGCCGCACCGGCACTGTCGAGCCCATGCGATGGCGGGTTCAGACACACTCAAGGCGAGATGCAGCAGATCGACGACTGGCTCGCAGCGCTTGGCCCGGGCGGTTGAGCATTCGCGCTTCGACGCTCCTAACACCAACCCTTGCGTTGGCACGCTCGAACGGTAGCCACGGCTCGTGCGCCGGCGTCGGTGAGTTGCATGGGGCGTCCACGGTCGGCGCGGATCAGCAGTTGAGCGCCGAGTTCATGTTCGATGCGATTGATCTGGTTTACCAGCGTGAACTGGTGCACGCCGTCAGCTATGCGGCAGAAGGTGATGATTTATTTCCTCGTCGACGTTTCCCGGGACCCGCTCAATCCGGGCGAATTCGTCACGCGTCGCGGCTCTGGACCACACGGCGGCTACGTCGCCGATCGCCTTCACTCGGACACGGAACCCGGCTCCGACGTGAGAGGTGGCGCCGCGCCGCGCGACCTCCCCGTCGCGCGGCACGACACCGGGCCAAATGGCATGCCCCGGGCCTAGTTTAAGCCGCCAAACTCGAACGGGACGGGGATGACGGCCAGCGTTCATCTCGCCGCGGTAAACACGCTTGCAGGACACATTTCCACCAACGGGGCAGACAACAATGACTGAACGGGGCCTGCGGGCAGATCCAGCGTCGCGGCGCGTGATCGACCTGGCGATCGGGATTCTGATGGGACTGCGCGGATGCTCCGAACAGGACGCATTCAACGACCTCGTCGGCGCAGTGCACGACACCGGCATCGGTCCGGGAGCGCTGGCTGGTGCGTTGGTGGGCCAGGTCGGGGGTTCCGAGGCTCCGTTCCCGCATCGCACGGAGATGATGCACCGGTGGGGCCACCTGATGGCCGACCGGGTCAGCGCCA
This sequence comes from Mycolicibacterium sp. TUM20985, assembly GCF_030295745.1. Classification (NCBI taxonomy): domain Bacteria; kingdom Bacillati; phylum Actinomycetota; class Actinomycetes; order Mycobacteriales; family Mycobacteriaceae; genus Mycobacterium; species Mycobacterium antarcticum. The sequence continues at coordinate 2,926,468 of NZ_AP027291.1, forward strand.
GGAACGACACGGCCGACTGCACGGGGTGAGGACGCATCCGGTGCGGATCGCGACAGTTTAACCGGACTGGCGATGCCCGTCCTGCGCTGTGGGCGACGCCAATCCGAACCGTTCGTCGAAGGCCGACATCCGTTGCGGGGAGCCGTGTTCGACCTCGCAGAGAAGTTGGCGCAAACGTGGTTCGGCGTCCTGGCCGCGGTAGCAGTCCAACCAGCTGGCGACGGTGGCGATCAGGTCGTGGCCGAGCGGGATTCGGTGCTGGACGATCGCGGTGAGCAGGGCGTCGATCGCTTCGAACACCTCGCCGATCCCGATCCCGATGTAGATGCGATCGGCGTCGGATCTGCTCAGATAGGTGCGCGCCGCGGCGGCGAGTTCCCAGGCCACGCCATCGTCGTGGGGTGCTCGTCGCTCCAGTGCTTTGCGGGGTGTGGACACCGTGGCCTCATTTTGGTCGGCGGTCATGGTCTGCCTCATACGGTAGGGCGTGTGGTCGGCCCGCGCGCGACGTTGTCGGCTCCGGGCGGCTGCCCGACCTGGCACAGCCGTCCGCAGCCCAAGTGTTGGCTCGCCGTTGGCCGTCTGGCTGTCATTCGTTCATCCCGGTTGTGCGATCGCACCGGGTTGGCCAAGATGTAGGGATGGTCGTCAGCGTCGAAGAGGATCGTTTGATCGGGCAAGTCGTCGATCGGCTGTTGGCGGGATTTCCACAGGTTTCCGCGGACACCGTGCACGACATCGCGGGGTCGGTTCACCATCGGTTCGACGAGGCGAAGATCCGAGATTTCGTTCCTCTGTTCGTCGAACGGAAAACCAAGGAGAAGCTTGCGAATCTCGCCGACACTGCCGCACATCCCGTCTAATCAGCCTCCCACCGAAGCCGATTTCGCGCAGGCGGCCGCCATGGCCGACGTCTTGGCCCTTCTGATCGCCGACCGTGATGCCCAACTGGTCGCTCTGGACGCCGACGCCGCCCAAGCAGCCAAGGACGGGGCACTGCGAGCGGCCCGGGCGATCCACGCCAAGTCGCTGGAACTGCGGCGCGAGCTCGACCACATTCACGCGATGGAACACCGACTCATCCGACGGTTCTTCCACGCCCGCGGACCATTGGCGGCCGTCCCGGCTACCTGACGGGCCGCATCGTCGCCCACGCCGGGTCCCCAACGCAGTTCCCCAGGGGCGCTACAGCTGAAGTCGCGGTGCGCTGGTGTCGGCTGCGACGCAGTGGCGGCACCGTGACGCCATGGGCATTGTCAAACACACTTCGGTCGAGGTGGGGAACCCGTCGCGGTATGCGCAACGACTCGAGGCTGCACAGCGGCACGCTGACAGCGAAGTCGGCCAGGACCAGCGGGCGGTCGACGTCGACGTCGCACGCACTGGCGCCACTCCCGGCGGGGATGACACGTTGTGGTGGCCCGTCACCTACGAGGTCGTGCTTCGGCCGGTCGAGTAGTCGACATCAGCCAACCCCCGATCACCCTGCACTGGGTGGCCAAGATTGCAGGGCGCCGCTACTCGACACGAAGTGATTCGGGGGCACACCAAGTAGTGTTGTGCAACAAGTGATTTCACCGATCAACTGCCAGAATCCCGTTGGCGTTGCCTGACGAGCTGCCGCGTCCTGGTAGCAGTCATCGAGTTCGCGTTCGAAGATCTCACGCGCAAACCCAACCGGGGTCGCGGCGGGCCGCTGTTGCGCCAGCGGCCCCCCGCGTCGGCATACACGAATGGGCCCGGCGCCGCGAGACTACAACGGTAGCGGAGCAAGCCTTGCTCGACGCTGCAGTAACGGACCGTTGCAGGCCCGCAATTGTTGCACATATTGCAATGTCTGCATATATTGACGGCGGAGGTGGCGTCAATGGTCGCGGTGGGTGCGCTGGTCCTGTATTCGGTATTCGTTGCGCTCGGGTTCGGATGGCGCAGCTGGCGCCAGTATCGACGAACCGGATCGACGGGATTTCACGGGATTAGCGGCCGACCCGGGACACAGGAATGGCTTGCCGGCGTTGGCTTCGTCGTGGCCATGGTTCTGGGCCTGTTCGCGCCGACACTGCAAATGCTCGACGTCGTCTCCCCCATCGCGCTCTTGGAGACGCCGTGGGTTCAGGCGTTCGGCACGGTGCTCGCACTGGCGGGCATGTCCGCAACGGTCTACGCGCAGAACTCCATGGGCGACTCGTGGCGGATCGGCGTCGACCCGCATGCGACCACGACTCTCATACGACAAGGCGTCTTCGCGGTCATCCGAAACCCCATCTTCACGGCGATGCTGGTGTTCGCTGCCGGCGTCGCGTTGATGGTTCCGAACGTGCCGGCGATCGCAGCATTAGTGCTACTGGTGGTGACGATCGAGATGCAGGTCCGCGTGGTGGAGGAGCCCCATCTGCTGCGCGTCCACGGCGACGCCTACCGCACCTACGGTCGAGCCGTCGGCAGGTTCGTCCCAATGCTGGGACGAACATGACTCTCCGGCGGAAGGACACTACCCCGGCGCCAGCAGAATCTGCGCCAGCCGTGTCGTGGTCTCCACGCCGTCGTCGTAGCCGCCCCCACCGTTCAGCGAGTTCATGACCGCCAGGGTGTAGCGCTGTTGGGGACCGGCGAATCCGACGCTGTTGACGACCCAGCCGCCCTGTTCCTGTGACCATCCGTTCTTGTTACCGGGGGCCATGGCCGCGCCCGCGCCCCAGACTCCCCACTGTTGATTGGAGTCGAGGTGCTGCATCTCCGCCACGATGGCCGCGGTCTGGGCCGGCGGCAGTTTGGTGAGGGTGTAGTTCATCAGTCGGTCGAGGTCGTCACTGGTCGATTTCTGGAATCCCCAGTAGGGGTACCTGTCGCTGAAGCCCGGTTGCGCCTTCAGACTGGTCATTCCGTACCTCGGGAAATTGCGGTTGAACGCCATGTTGTCGGGTCCGCTGAAGCGTTCCCACAACGTGTCGGCGGCGGCGCTGTCTGAGGAGTGCATCATGTCGGCCATGAGCTGGTTGTCGGCCGGCGTCAGGGTGATCTGGCCAGCACGCGCCCGCGTCAGCAGGTCGATCACCATCGCGAGCTTGATGGTGGATGCGGTCCACATCATGGTTCCGGCCGCATCGTTTCGGTGAGCTTGTCCAGTCGTCCGGTCCCGGAGCACGTACCCGACGGTGCCGGGACGGGAGGCGAGGTATTCATTCGCCTGCGCGACACGCTGTCCCATGTCGGCGTTGGCGGCGGGCGTTGGCCCGCAGAGCAGAACCGTCACTGCGACGAGTCCCGTGACGAACGCCTTCACGGAAGCAGCTTGCCCTCTCCCCCGCCACAAGGCCGACGGCGCGCCGGGGAACCTACTATTTTCCTACGTAGGCGGCGTCCGAGAGGACGTGGACGTGCCGATGACCTTACCTCGCGTCGTTCCACATGGCTTCCGCTACGACGCATCAACAGACGTTAGTATATTGGAATGGCCGAACCGCCGATCGAACACTGCGACTTGCTGTGCCTGGACTTACCGCACGCCGAGCGGATCCGCGGCCTGCTGCCGTCGTCGGCCGAGGCCGAACTCTTGGCGGTCGCGGCGAGGGCTCTGAGTGACCCGACTCGGCTGATTATCGCCTCTGCGCTTCTTCGGGGCGACGAACTGTGCGTGTGTGACATGGCCTGGGTGGTCGGCCATTCGCAGAACCTCGTGTCCCATCACCTGCGTCAACTGAAGATCGCCGGTTTGGTGACTTCTCGCCGTCAAGCTCGGATGGTGATGTATCAGCTCACTGACCGCGGCCGGTCCTTGACCGAGGCCGTCTTCGGAACTGTGGGCCGCCGGCCACACCGAGAGGCTCCCCATGTCTGATGCGTGCTGCGGTCCTGTGGACAAGGACCTCGACGCCAAGATTGGATCGGGGCCGGACAAGCTGTGGCACGTTCGCGAACTGCAATTGGCTGCCCTGGCTGCCGTTTTGCTACTCACCGGCTGGGCGCTTCACCGGAGTGGACGTGAAACCGTAGGCCTGGGAGCCGAATTGGCGGCAGTCGCCGCCGGGGCCGCAACGTTCGCGCCCGGTGCCGTTCGCAGCCTCCGGCACGGCCGCCTCGGGGTGGGCACGTTGATGACGATCGCCGCGATCGGGGCCGTGGCCCTGGGCCAGGTCGCCGAAGCCGCGCTGCTGTCGATCCTGTTCTCGATCGCCGAGGGACTCGAGCACTACGCGGTGACACGCACCCACCGAAGTCTGCGCGCCGTCCTGTCTCTGGTACCCCCTACGGTCACCGTGGTCCGCGACGGCCGCCAAACCCGCGTGACGCCAGACGAATTGGTCATCGACGACGTGATGGTGCTGCGACCGGGTGACCGCGCCGCCACCGACGGCGTCATCGTCTCGGGTCGCACCAGCCTGGACCTCTCGGCGATCACCGGAGAATCCGTTCCCGTCGAAGCCGAACCGGGTACCGCCGTGCACGCCGGCGCAGTCAACGGCGGCGGGGCCATCGACGTCACCGTTACCGCAGCCGCAGCCGACAGCTCCCTGGCACGCATCGTCCACATCGTGGAGCAGGCCCAGGAACGCAAGGGTGCGGGCCAGCGCCTCGCCGATCGGATCGCCCGCCCACTCGTCCCGGCGATCCTCGCTCTCGCTGCGGCCGTCGCCGCAATCGGCGCGATTCTGGGCGATCCGGTGTTGTGGCTCGAACGCGCGCTGGTGGTCCTTGTCGCGGCCTCTCCATGCGCACTGGCCATCGCGGTGCCGCTGACCGTGGTGGCCGCCATCGGCGCCGCCAGCCGACAGGGCGCTGTTGTGAAGGGTGGCGCCGCGATCGAGGAACTTGGGCGCATCGCCGTGATCGCCCTCGACAAGACCGGCACGCTCACCCGAAACAGCCCGCAGGTGATCGAGGTGATCACCGCAGACGGCGTCACCGAAGCCGAAGCCCTGCAGATGGCGTCCGCGGTCGAAGCCCGCAGCGAGCACCCCCTGGCCCAAGCCATCATCGATGCTGCCGGCTATGGCGTCGTGGTGGCCGACGACGTCACCGCCCTCGCCGGCCACGGCATCAGCGGCCGCATCGGCAACTCCTCGATTCGTTTGGGCAAGCCGGGCTGGCTCGCGGCCGCGGGGTTCACCGACGACGTCACCCGCCTTCAATCGGCTGGGGCGACAGTGGTCCTCCTCGAACGCGACACCGTCGTCGTCGCCGCGATCGCAGTCCGCGACGAGCTGAGGCCCGAAGCGCCCGAAGTGGTCCGACAACTACGCGGGCTGGGCATCGACATCGCGATGCTGACCGGTGACAACGCCCTCACGGCCAAGGCCGTGGCCGAAGCCGCCGGCATCACCGCCGTACACGCCGACCTTCTGCCCGAAGACAAGGCAAGACTGCTGGCCGAACTATCCGGCGGCCAGCCGATCGCGATGGTCGGCGACGGGGTCAACGATGCACCCGCACTAGCCACCGCCGACATCGGCATTGCGATGGGCGCGATGGGTACCGATGTCGCCATCGAGACCGCCGACGTCGCGCTGATGGGCGAAGACCTGCGCCACCTCCCCCAAGTCCTCGCCCACGCCCGTGGGGCGCGTCGAATCATGCTGCAGAACATCGGCCTATCACTGGCGATCATCACAATTCTGATTCCCCTGGCCGCCTTCGGGGTTCTCGGACTGGCCACCGTGGTGCTGATCCACGAGACGGCCGAAGTGCTCGTCATCCTCAACGCGATTCGCGCCGCACGCACGCAGCAACTACCCGGCGTCGCACCGCTGCAGACGGCCGCGGCAGGGGTACATCACGTCACCCTCCCGGCGCCCCCGCCGCCCGTCGACGCCTGCTGCGCTCCGATGGCATCCCCCGCACCGGTAGTCATGGATCAGGGAGACACCTGCGGCGAGGACTGCCCCTGCTGCCGCCCCGTCGAACCCGAGAAGTCACGCGATGCATCGACACACCTCCCGAGGTGAACACCACGACGTATAGAGTCGCGCGGTTCGTCGCCGACCACGAAAATGTCTGCTGCTCATCGTATTCGGACGCTGAGGAGCGACGCACACACAGTCGACGCCCGCCGCGACCGGTCGCGTCGTGACCCGCCTCGATGTCGCAGCCCGCGACGCGTACCGACGGGAAATGGTCGCCGCACGACGCGCACCGTCGGCCGGCCAGCGGTGGCGGCACCTGGAGCGGGCGCACGTCGTTTCCCAACCCGACCCGTGGCTGCACAGCAGCAATCACGCGGCGATGCTGATACTCGCACTGCGCCAACGGGACCGTCACGAAGCTCTCGGCCAGGTCGTCCGACGGGTGTTGCCGCGCCAGGATCGGTGTGGGGGCACCAACACTGTCCGGGTCGACGTGGGCCTGAAGACCCCATGGCCCTACCCGTCGATGTCGCCCCGCTCTTCCGTCCGGATTCCTGCGTCCACGGTCGCGACCGAACCTACGGTCTTTCTACGTATATAGTCGGTTGCGCGAGGCGAACCCACCAGCCCGTCTTGGCGCACCGCTGCGGAGACTCGTCTGATCCCGTGAGGAACAGACGAGCGCTGATTTCACGAAGGACTTCTCAGATGGCACCTGTCACACGCATTTTGCTGACCGTCTTCGCGGTCATCACCATGATCATCGGGGTTGGCGTCTATCTCTCGGCCCAGAACAAGGACTCCCCCGCCGTTGCGCAGGCCCAGGGAGGCGAGGTGGGTCAGTTGGTCCGGGACACCAGCCGCCGCCTCAACACGGCACCGAACAGCGATGTCACCCTCGTCGAGTTCCTCGACTTCGAATGCGAGGCGTGCCGCGCTGCGTTCCCGATGGTCGAGCAGCTGCGCTCCGAGTACGGAGACCGCGTCAACTTCGTCGTCCGCTACTTCCCCATTCCGTCTCATTTCAACGCCGAGCGGGCAGCACGTGCGGTCGAGGCGGCTGCCCAGCAGGGCAAGTTCGAGCCCATGTACAAGAAGATGTACGAGACCCAGAGTCAGTGGGGCGAACAGCGGATTCCGGCCGACTCAACGTTCCGCGGATTCGCATCCGGACTCGGCCTCGACATGGGCGCGTTCGACGCCGCCTACGACGATCCGGCCACCCTCGACCGGGTCAACGTCGACGTCGCCGACGGCAAGGCCCTTGGCGTTCAGGGCACGCCGACGTTCTTCCTCAACGGCAATGAAGTGGATTTCATGAGTTACCAGGAACTTTCGGCGGCGGTCGAACGGGCGTTGAAGGAGTAGCGGCAGGGTGCAGTTCGCGCACGACGGTTTGCCGTGACGTGTGCAAGCCGTCGTTGCCGACATCTTCGTCGCAACGCCCCACCGCCAGCGTTGCATCGTTGGGAGTCCTACACACGCGGTGACGCTTTCGGCGTGGGCCTGGCCACCCAGACGTGGGCGCGAAAGCTGCGGCCCGGAGCCCGCCACCCACCGTAGTGACGCCGGCTGGGCACAGCCTGTCGTCCGGATGTTGGTTCTGTCGGGTTCCGTGCTCACACGCCGCGGGGCGCATACATGATGACGGCAACCCCGAGAATGCAGACGATTGCGCCGGTCACATCCCAACGGTCGGGCCGGAACCCGTCGAAGGCCGTTCCCCAGAGTAGGGAGCCGGCGACGAACACCCCGCCGTAGGCCGCGAGAATGCGTCCGAACTGAGCGTCGGGCTGCAGGGTCGCCACGAACCCGTACGCGCCAAGCGCGATCACGCCCAGGCCGACCCAAATCCAGCCGCGATGTTCCCGCACCCCCTGCCACACCAGCCACGCACCGCCGATCTCGAAGACGGCGGCCACGACGAACAGGGCGACGGATTTGGCGATCATCGTGGGCCACGCTCCTGCGCGGGCAAGCCTGCGAGATCAGCGATTACAGGTTGGGCGTCTGCGAGGCCGGCGACACTCACCTGGACATCGACACCGGTGAACGTGACGGTGAATTGCAGAAACGAACAGCACGACTGCTCGGTGACGATCAGACCCGTCAACGCGGAAGCGTGCTCCATCGCGAGGCACGCGACGAATCCGTTCGCCGTCGGGGTCACCCGCGCCTCGGCCAACAGGTCGTGCCAGGCCGCGATACGGTCGCGGTAGCCCTGATCGTCGAGGGAACACCTCGGTGGCGACGGCTGATCGGCAAGTGACAACGGGGTAACCCGATCGTGAGGATTTAGGAGGAATGCGCAATTCGGGTCGCAGCGGTGGTCGCGATCGGGCAGCGCGTCCAGGCGGGTTCTGGCGCCGAACAACTGATCTCGCAGTAGCTGCAAGTCAGCGATTGCGCTTGTAGTTTCCGCTAGCCGTTTGTCTAGCCGGAGCCGCAACTGGTCTTTCACGGCACGGCACGCATCGGACTGCCACACCACGAGCAGTTCAGCGATGGCTGGGAGCGACAGCTGAAGCCGCTTGGCCGCTTCGATGAACATCAGGCGCTGACGGGCCCGCTCATCGTAGAGGCGGTAGCCGGCCGCGGTGTTGACGACGGTTGAAATCTAGGCCAGTCGCGACGGTGAAAAGTAGGCCACCCATACAGATTGGATGGGTGATCTCCTTGGAAGATTGGGCCTTGATTCGGCATCTTCACCGCAGCGAGGGTCTGTCGCAGCGGGCTATCGCACGGCAGATGGGTATTGCGCGCGACACTGTGGCTGGGGCGTTGGCCAGCGACGTCCCACCGAAATATGAGCGGCGGGCGGTGACGCCGGCGATCGATACCGTGGAGCCACGGATTCGGGCTTTGTTGTCGGCCTATCCCGGGATGCCGGCGACGGTGATCGCGGAGCGGATTGGGTGGACGGGTTCGATCTCGTGGTTTCGGGAGCGGGTCCGGGCGGTTCGCCCGGAGTACCTGCCCGCTGATCCGGTGGATCGCCTCGAGCATCCGCCCGGTCGGGTGGCGCAGTGCGATCTGTGGTTCCCGGCGCCCAAGATCGCGGTGGGGTTCGGTCAGGAGGCGATGCTGCCGGTCTTGGTGATGGTGGCGGCGTTCTCAAGGTTCATCGCCGCGGTGATGCTGCCGTCGCGCCAAACGATGGATCTGGTGGCCGGGATGTGGCAGCTGCTGGCGAGCAGCTTCGCCGCGGTGCCGCACGAGTTGTGGTGGGACAACGAAGCCGGGATCGGACGTCGGGGCCGGTTGGCCGATCCGGTGACTGCGTTGATGGGCACGCTGGGATCGCGGATGGTGCAACTCAAACCCTATGACCCCGAATCGAAGGGAATGGTGGAACGAGCCAACCGCTACCTGGAGACCTCGTTCCTGCCCGGACGCAGCTTCGACTCCCCGCACGACTTCAATAGTCAACTGGGGCAATGGCTTCCGACCGCCAACAGTCGTCATGTGCGTGTCCTCGACGGGCGTCCCGTTGATTTCCTGGATCGTGATCGAGCTCAGATGCTGGTCCTGCCACCCGTGCCTCCGGTGATCGACACCGTGGCGCACCAACGGCTGGGACGGGACTACTACGTCCGGGTGGCCGGCAATGACTACTCGGTGGATCCGACGGCGATCGGTCAACTCGTCGACGTTCGCACCACCCTGGCCCAGGTGACGGTGAGCCGATCCGGGCATCTGCTGGCGGCTCATGACCGCTGCTGGGCGGCACGTCAAACCCTGACCGACCCGGCCCACGTCGCGACCGCCGCGGCGATGCGCCGCCAATTCCAGACGGGCCCGGCTCCACTGGCAGGCGAGCATCTGGCGCGGGACTTGGCCGAGTACGACCGTGCCTTCGGTGTCGACTTCACCAGCAGTGCAACCGGATTCGACGGGGAGGTGGCCTGAGATGGCGGAGGATCCGATCAAGGACATCTTGCACTACGCGCAAGCGCTGAAGGCGCCACGAATCAGGGATGCGGCAGCCCGGTTGGCCGAGCAAGCCCGTGAAGCCAGCTGGAGTCATGAGGAGTATCTCGCTGCGGTGCTGTCCCGTGAAGTCGCCGCCCGCGAAGCCTCCGGTGCAGCGACCCGTATCCGCTCAGCAGGGTTCCCGACGCGTAAGTCACTGGAGGACTTCAACTTCGATCACCAACCTGCTCTCAACCGTGACATGATCGCCCACCTCGGTACCGGTGTCTTTCTGGCCAAGGCCCGCAACGTAGTGCTCCTCGGCCCGCCGGGCACCGGCAAGACTCACCTCGCGACCGGCCTGGCCATCAAAGCCGCCCAGACCGGGCACCGGATCGCGTTCGCCACCGCAGTGGACTGGGTCGCCCGCCTCAAAGCCGCCCACAACGCGGGTCGCTTGCCCGCCGAGTTGGCCAAGCTGCGGCGCATCGGACTGCTCGTCGTCGACGAAGTCGGCTACATCCCATTCGAGCAGGACGCCGCGAACCTGTTCTTCCAGCTGGTCTCCAGCCGCTACGAACATGCCTCGCTGATCTTGACCTCGAACCTGCCGTTCGCCCGCTGGGGTGATGTGTTCGGCGACCAGGTCGTCGCCGCGGCAATGATCGACCGCATCGTCCACCACGCCGACGTCCTCACACTGAAGGGATCCAGCTACCGCCTCAAAGACACCGGAATAGACACCTTGCCCTCCGCCCGAGCCGACAACACGGCACAATAAACCACGACCACGTGGCCTACTTTTCACCGTCGCTCCTGGCCTACGTTTAGACCGTCGTTAACACGCGGTTCGGTCAGCTGGAAGTAGACCGATCTGCCCGTAGTACCGCAGCGTCGATGCGGGCACTCCGCTGCGGCGGGATAGCTCCGAGATCTGCATTGCAGTCATGCCCTGACGGTAAGCGTTGAAGCTGACTAGAAGGTCAAGTCGGAATCGTAGGGTCGGCGCCGATCTGTTCTGAGAACACGGTGACGGCGTCGGAGAGCATGCCCAGTTCGTCATCGCCGGGACGTCGACGTCCTCTAAGGGACCTCATCCACGGTGTACCGATCCGCTTCGGCTTCGGCCAGTTCGGCGACGTGACCGCATCACATCGCCGCAGGCAATCGGGTCGCCAACGTCAACACGACGGCGCCTCGGTGACAACGATGTCGGGGGTCGCCATCGAGCGCATCACGTCGATCTCCCGTTGCTGAGATGACATGATGCCTCGCGCGAAGTCCGTCGCGAAGGGGCTAGCTCCAGCATCGGCCTCCATGCGCGCCATCGCGATCGCCCCCGCATGGTGGGCGATCATCAGCTCGAGATACAGCCGGTCGGCTGCGGCATCCTCAGCGCCATTCAACGCCGCGAGATCCGCGGACGAGACCATGCCGCATTGAGCCATGCGATGCGGCTGCACCGCCGCCGCGCCTACGCCCCACGTCGTCAACCAGCCGCGCATCATGGCGATCTCCGATGCCTGCCGGATTCTGATGGACCGGGCCTGAGCGACGACCTGCGGGTCCGCTCCCGGCGTCGCCACGAGGACATCGGACATCTCGATGGCTTGGGCGTGGTGCGGGATCATCTGCTCGAGGAACGCGACGTCGGCATCATTGTGGATGTGGGCGCCGCTCGTCGATGATCCCAGACGATCCTGCGGCGCACGATTCGCGTCGCTGCAGGCGCTCAGCCCCATGACGAGCGCCACGCAGGCCACGATGACGACTGTGGCCCGCCTCATGATGACTCGATGCTAGGCGCCATGGTCATTGGCCGATCGGCCCCGTCATATCGGCATCGTGGTGCTGCTGACGAACGCATCACGCACCCACGACACGAACTCGGCCCACAGCCCGGTCAACAAGGCGATACCAACTGCGACGAGGAGAACGCCGCCGAAGACCTGAATACGCCGCGTGTTTCCTCGCAACCAGCTCAGTGCCCCCACCGCACGACCCGACCCCACCGCCAAGAGTATGAACGGGACGCCCAGTCCCAAACAGTAGGCAACGACGAGTACCCCACCGCGCAGGACGTTCGTTCCCTCGGTGGCAGAGGCCACCGCGATGACACCGGTGAGTGTCGGGCCCAAGCACGGGGTCCAGCCCAAACCGAACACCACGCCCAGAAGCGGTGCGCCACCCAGCGTCGACAAAGACCGGGGCGTGAAGCGGGCTTCCCGTTGCAGCGCGGGAACGAAACCCATGAAGACCAAACCCATCGCGATCGTCACGACACCGCCGATCCGTTGCAACAGGACGCCGTTGGTGATGATGGTCGTCGTCACACCCAGGATCGCGACGGTTCCCATGAGGAACACCGCCGTGAAGCCGGCGACGAACAGTCCCGCGGCCCCCGCGAGACGCAGACGTGCACGCCTCGCGGGCGCGGCATGTGACCGCTCATCGACTCCCACGATGGCGGCCAAGTACGACAGATAACCCGGTACTAGGGGAACCACGCAGGGCGACGCGAACGACACCAGTCCTGCCAACGCCGAGACGAGAATCGCCAGCAACACGTGCCCGGAGGTGGCGATCGCAGTGAAACCGTTCACGAGGTTTCGACGTTCATCCAAGTCACCCATCTGACACGTTGCGGAACTACTACGTATGTTAGTAGTTGATCTCGGTGAGCGTTCCGCGGATAACCTACTATGCAAGTACGTAGTTAGCAGGTGGCGTCTGTAGCCGCCGTCAATGCGCCACAGTCACCGAATTGGGTCAGGAGACACCGATGATGCGTCCGCCGCGCAAGTCCGTCATTGCCATGATGGCGGCCGGTCTAGCAGGTGCACTGCTGCTCACGGAAACATCCGCCTCGGCCGAGCCGCCAGTACCCGCGCCTCCCGTACCGGGCGATTCTGTCGCGATGTCGCCGAATCCCCCCGCAGCACCATCAGCGGACCTACTCTCACAGGCTGCGGTGCCCGTACCCGTGGACACGCCAGCCGGCCAGAATCCACTGCCCTACCTCGGCCCGTCCGTCTTCGCGCCGCCCACGTTCAACCCCGTGAACGGCTCGATGGTCGGCGTGGCCAAACCCATCGTCGTCAACTTCCAACGGCCGATCGCCGACCGCGAGTTGGCCGAGCAAGCCGTCCACATCTCTTCCGACCCTCCGGTTCCCGGGAAGTTCTACTGGATGAGTAACACCCAACTCCGATGGCGTCCAGTCGATTTCTGGCCCGCCAGCACCATCGTCGCCATCGACGCCGGCGGAACGACGTCGAGCTTTCGCATCGGTGACGCGCTGGTGGCGACGATCGACAATGCCACCTTGCAGATGGAGGTGATGCGCAACGGCACGCCCGAGAAGACGATCCCGGTGTCTCTAGGCAAGCCGGGCTATGAAACTCCCAACGGCACGTACTACGTGCTCGAGAAGTTCGCCGACATGGTGATGGACTCCTCGACCTACGGCGTGCCGGTCAACTCGGCCGAGGGTTACAAGCTCAAAGTCCAAGACGCGGTGCGCATCAACAACGCCGGCATCTTCGTTCACGGCGCACCGTGGTCAGTGGGCGATCAGGGCAAACGCAACGTCAGCCACGGCTGCCCCAATCTGAGTCCGGCCAACGCGCAATGGTTCTACGACAACTTCGGCAGCGGAGACCCGGTCGTGGTCAAGAACTCCGTCGGCGTCTACGACGAGAACGACGGAGCCCAGGACTGGCAGATCTGACTGACGCGCAGGGGTTCCCGCGCCTCATCGACCCATCCGCGGTACCACCGCATCACGGCGAGGCGGGGCGGTTTAACTGGCGGTGCGCTGCGCGAATTGCTGCATGCACGCCGTCGAGCAGAACCTGTACGACGTGCCCAGCCGTGTGACGGTCAACTGGTCGGCGTCGGTCGGGGCGTGCATTCGACAGACCGGATCCACGTGCCGTTGGTGGCGGGTCCCGATGTCCAGGACGAACGCATCGACGGGTGAGCCGACGTTGCGTAGGGCAAGGGGGCCCAACCCGGCCATCGCGGCCAGATCGTCTACTGAGAGCCCTGATGCCGCATCGCCGTTGATGACGATCTGGCGGGGCTGCGCGATGGCGACGAGTCTCGCTGCGGTGTTGACCGTCGAACCGAAGACGTCTCCGCGCCGCTTCACCACGGGACCCGCAGCGACACCGGCGCGCAACAACGGGAAGCCGGGCATGCGACCGGTCTCGTCGGTGAGCCGTCGAAGGAATGACACCGCCATCATGGGGTTCTCACACACCACGAGTACCGCATCGCCGATGGTCTTGATCATCTCGTCGGCCGGCCCGAGCGCCGTGATGACCGCGGCGGCAAACGATTCAGCCAATTGGGCAGCGCGATGATCGCCGTGGGCTTCGGTGAACGCGGTGAACCCGGACATGTCGACGAACACGACGGCTGCGTCGACGTCGGCGTGTTCGAACTCGGTGGCGGCATCCACAGGGGCCGTGGGCCTCACGGATTCGCCGCCGGGCCCGGCATCGGTTCCACCGGCTGCATCGGCAGCCCGAGCAGTCGAAGGGCGTTGGCGACGACGAGGAGTGTCGAGCCTTCGTGGATGAGGACGGCAGGACCGATGCCCAGGCCGAGGATCGTGGCCGGGATGAGTATCGCGACGATCCCGAGACTCGCCCACAGATTCTGCTTGATGACCCGTGAGGAACGGCGGCTCAGTTTGACCGCGAACGGCAGCGCCCGGAGGTCGTCGGCCATCAGCGCGACGTCGGCGGTCTCCAACGCCACGTCCGACCCGGCCGCACCCATCGCTATTCCGACGTTCGCGCCCGCCATGGCGGGCGCGTCGTTGACGCCGTCACCGACCATGCCCACTCGACCGTAACGCGTTCGCAGCGCGGCGATCTCGGCCACCTTGTCCTCGGGCATCAAATCGCCGCGGGCGTAGGCGACACCGACCTCGGCGGCCACCGCATCGGCGACCCGCTGATTGTCACCCGAGAGCATGACGGTGTTGCCCACCCCGAGTTCGGCGAGACGCCTGATGACCGTCGACGCCTCCGGCCGGGGGACGTCCATCAAACCGATCACGCCCAGCCAGCGATCGCCAGCGCGGACGAGCATCGTCGTGCGGCCCGCCTGCTCTAGTCGGTCGACGTCGGCGGCCACCTCGGCAGGTGGACGCTCGGCGGCGTCGATGAACATCTCGCTCTTGCCGATGCGCACCTCGATCCCCTCGACGGACGCGACGATGCCACGACCGATCAGCGCACGGACGTCGGTTGCGCGGGGTACCACCGCGCCGGCCAGTCGCTCGCGGCCGTCGCGGACGATGGCCCGAGCGAGGGGGTGATCGCTCTGCTCCTCGACGGCGACCGCGATCGTCAGAAGTTCCGTCTCGTCGGTGCCAGCAGTGGCGACCACGTCGGCGATGCGCGGCCGCCCCTGGGTGAGGGTTCCGGTCTTGTCGAAGGCCAAGACCTCGACGCGCCCCAGTTCCTCCAGCGCGGCGCCACCCTTGACCAAGATTCCGGCCCTCGCCGCACGCGCCACCGCCGACAGCACCGCACTAGGGGTGGCGATCGCCAGGGCGCACGGGCTGGCGGCCACCAGTACGGCCAGTGCGCGATACACCGTGGCGGTGAAGGGTTCGGCCACCACGAACCCGGCGAACAGCAACAACACGACACCGACCAGGACGACCGGGACGAAGATGCGTTGGAACCGGTCGGTGAAGCGCTGGGTCGAGGTGGTCTTGGTTTGCGCCTCGGCGACCAGGCGGACCACCCGGGCGAGGGTGGAGTCACCGGCGAGCCGGGTCACCTGAACCTCGATGGCGCCGGCGCCGTTGATGGTCCCCGCGAACACCCGCGCGGCCGCGTCGATTAGGTCGGGTGATGCAGCGGCTGCGGCCACATCCGGAACCGGCCGTTTGTCGACGGGAACGCTTTCACCGGTCACCGGAGCCTGGTCGATGCTGCTACTACCGGCGACGACGAAGCCGTCAGCGGCGAGTCGCATGTTGGGTCGCACCACGACGATATCGCCGACACGTAGGCCGGCCACCGGTACCTCGACGGTGTCCCCCGTGCCGCCGCGTCGTACCAGTGCCGTCTTGGGAGCGAGTTCGGCGAGCGCTTCGATCGCGCGCCGGGCGCGGCCCATGGCGTACCCCTCCAGCGCGTGACCGACGCTGAAGAGGAACAGCAGCAGGGCACCTTCTGCGACTTCACCGAGCGCCGCCGCCCCTGCTGCCGACACCAGCATCAGGAAGTCGATCTCGAACCGGCGCTGCCGCACGCTGGCGAATGCTTCCTGCACGGTGAAGAACGCACCGAAGAAGAAGGCCAGGGAGTAGACCACCATCTCCGCCACGCGGGGGGTGTCGGCGAAGGTCGCCAGTGACCAACCCGCCAGGAGCAGTGCCCCGGACAGGCCGGCGAAGACGAGTTCGCTGCGCTCGCCGAAGACCCCGCCGTGACTGTGATCGTGGCCCGCGCCGTCTCCTTCCGCGGCGTCGTGGTCGTCGGCGTGGTCGCCGATGGCGTCGGACACGGGTGTGGTGGCCGGCCCCAGCTCAGCGGCGATGGCGTCCACGAGTTCCTGAGCGGTGACCGTTGCGCGTTCGAATTCGACGTCGACCGTCGTGGTCGTCGATGCTGCCGCGACGACGCCGGGCACTGCTGACAACCGGTCGACCACGGCCCGTCGCGTCGTCTCGTCCTCAGGTGTATCGGTCAACGACCAGCGCAGGTGGCCGTAGTGCGCACTGATGGCGTTGGCAGCCAACCACGCGCGTCGTTGCACGTCGGCTGCCGTCGCCTGGGCGGCGTCGTAGTGCACGCACAGTCGCGGCGTTAACGTCCCGCCGCCGATGACGTGCGCGTCGTCGATGACCGGGCTGGCAGTCAAGTCCACGGTCAGGCGGTCAGCGCATCGTTCGTCACTGCCCGGAAGCAGGTGGGCGAGATCCAGGGCCAACGTCTCCCCCGGCGGCGATTTCCGATCAGCGCCATCCAACCCGCAACTTCCACGTTCACTCATACATGCAATTGTATGCATATGTTGATATGGCAGGTCAACCCCCAGTGCGGGCCACCGGCGGCGGTGGGCCCGCGCCACACATCGCCCTGACGGCGTGACGGCCACCGAGGTTCGGCACCGGGCGGGTGCGCCAATACGCGAGCCGCGGTCACCTCCCACCCTGACTGTCGGATGGCGGCGGTGATTGCCCTGCCGCCAGCAGATAGTCGAATCCGTTGACCCGCAGATCCACCCGCAGTGAAGGACTCGCCCGATTCTCGACGACGTCGGCCTTTCGTTGATGCCACGTTCCATCAGGTCCCACATCAGGTGCGGACATGTTCACCATCGATGCGGGTAACGTCCCCGTCGTCGGGGCCGTGCGCCTTTCCGACATGCGCTTCGGCGCGCATCCGCTCGACCATGTGGGGGTAGTGCAGCTCGAAAGCGGGTCTCTCCGAACGGATCCGGGGCAGCTCGGTGAAGTTGTGCCGAGGAGGCGGGCAACTGGTGGCCCACTCCAGCGAGTTGCCGTAACCCCAGGGGTCGTCGACCACGACCGGCTCGCCGTACCGCCAGCTCTTGAACACGTTCCACACGAACGGCAGCGTCGAGATGCCCAGGATGAACGCGCCGATCGTCGAGATCACGTTGAGTGTGGTGAAGCCGTCACTGGGCAGGTAGTCCGCGTAGCGACGCGGCATGCCCTCGTTGCCCAACCAATGCTGCACCAGGAACGTGCAGTGGAAGCCGATGAACGTCAGCCAGAAATGCAGCTTGCCCAGGCGCTCGTCGAGCAGTCGGCCCGTCATCTTCGGGAACCAGAAGTAGATGCCGGCATAGGTGGCGAACACGATCGTGCCGAAGAGCACGTAGTGGAAGTGCGCGATGACGAAGTAGGAGTCGGTGACCTGAAAGTCGATCGGCGGGCTGGCCAGCAGCACCCCGGAGAGGCCACCGAGGAGGAAGGTGACGAGGAAGCCCACCGAGAACAGCATCGGCGTTTCGAAGGTCAACTGCCCCTTCCACATCGTGCCGATCCAATTGAAGAACTTGATGCCCGTGGGCACGGCGATCAGGAACGTCATGAAGGAGAAGAACGGCAGCAGCACCGCGCCGGTGGCGTACATGTGGTGCGCCCACACCGCGACCGACAACGCGGCGATGGCCATGGTGGCGTAGATCAGTGTGGTGTACCCGAAGATCGGCTTACGGCTGAACACCGGGAAGATCTCGCTGACGATGCCGAAGAACGGCAGCGCGATGATGTACACCTCGGGATGGCCGAAGAACCAGAACAGGTGCTGCCACAACAACACTCCACCGTTGGCCGGATCGTAGACGTGCGCACCGAGGTGCCGGTCGGCGGCCAGGGCTAGCAGGGCGGCGGTGAGTAGGGGGAAGGCGAGCAGCACCAGGATGGAGGTCACCAGGATGTTCCAGGTGAAGATCGGCATCCGGAACATCGTCATGCCTGGGGCGCGCATGCAGACCACCGTGGTGATCATGTTGACTGCACCCAAGATGGTGCCCAGACCGCCCACGATCAGCCCCATGATCCACAGATCGGCGCCGGCACCGGGGCTGCTGATGGCATTGGACAGCGGCGTGTAGGCGGTCCAACCGAAGTCGGCGGCGCCGCCGGGGGTGATGAAGCCGCCCAGGGCGATGAGCGCACCGAACAGGAACAGCCAAAACGAGAATGCGTTCAACCGGGGGAACGCGACGTCCGGCGCGCCGATTTGCAACGGCAGCACCAGGTTCGCGAACCCGAACACGATGGGCGTCGCGTAGAACAGCAGCATCACCGTGCCATGCATGGTGAACAGCTGGTTGTACTGCTCGTTGCTCAGGAATTGCAGACCCGGCAGCGAAAGTTCAGCCCGCATGAACAGCGCCATCAGGCCGCCGACGAAGAAGAACACGAAACACGTGACGACGTACATCATGCCGATCAGTTTGTGATCGGTGGTCGTCACCAGCTTGTAGATCAGGTTGCCCTTGGGTCCCATCCGCGGCGGGAAGGGACGGCGTGCCTGCAGCTCACCTACGTGCGGCGCTTCGGCTACCAAGGGATCCTCCTTCTGCACGCCCGGAACGCGCAACGCGCGACTACCAACTAGTGGTGTGTCCTGCGATTAACTGATGGTTAATTGGTTATGATTTTCTCCATGAGACGACCCGTGCCTGCGTTGGAAGTGTCGGATGGCCAACGGGAGGTGCTGGAGTCGTTGGCTCGGTCGCAGTCGGGTGCGCATCGGGAGGTGGTGCGAGCCAAGGCCCTGTTGATGGCCGCTGACGGTATGGCCAACACGGCGATCGCTGCCTCATTGTCGGTGTCGCCGGCATCGGTGAAGAGTTGGCGTGAGCAGTTCGCCGTGCAGGGTTTGGTGAAGTTCGCTCAGGTGCGTAAGGGGCGTGGCCCCAAACCGTCGATCCCGCAATCGAAGATCGAGGAGATCGTCGATCTGACCTTGAACTACCGACCGGCGGGTGAGACCCATTGGAGCTGTCGAACGATGGCGGCAGCGACCGGGGTGTCGAAGTCGACGGTGCAGCTGGTGTGGCACGCGCGCGGGCTCAAGCCGCATCGGGTCGAGACGTTCAAGCTGTCCAACGATCCGCGCTTCGAGGAGAAACTGGTCGATGTCGTCGGGCTGTACATGAACCCGCCGGAGAAGGCGATCGTGTTGTGCGCCGACGAGAAGTCCTCGGTGCAGGCATTGGACCGCACTCAGGCGTCGCTGCCGATGGTCAAGGGGCGCGGTGAGACGATGACCCACGACTACAAGCGTCACGGCACCACAACCTTGTTCGCGGCACTGGACGTGTTGACCGGCAAGGTGATCGGGCAATGCCTGCCGCGGCACCGCCACCAGGAGTGGTTGACGTTCCTCAAGACCATCGACCGCGAGGTGCCCCAGGACCTGGCGGTCCACTTGATCGTGGACAACTACGCCACCCACAAACATCAAGACGTCATCAAGTGGCTGGACAACCATCCTCGGTTCCACCTGCATTTCACCCCGACGTCCTCATCGTGGTTGAACCTGGTGGAACGCTGGTTTCGTGAACTGACCGACAAAGCGTTGCGGCGCGGGGTATTCCATTCCGTCCCTGACCTCGTTGCCTCGATCCAGGAATACCTCGACTCACACAATGACGCCCCCCGACCCTACGTGTGGACAGCGACCGCAGAATCCATCCTCGCCAAGGTCGCCCGCGGGCGCATCGCCCTCGAAAAGGTCAGCTAAATCCAGGACACACCACTAGGTACGTAGAGTAACCTACTGAGTATCTCAGTACTAGGTCGCGTAGTTGATCGCGCTGAGCGCTGACGAGCCGCACCACCTGTGAGAACACGGGTGTCCCGCTGGGGCGGGTGCCGAGCACTCGCACCCGCTCCGGCCCCGCCGTCACCATCGTCGATCGAGGTGCAGCCGCCCCCATCCGAGCGCGCCAGACTTGCCCCGTCCCCGTCCCCGTCCCACCGCTGACGGGTGCCACCGCACTCGGTGGGACGACGCGGCGACCTTCGCGGAATACTGACCGACTCCGTACGTGTACGGGCCGCCCGACCCCACCGATGGGGGCGAAACCGCTGCTCTACGCCCGACACGCCCCCCAGTCCTGCCCCCGACGTCGGGCCGAACTGCGCGATGAGCCGGCATCGGTGGCTTGCCGAACCGGCATCGGTGAGTTAGCGTCTCGCAACACATCACGAACCGGTAACGGCAAGGAACGTCTCGACTTGGTCTCTCATCACCGGATCACACGACCAGACGCACCGATTCACCCCCGCTGGGACACTTCGGTCACGGAGATTCAGGCCGACGACCAGTTCGGTGGGTCGACGGGATCGGCGTATGGCCGCAGCCATCCCTTCGCCACCGACGTCCAGGTTCTCACGGCACCCGAACTCGACGACCTCAACGACCTCGACGAGGAGTCGCCATGGCTGCTCATCGCACCGGGTTCCGCACCCCGTGCAGCGCGGCCCACCACGCGGTACTCCGTCGACCGAGCGGTCGTGAACGCCCGAGGCAGCGTGACCGGGCGGCCAGCGACGTCGGGCACGCACCGCGCACCTCGTCCGATCCGCCCAGGCACCTCCGACGCCGCTGGCGCGGTACACTGCAGGCTCCTCATCGCAGCCATCGCGGCGGGGGCCGTCGCCGCGGGAGCCAACGCAGCGCTCGACGCATCGCAGGAGCGGGTGGATCCCGTACTCCTCGCTGATACCACCGCACCGCGGTGGTACCTCCCCCAGGAACGGTCCGGAATCCAAATCGTCTCCGTCGCAAGCATCGTCGACTCCGTCGTGCACGACGAGGAACTCGCCAACGCCACGGCCTTCGCCCAAGAGCGAGCCCAGCGAGAAGCGCGACTGCAACGGCCGCAATTCGTCTTCCCGGCGCGGGGCATCATGACCTCGGGATTTGGGACACGATGGGGCACCCTGCACGGCGGGCTCGACGTCGCCAACGCGATCGGCACACCGGTCTACGCCGCCTCCGATGGCGAGGTCGTCGCTGCCGGGCCGACGCCGGGTTACGGCATGTGGGTCAAGATCCGAGACTCGGCTGGCACGGTCACCCTCTACGGACACATCGACACGGCCACCGTCCAAACAGGCGACCGAGTCTTGGCCGGCGATCAGATCGCCACGATGGGCAATCGCGGCAATTCGACGGGTCCGCACCTGCACTTCGAAGTCCACCTCGGTGGATCGGAGAAGACCGACCCCATGCCGTGGCTACGGGAACGTGGGGTCCCCAGTAACTAACGGGCGCACTGCCATTCGCACGACGATCGACGTCGGGCCGCACTCCCTGCATCAAACACACACGATCTGCACCACGAGCGCCAGGCGCGATGTCCAGCGTGCCCGAGCCACCAACCACGGCCCTGCACTACGGGGAGGCCGGGCAATCATGGGGGTTTGACGGCCCGGCCCCGGATACCGACGGCATCGCGAATACCACCGGCAGGGAAAGGTTAGCAGCGTGCTACTGAGATAGTCAGTAGAACCGGTGAGCCGTCGTCGCCCACCGCGCCGAAGAAGGCTGGTGCCACGAGAGGCGCCCCACGCTGCTCGGCACCGTAAGCTACCTACTGACTAGTTCAGGAGGTTTCGACATGGCGCGGGTGCGTGGCTTTGGAGAACTCGAGGCGGCAATCATGGACCGTCTGTGGAATCGCGAACCCGATGCCGACACCACGGTGCGGGACATCTTCGACGAGTTGGGTGCGGAACGCCCCATCGCCTACACCACGGTCATGTCGACCATGGACAACTTGCACGGCAAGGGCTGGCTGTCGCGCGAACGCGACGGCAAGGCCTACCGCTACCGGCCCACCCTGACCCGTGAGGAACACAGCGCCCGGCTGATGCTCGAGGCGCTCAGTGGCGGCGGCCGCTCCGAGGCGGTGCTCAGTCACTTCGTGGCGCAGATCGACGCCGACGAATCCGCCGACCTGCGTGCGGCATTACGACGCCTAGCCCGCAAGTCGGGCCGGCGATGACCGTCGCCGCGGCACTCTTGCTGTACGTCGTGGCGGTCCTGGCGGTCGGGCCGAGACTATTGCTGCGCATCACCGCCGATGGTGGAGCGCCACGGCTAGCCATCACCGCCTGGCTCACGGCCATCGTCACAGTCCTCGGATGCTCGGTCACTGCCATCGCGCTGCTGCTGATCGAAGCCGCTGGGCATTGGGACAGCCCCGACGCACTACTCGTGTCATGCCTAGAACGCCTGCAAGCAATCCTGGTCGGCCACGCTGGGTGGCCGGCGCAGCTCGTCGCGAGCGTGGCGGTGGCCATTGCCGTCGGCAGTGTGATCGTCATCTGCGTTCGAGTCGGACGCGCCCTGAGCCGCATGCGCACACACACCTTCGAGCACGCCGACGCCATCCGCATGGTGGGCAGGTCAGGCGGCAACGACGTCGTCATCATCGACGCCACCGAGGCCGCGGCGTACTGCGTGGCGGGCCGCCCACCCGCGATCGTCGTGACCACGGCCGCCCTGGGCGCACTCGATGACACCCAACTCGCGGCCGTGATCGCCCACGAACGGGCCCATCTCGACGGCCGCCACGCCTACGTAGTCGCCGCAGTGCGCGGCCTGGCGACCGCGTTACCCAGGGTCGAGCTGTTCACCAGTGCCGCTGCGCAAGTCAGCTCCCTGCTGGAAATGTGTGCCGATGACACCGCGGCTCGTCGACACGGTCATCGAACTCTGCTCGCTGGACTGCTGGCGTTGTCCGGTGTCGTCGCGCCGGCCCACGGTCTGGCCGCAGCCAGTGTTGCGGTGCTCGTCCGCGCCGAGCGGCTCACCGATCCTCAAAACGGTCTCGCCCGAATGCGCACCCGCGTCACGCTGAGCGGAGCAGTGGCAGCAATGGCCGCCACACCGTCGCTCATCGTCGCCCTATCGATGTCGGGTGCGTTGATCTGCTTCGCCTGAGGATCGCGGAGACGTCACCTCGCGCCCGCCCAGGACCTAGTCACCACCGATCCACGCTCATGAAATGGGCATGCACCACGTCAGTGGTTGCACCCCTAGATGCGTTCGACGTCAAAGGATCCCGCAGATTGACTAGCAGCGGGTTCCGCCCGCCCATGAC
Source organism: Mycolicibacterium sp. TUM20985 (assembly GCF_030295745.1). Classification (NCBI taxonomy): domain Bacteria; kingdom Bacillati; phylum Actinomycetota; class Actinomycetes; order Mycobacteriales; family Mycobacteriaceae; genus Mycobacterium; species Mycobacterium antarcticum. The sequence goes on from NZ_AP027291.1 coordinate 2,949,849, forward strand.
GCCGCTCCCGCCAGAGCCAAGGACGACAGCAGCGCCGCCGCGATCCGCCGGCCAGCCCTATGCGGCTTCCGCGGGGCGCACCCTGGTCGGTCCCAGATCGACCGAGCCCCATGACAGGACACGGCTTGTGCGCTCTTCGTGGAACCCAATCTACTATGTCGCTACGTACGTGGCCAGACTCGTTAGCTGCACCCCGGCACGGAAGTGGACCAAGATTGTTCGCGGCGATGGGGAAGCGTTGATGCGCAGCGGCCCGCCGGGCGAGGGTTTCACCGCTTCATCGGCGCGCGGTCAGGCGGCGAGTTCACCGAGGACGTAGATGCACAGGAAACCCGCGAAGAGCATCGCGCTGAGGAAGGTCGTCTCGGTTTGATCGTGCGCTTCGACGATCAGCTCCTCCACGGCAAGGTAGAGAAGGGCTGCCGCGCCGAACGCCAGTACGAACGCCAAGACGGCCGTGCCCACGCCGGCCAGCAAGGCCGCAGCACCCACCGCCCCAACGGCGGTGACGAGACCGAGCCCGGTGCACACCGCGGTGGCGCGCATCGCGCTCAGGCCGGAATCACTGAGTTCCGCGACCAATGACAACGAGAGGAACAGGATCTCCAACGTGAGCGCGACGGTCAGAATCAGTGCTTGCGTCGAGCCCAACCGCACCCCCAGGCCAACGAGGAGCCCATCGATCAACAGATCGATGGCCACCGCCGCGAGCAGCCCGAGTGGAAGGCTGCGCGCGGATGTACCGGAACTGCGGTCGCGGCTGTCGATGCGTCGTCCGTACGCTGCCAATGACAGCACCAATGTCACCCCGCACACGAACCCCGTTGCGGCCCAGCCAAGATTTCCCTCGTTTCGCAGATCAGGCAGTACCTCACCGGCCAAGGCTGCGATCACGACCCCTGCCGCAAAGTGCTGTATCGCGCTGACCACCCGAGGTCCAGGTGGTCGAAGGACGGCAATTCCGGCCCCGATGCCTGACGCCGCGACGGGGAAGCTGACCAGGAACGCCGCTTGACCGACGAGGCTCATCGGGCACGCTCGACGTGCGCGGCCGGCATCACAGCGCCGAACGGGGCGGGGCGGCTCACCGCGCACACCGGTCGGCCAGTGGGGCGTGCGGATTCATGGGTCGAATCCAGGTCACGTCGATCCTCGCTGGACTCGGACACCGCCGCCAGCCAGCCACGCCCATGCCACCGTCTCCCCCGTCGAACTTCTACGTGATGTGCGCCTCGCCCTTGGTATCTAACTCCACGGAGTCGTTGCCCGAACGTCAAATTCCGAGGATCGCCGACACGCCGAGTCATGCGACGTGCTCACGGGTGCCTCCGCGCCCAGACGGCCGACACCGCCATAGGCGAAACTACTGACTTAGTCCGCAGATGTGGATATGGTGCGCTCGTGTGCTCCCCCGCAGCGACCAGGAGGTCGGCTGATCGCACGTCGATGCCAGGCCCTTCGTCGTCGACATATCAAGCGACGGTCACTCGCGGACGGACCACGATCATCCCTCGTGGATCGATGGCCAACCGCTGGGCCCCCGACATCCCCGGTGCCGCAACGGCATACGGGGACCGATAATTGATGCCTGTGCCGACGGTCGGCGCCGCGGCAACCACGCCCGCTGCCTCATCAAACCGACGCCCACGCAGCACGTTTCCCTTCGCCACCGGCCGGCGCTCCCGGTGCTTGGTGGCCGTCGTCGGGATGCTGCTCTCGTACTCCGTCGTGGGATGCGGTGAATCGGCGCGGGTGTCGTCCCAGACGCCACCAAGCGCCGCGGCTGCCGAAGAACCGCACAACCACGCTGACGTCCTATTTGCGCGCGACGCCATCGCACACGACAACCAAGCCGTCGCGTTGAGCAACCTGATGATCGGCAGAGACGACGTCGATCCCCGGATAGCCGGTGTCGCACGCCAAATCGCCGCCAGCAGCACCAGCCGAACGAACGCCTTGCAGGCGCTTCTGCTGGACTGGGGTTTCGCCCCGGTGACCGCCAGTGCGTTCCCTCCAGCGGCCACGCCGTACGCGCCGGTTCAGCCGGGTGAGCACCCCTTGGCCTCCGACGGCGACTTCGGCCTCCTGCGCGATGCGGTCGGGCCACTCGCTACGGATGTGTTCGTCGACCTGATGATCAGGCAGCACCGGTTCGCGATCGCTGCTACGCGTGATCAACTGCAATCCGGTGTGCATCGTGGTGCGATGGCCATGGCGCGGTCAATCATCGAAAGCCTGCAGACCGAGACCTCGGCCATGGAGGCCCTAAACCGTTGAGACGCCGGGGCAATGAGCGTTTCGTGGCCATGACGTGTCCGGCGGCTGTGCTGGCAGGACGCGTCAGCGGTCGTCGCTGGCGGCGCTGTCCACTGATCGTTGCGGCGACTCGTGTAGCCCGCGCAGGAACGCGTTGTACGCCGCCAGCTCAGCGGCGTCGCGTTCCACGTCGGCTTCCCGCTTGGTGGTCTGCGATTCCTCTTCGCGACGCCATCGGATGGCGAAGATCAGCGTCGTCAACACCGCGATGGGCTCGCCGTAGGACCACGCCAGGGCGCCGGCGACCGCCTGATCGGCGACCGGGTCGACGTTCCAGTTCGCCGGGGGGTGCGCGAAGGTGTCGGTCAGTGCTCGCGGCGCCATCATGAGGATGACGCCGATGAAGACGTGCAGCGGCATCTCCACGAAGATGTCGAAGAACCGGCCCAGGTTGCTCTGTCGGACGGGCAGCGGACCGGTCGACAGGATTGGCAGGATGAACAAGAGGCCGCTGGCCAGGAAGAACACCTGCAGCGCGACGTGGCCGCCGACGCTGGCTGCCACCGCGTCGAAGAGGTCGGACAGGTACAGGCCGTAGTAGCTGAGCAGGAAGATCGGAATGGTGAAGCCAGGGTGCAACAGCATCCGGGCGAGGCGGCAGCGCAGTCCACCCAATGCGGCGATCAGCACGTAACGTCCCAAACCACGATGAGGAGTGGACCTGAGCAACAGGCGACCGGGTGCACCGAGCACCAGGAGCGGCGGGACGAGAATCGACAGCGTGAGGTGCTGAAACATGAAGGCGCTGAACAGCCGGTAGCCGTAGCCGTCGATGGCCAGACCCGTCACGGCCGCCAAGGCGAGGCATCCGGCGAGGAAGCTCGCCGTGCGCAACACGTTCCACTGGCGGCCCCGTGACCTGATGACCCCAACGGCGATGAGGTACCACACCCCTAAGCCGACTGCCAGGACGGGAAGTATTGGCACCGGTGGGGGAAGCCAGCCGAGCATCCCCAGTACCGACGGAGGCGCCGTGGGAACCACGACCTCACCAATCACGAGTGGGGCACCCATTCTGCCGGGCGCGGAGCGGCTACCGACGCCGTGACGGGGTTCGTTCCGGGGGCAACGCCGCTCATTGCCCAGGCCCGGGGTCGGTGGCGGCTTCGGCTGCGAGGCGCCGAACCACGGGTTCGAGATCCTCGGCCAACAATGCCCGCAGGAACACGGCGGCGACACGATGCCCCCGGTCCAAGACGATCGTGGACGGGATCACCGTCGTGGGATACCTGGCCCCCAGGGCGATCATCGTGCGCATCGGTGGGTCATAGATGGACGGGAAGGTGACGTTGCGGTCGACGATGAAGTCCACTGCGGCTTGGCGGTTGTTGTCGCGGACGTCGATCCCCAGGAAGGCGACTCCCTCGGCGCGCGTCGCCTCATACACTTGCTGCAACTCAGGCATCTCGGTGCGGCAGGGGCCACACCACTGGCCCCACACGTTGATCACCACGACTTGGCCGGCGAAGTCATCGAGGGACACCGTGCGATTTGGGTCCATCAGATCGGGCCCCCGTATCGTTCCGGGGCGACCTCGGTCCTGTGGCGGGTCGTAGAAGATGTCGATTTGTCCACCCGGCGCGACGAATTCGAACGTGCCGCCTTGGGCGACGGCGTCGTCGCCGCCGGCACATCCGATGACTGCAGCGCCCATCAGAACCGCGGCCATGGCAGCGGCGGCGCGCCGCCGAAGGGGCGGGCGATGTTGGACATCGCAGTGTGTGGACTTGCTATCGCTGCTCGCCACTGGCTGCCACTCCCGCCTGCGAAACGGTCTGGCATGCCCGGCGTCTCCAGGTAGCCGCGGCGATCGCACCACCGCTGATGATGAGAAGCAGAGTTTGCAGGGACGGCGCCCACCGGGTCGCGGGGGACTCCTTAGACGTCGGCGTCACCGCGTCCACGAGGTATGCAGCCGTGAAGAATTCGGTCTCGCGCGTCACCGTTCCGTCGGGTTCGATGATAGCGCTGATACCGGTGGTGGCGGCGACGACGACGGGCCGGTCATGTTCTATTGCACGAATCTTGGCAAACGCCAACTGTTGTCGACTCATCGTTTCGTTGAACGTCGCGTTGTTCGACGGCACGACCAGCACTTGTGCACCGTTGCGCACGGCATCTCGCGGCGCCCGGTCGAAGACCACTTCCCAACACGTGGTGACGCCGACCGTCGTTCCCGCGACTTGGACTACGCCCGCGCCGTTGCCGGGCACGAAGTTGCCCGCTCGGTCGGCGTAGTTGGAGAAGTTCTGGACGACGTTGCGAAGGGGCAAGTATTCGCCGAAGGGCTGCAGGATCTTCTTGTCGTGGCGTTCGCCTGGGCCACTGCTGGGCGACCACACGATCACGCTGTTCGTGGCGGTGGCCGGCTCAGACGCCGCCGGGGTGGGCCCGGCCAGTACCGCTCCCACCATGATGGGCGCCGCTACGGCGTACACCGCGGACGATATCTGCGCTGCCGCGATGGGATCGAGGAGGGGATCGACGTCCGAGGAGTTCTCCGGCCAGATCACTAGCTGTGGTCGATCGACGGTGCCCGCAGCGACGTCGTCGGCGAGTCGCAGGGTTTCCTCGACGTGGTTGGCCAGCACCGCGCGGCGTTGTGCGTTGAAGTCCAGGCCAAGCCGTGGCACGTTTCCTTGCACTGCGGCGACGGTGAGCGTCTCGGATGCCTCGGCGCCGCTGCGCTTCCCGACGAGCATGCTCGACGCCAGGCAGCCCAGGACCACCAACAGCAACGCCAATGCCGCGTGAACCGCGATCGGGTCGGCGAGCAGGCGTGTTCGCCGCCGAACACGACCCGCCAGCACGGATACCAGGAATCCGGAGAGGACGACGATGAGCGACACCAGCGTCACACCGCCGATCCGCGCGTATGAGGCTAGCGGCCCATCAGCCTGACCGAAACCTACGACGCCCCAAGGAAATCCGCCGAACGGGATACTGCACTTGAGCCACTCGATGCTCACCCAACACGACGCCCACCAGAGCGGCCAGCCAGGGAGTCGGCGCAATGTGACCGCAACGCCGCCGAAGAGAGCGGGGAACAGTGCGCACATCGTGCTGAGGGCGACCCATGGGAGGGCTCCGACGAAGATGCCGGTCCACGGAAGCAGTGGCAGGTAGAACGACAAGCCGAACAGGAACCCGAACCCCATCCCACCGATCGCCGTCGTCGAACGGTCGCCGAGCACCCATGCCAGCAGAGCGAAGCCGACGATCGCGGCGGGCCACACACCGTATGGCGGGAAGCTGGCGCATACGGCCAACCCGGCGGCCACTGCCAACGCGACCCGACACCACTTCGCCCGCATCCAGCTACGGCGATCCCGACACTGGGTGGGCATTCCCGAACGTCGGGTCCGCGTCGTGGACAAGCGCTACCTCCGTGGCCAGGCAGAACGAGCGCGCCCGCCTCGGGACCGGAACATCTCGGATCTCCTCTACGTAGATAGTACGTAAGATGTTGGTGTGACAGTTCCACGACGAAGGACGGGATGACCCTGATGAGGGGGATCGACTCCGCGGCGACCACCCGGCGCAGGGGCATCTGGTGGACGACGGTGGCATTGTTGACCACCGCAGGCGTGGTCCTCGGCGTGAGCGCGTGCGGCGGTCCGACGCCGCCGCCCCAGCAGCCCGAAGCCATCGTCGACAAGGGCACCCCGTACGCCGACCTCCTCGTCCCCGATGTACGGACGTCGGTCACCGAGGGCGCCGTGGGAGTCTCGGTGGACTCGCCGGTGACGGTCAACGCGGCGACCGGTGTCCTCGGGGCGGTGACCTTGGTCAACGAACAGGGGCGCGCGGTCAAGGGTGACCTGAGCGCTGATGGCGTCACGTGGCGCTCGGCGGAGCCCCTGGGCTACAACCGCACGTACACCTTGAACGCCGAGGCGCTGGGCCTCGGTGGCGTCGCCCGCAGCACAGCGACGTTCGCAACCGCGTCGCCGAAGAGCCTCACCATGCCCTACGTGCTACCCAATGACGGTGAGGTCGTCGGCGTCGGCCAACCCATTTCCGTGCGTTTCGATGAGAACATCCCCGACCGGCTCGCCGCTCAGCGAGCCATCGCCGTCACGACCGAACCTCCCGTGGAGGGCGCCTTCTACTGGCTCAGCGATCGCGAGGTGCGTTGGCGCCCAGCGCAGTACTGGAAGCCCGGAACGGCGGTCAACGTCGAGGTCAACACCTACGGCGTCGACCTGGGCCAAGGATTGTTCGGCCAGGAAGACGTCTCACGCAACTTCACGGTTGGTGACGAGGTCATCGCGACGGCAGACGACGCCACCAAGACGATGACCGTGCGCGTCAACGGCGCGGTGGTCAGAACCATGCCGATCTCCATGGGAAAGAACTCCTCTCCCACCGACAACGGCACGTACATCATCGGCGACCGATACTCGTTCCTCGTCATGGACTCCTCGACCTACGGCGTCCCGGTGAACTCAGCCGAGGGATACCGCACCGAGGTCAACTGGGCCACTCAGATGTCCTACAGTGGGATCTACGTTCACTCCGCACCGTGGTCGGTGGGCAGCCAGGGCCGCGCCAACGTCAGCCATGGCTGCCTCAACGTCAACCCCGACAACGCCAAGTGGTTCTACGACACGGCCAAGCGCGGAGACGTCGTCCAGGTCATCAACACCGTCGGGCCCACGCTGCCCGGCATCGACGGGCTCGGCGATTGGAACATTCCATGGGATCAATGGAAGGCGGGCAACGCTACCGTCAGTGGCTAGTAGCGCCGCACGTTGTAGATGGGCGCCGACGATATCGGAGCCACCCTCACCGGCGTTCCATACGTCGAGGCGTGCACCATGTTTCCATCACCAATGTAGATGCCCGCATGTGAGGCGTCGGAGTAGAACGTGACGATGTCACCGGGCTGGACGTCGGACGCCGCGACGGGCTGTCCCCCCGCCGCAAGCGCTTGGCTCGATCGCGGGAGTGACTTGCCGTTCTGCAGGAACGCCCACTTGATCAGCCCCGAGCAGTCGAATGCGTCCGGCCCCGTGGCGCCCCAGGAGTACGGCGCACCCACCCGGGTCAGTGCCGCCTGCACGACGGGCATCCCGTCCCCCGCCGAACCGGGCAACGCTGCGGTGGTGTCCGGCAGCGACGGCTCGGGCATCGCGACGATGGCGGGGTCAGTGGGCGGCGGCGACTGCTCGGCGGGCACGGGCCCCGGGTCGGCCAGCACCGAGCGCTGCTCGGGAGTCAACACCCGGTACAGCGCCTCCACTTGGGTTATCTGCCCGCGTAGCCGACTCTGCCTGGCCTGCAGGCCATCACGGACCGACGTCGCCTGCTCGGCTGCCGCCCGTGCTTGCAGCGTCGATGCCTCCGCAGCGCGAGCGGCCACGTCGGCACGCGTCGACGCCGCCCGGAATGCCGTCATGCGCTCCGAGATCTGGCGGGCCATGACCTCCTTCACCGACAGGTCGTCGAGCAGTCGTTGCGGTGATTGCGCCGTCAACACCGTGCTGACACCGGTGGAACCGCCCATGTAGGACGCCGCCGCCGCAGCATCGACCGCGTCCTGATATCTGCCCAGGTCGGCTCGCGCGGCGGCCAACGCCCAGGATTCCGCACGCTGGCGATCCTCGGCCCCGCGTCGCGCTGCCAGCTTGGCCTCGAGATCCAGTTGAGCAGAGTAAATGGCTTCGGCGGTCCGCTCGGCTTCCCGTGATAGCTCCGTCATACGCGCCAACGCGTCGGATGCCGGGTCCGCCCGACCAGTGCCCGCTGAATTTCCGAGCGTCACCGCCACCAAGACTGCCCCGACGAGAGCAACAGTCGATTGGCATATCGGAGCAGAACGGCCGAATCTCAAGACGTGGATCCTCACACCGCAGGGACATCTATGGTTTAGCTACGTAGGTCACGGAAAGGTTACGATTAAACGCGCCCAATGTCCACGTATGCGAATCGTGTCGCGGCCGTGCACACCGGTTCGCCCGGAGGGTGACCCCTATAGGCATCGCGAAACCTTCACGAGTGCAACGTGTCACGAAGTGGCAGCAACCTTGTATTGACGTGAGTTCCGGCGACGACACGTCACTACCTACTATGTGCCACAGTAGGTAGTGACTCAGTAGATGAACCGTGGACTTGGCGCGAGGAACGACATGACAAGCGGAACCGCCATCACGGCGCGGGTTCACTCACTCAATCGACCCAACATGGTCGCCGTCGGCACCATCGTCTGGCTCTCCAGCGAGCTGATGTTCTTCGCGGGGTTGTTCGCGATGTACTTCACCGCCCGCGCGCAGTCCGAGGCGTGGCCCCCACCCCCCACGGAACTCAACCTCGCCCTCGCCGTACCCGTGACGTTGATCCTGATCGCGTCCTCCTTCACCTGTCAGATGGGAGTCTTCGCCGCCGAACGCGGCGACGTGTTCGGCTTACGCCGCTGGTACGTCGCCACCTTCGCCATGGGGCTGCTCTTCGTACTCGGACAGGCCTATGAGTACTACAACCTCGTGCGCGAGGGAACCACCATCTCCAGCAGCGCCTACGGCTCGGTCTTCTACCTGACCACTGGTTTTCACGGGCTGCACGTCATCGGCGGTCTTGTCGCCTTCATCATGTTGCTCATGCGCACGCGCATGAGCAAGTTCACCCCCGCCCAGGCGACGGCGGCCATCGTCGTCTCCTACTACTGGCACTTCGTGGACATCGTGTGGATCGCGCTGTTCGCCACCATTTACTTCGTACGGTGACCACGGGCCCGCCATGCTCGCATCGCCGAGTCTGGCGGGTGCTTGCTAGACGAACGGGTAGTGCGCTCATACTTTTGCTCACCACCGTCGTCCTCGAATGTGCGCCAACCGCGGCTTCGTCGGTCGCCGTAGAACCGGGGCGAGCGTCGTCGCCGACGGCGCCGGCCTCTCCGAGCCCTTCGGTTCCGACGCCCACCACGCACTCGTACGACGACGCGGACATCGAGCAACGATCCGAAGGTTCCAGTCCCGCGCTGTGGATCCTGGTGGGCGCCCTGGCCGGACTCGTCGCCATTGGGGCCATCTTGCTGCGCGCCGGCACGTCACCGCGCGATCACCACGTGTGAGGCGTGGTCCGGGTTCAGCCATCGAACAACAGATACAACCCCGAGAAGGTGTACCCCACCATCGTGAGCATGATCGCCAACTGACCGATGATCTGATGCCGTCTAGGAAGCAGGTGCAGAGCCCGGTCGTGGGCCTCGACGACCGCGACGATGCGCCCGATCACGACACAGGAAACCTTGAGTATCCACAACAACGACGGGTCCTGAGACAGCCGTAGAAGACGTCAGTGGAGTCCAATCCGAGCAGGTGCCAACCTCGACCCGGGGGTCGGCCAATCGCACGATCGTCTCCTGGCTGCGCTCCACCAGATAGGACAAGTAGTGGGCGAAGATGTAGCCGACGACGATCGGAATCAACGAGTGCGCCAATTCGCCGGGCAGCCACCGACGTCTGTCCGCCGTCACCCCGCCGGTGGCCCTTGCCGCGGCCCAGGAGGTCACGCCGACGACCGAGACGAACACAACCAGGCCGACGGTTCGGAGCAGGGAGGCGGCCCAGGCCTCGCTGGGCACGGGTACTGACGCCGCACACTGGTCGACGAGGTTTCGGAAGGCGGGCGACTGCGAGAAACCGCCGAAGGCCGTGGACCCGACCAGCACCGCGAGGACGGACACCCCTCCCGGACTCACGGGCATGGTCGTCAGATGGTCCATCGGATTGATCGCCGTGATCCGGCCAGTGACGGGGCTGCGACGGAACGGAGCCAGCCGCGACACCGCCATACTGTAGACCTCGAACGGAGCGGCCCGGGCGAAACACCGCGAGCCGAACGCCCACGCGCCCAACAACATCAGGACGGTGTACGCCAACAGCCAGGATCTGATTGCCACCAGCGAACCGGCATCAGGACTGGCCAGTTCGAGCCACGCGAAGATCAGCAGACCGAACGCCGCCGGCCGGCATCCCCATGTCAGCGGATACTTGCGCATTGCGGGCCGATCAGATGTCTTCCGGCGCGTCATCCCGCGTAAGCGCCACACCGTGCGCAACGGCGAGACGGCCCTCCAGACCGGGCCGATCAGCACCGAAACGGCGACCAGCCCGACCCAGAGCAGCACGCAGAACACCTCAGGCAAGGCGTTGTCGCTGCCGTCCGGCCCGAACAAGGCCGCGATACTACCCAGACCGCGAACAGGAGAGCCGTCAGCGCAACGCCCCAGCGCACGGGACACCGTCTCGGCAGAGGCGTCCGCACCTATCGCCTAGGTCCGTACGTACCATCCCCATAGGTCGCAGACCGAAACATACACTCGGGTGTGGGCGGCACGTAGCCGCACTTGCTATCGAACTGAAGGAGGACCGTGACCAAGACCGTCCTGCGCACCATCGCGGCGTCGCTGATAGCGCTGGTCCTCTCATTGCTGGGAGCGGGCATCGCCGCCGCTCACACTGCGCTCGTGGATTCCGATCCTGCCAGGGACGCGAACCTAACATCGTCGCCGACCGCGATCCTGTTGACCTTCAGCGAAGACATCAACCCCGCGTTCGCCACCGTCGTCGTCAGCGGTGCCGACGGCCGCAACTGGGTGTCTGGATCTCCCAAAGTAGAAGGGCCGCGTCTGACCGCTGTCGTGGGGCCGAACCGCCCCGCTACCGGCGTGTACACCGTCGGCTACCGCGTGGTGTCAACCGATGGCCACCCCGTGACCGGGTCCTACACCTTCACCATCGCCGGCGTTCCCGGCGAGGGGCCACCCTCGCCCGCACCGACCGAACCCGCACCGAACGCCGGCGCTGCGCCTTCACAATCAGCCCCCGAGGGGTCGGACACCAAGACAACGGTCATCACCGCAGCCGTTGCCGGCCTGGCCCTCGGTGCGGCGATCGCCTTCTGGCAATCGAGGAAGCACCGGCGCAAGGATGCAGCCGCCGACGCAATGGGACCGGCGAATCCCACCGACCTCGGCGAGGAATCTGACACGCGGTAACCGCGGTTCAGTGGCGCAACGGCGGCGTCATCATGGAACAGCGGCGGTCCGAGGTGACCAGCGCGGTCACCGGTACATGACCGACACTGCCAACCGAACCCGATGGCTGTGGCACGCCGGGCCCCGGGACTCACGGCTCGCTAATCGTCGAGTGGCACCTCGAGTTTTTCATGGATATCCGCAGTTATACATGTCCTTGCATACTGTAGGAGTGCTTAAATACGTTCCGCTGCAGCAGTTTGCACCGCCTTCCAATTGTTGCGCACGCGCCGCATCACGCAGCGGTGATGTTGCGCGACGTTTTGACGTCGCGGGGCGCAGACAGCGCTCTTAGGCGAGCAGCCGACCCATGGTGAGTACGTGACGTCCTACGCACACCTGGAGGTGGTTGACCGACATGGCCCCGTCAGCGGCGTATCGGGGACACTGGCGCGCCGTTGGCGAAGAGTCTCGCAGGGGCGGAACTGAGCTCAGTGCGGTTGCGAACGGGAGGAGTTCCGTGGACGCACCCAGCCCCGGTGGAGCAGCAGCAGGCCGGCACGCGGTGGGTGAGCCTCGGGTCACCGCCTTCGCGAATGCCGCTCGAGAGTTCGGAGCAGGTCGTAGAGGGGGTTGAGTTCGGCGGCGGTTCGGGTCTCGGTGCCGGCGCCATCGACGTAGCGTTGTGACGTGGCCATGGATTCGTGACCGAGCAGCTTCATAAGCGTGTAGACGCTGACGTTAGCGTTGGCGAGTTCGGTGGCGAACGTGTGGCGCAGACCGTGCACAAGGACACCGGGTGGTCGCTCGCCGTTGATGCCGGCTTTCTTAAAGGCTCTCAGGACTCGATACTGGAGCGTTCCGCGGGTGATGCGTCCTCCGTCGACGCCTAAGAAGAGGGGAGCAGTCGGGGGTAAATGATAGTGCAGCGCGTCACCCTCGGCTGTTTCCTCGCGCGTCTGAGGAAAACGGGTGGTGCGAGTTCGCAGGTAGTCGTCAAGCAGCTCGAGAAGGTCTCCGGCAACCGGTACGCGACGGTCCTTATTCCCTTTTCCGCGTACATGGAATACGCCGCCGTCGTCTGTTCGGCGAATGTCGCCGAAATTGGCGTTAAGCAGTTCCTCGGCCCTCAGACCAGCTAAGAGCGAGGTAAAGAGAATAGCGCGATCGCGTTCGGGCCAGTCGCTGTTGCGGGCGGATCCTCGGTCAGCGTCGATAGCGGCGACCAGATCGGTTACGGCTCGACCGGGGTAGCTCTTTGGGAGAGTCTTTGGCACCTTCGGGCGACCAATTAGCGGCATAGGATTGGTCTGGACGAGCTCTGCGGTTATTAGAAAGGTGCACAACGTGTTCCACGTCGACCAGCACCGCCGGACCGACGCCGCCGAGTGTGTGTCGGCGTAACCGGCAAAGGCAGAACGAAGCGATACTTTGGTCAGCTCGTCCGTTCGGAGGTTGCGAATGGCGTCGGCGGTACCGACTACCTGCCTAGCAATCGCGTGGAAGTCCTGACAATACGCCTTAATCGTGTAGGGCGAGAGCTTGCGAATTGCGCGATCAGATAGGAAGTCTTTGAACCATCCGGGGTAGTTCCGCGATGCATTCGCGGCATCGACTTCATGTTTCGCCCCGGCAGACGACATTGGCCTGCTGTTAGATGACTGGTTCATCATGAGCCCCGGTTTGTTGTCGCACTCGCGCTGCCCGGACACCCCGCGGCGACGACTCCGCTTGCGATAGGCGGCGCGTCGGATGCGGGCGCGGGCGGAACCCCCCGGTCACAAGTGAGGAAGAAGCGATGTGATCAATCGGCTGGATCGCAGCGGTCCGGATATCACAGTCCGAAACCGTTGGCTCACATGCGATGTAAGCGAAGGACGGGCGCTCTCCGCGGAATACAGACGCTGATCGGAAGATCGACGGCTTCAAATTCAGCCCGCCCGAGGCCGCCAGTACCGCCAGATTCTCAGAAGAATTCACCGGCCGAGGGCTCCACGCTGGCAGGGTCCGTGCACATCGACACGTCGTACACCGAACGCATGAGGATCGCCCCCACCACCCGCTCATTCGCGTCCTCTTTTTAAACGGCTGTACTCCGCAGCTGGGATGAGCAGAGCGACTTCGCGCCCACGCCTTGTGATTACGTAGGTGTGTCCCCGTTCCACTTCATCGAGTATTCGGCCGAATTGGCGGCGTAGGTCAGTCATGCTGACCCGCGGCAGCGAGGGATCGATCATCGGCACCAACGGTTTAAACCCGGCATCTCGTCCGCAAGTTTCCGAGGATTCGTTGGCTTCGCACACCTCGCGGGCACACGTACTGGTGGCTCGGGCCCCTCATGTTGGAGCTCCCACATGGCTGGACTCATGGGCCGACCGCGAGGTCCTCTTCGACGCTGGCAAGCGCGTTCACTATAAGGTCCCGGTGGTGGATGTTGCCGACGGCAGCGGCGGCATAGCACATATCGGCAAGCGGCAATGGACGTGTTGCCCACCCGCCGATGTGCTCGGCGGTGCGGGCCACTAGCCAGTGAGCTCGGTACCTTGCCAGTTCACCGATCGTGTCGCTGGGGTCGGCGGTGGAACCGTTGGCGAACGCAGGCCGGCAGATGGACGTCACCGTATTGAATGTTTTCGCGTCCTCGTCGTACTTAGCCCATTGTTGGGGGGTGGGCTCGCGGTCGCCACCGCGGGTTGACCATATCTGCCGCATGGAGTCGGGGATGCCGTCGTCGACCGCATTAACCTGCGTAGCCGCCGAGTTCACCAACGACGCGCTCGTCGCTGACACGATCCGGTCCTGGAAGATCGGGTGGGCATCCATGACGCGCAATAACCGTGGGTACACGTCGGGCCATAGCACCGCCAACCGGTGCACGTGCATGCTGTCGATGTGTTGGGCTGCCACCTGTTGGCCTGGCTGTAGAAGCGGGTTTGTCTGACGAGTGCACGACGGTGGGTGCTCCACCCCGGTGTCGCGCAGCACACTCACTCCGACCGTGGTCGCTGCCGCGACCAGACGCCAGCCAAGCTCGGCCCGCAGCTGTGCGTACTCGAGGAGGATCCGCGCGGGATCAGACCAGCCGAACCACAACTGCCGAAAATGGTCATCCACCAACGGATCTGTGGCCAATACACGAACCGATCGAGGAACGAATACGCCCGCGGGAATATAACTCGCACCGTCATTGGAAGTGATGACAGTTTCCGTGCCGATCGGTGAGCGGAAGACCCCCACTGCCCACTCGATCGGATAGTTGACTGCTTGAGCTGCGTGCTGAAGCTTCCAGGCCAGCTCCTTGGCCGCCGCGGCGTTGGCCGACTCCTGCCGATCGCGAGCCGCAGCCGTCTGCCCCGCGGCCACTACGCTCGCCGGAATCAGCGTCGCGCCCGCACCAGAGAGCGGCGGCGAAGCCGATGGAGTATTACTGGCGGCGCCAACCGGGACAGTCGCCGCTGGCGGCGGAACAGCACCAGCTGGCGGCCCCATCGAGCCCGGGGGAAGCATCATCGCCGCAACCCCGCCGGTACCCGTGCCCCCGGTCAGAGTCACAGCAGAAGCGGCAGGGGTGACCGTGCCTGGCTGCGCTGAGACCGGCGCCGCGCCACTGCCCGCCGTCGACACTGGCGTCGCAGACCCGCCCGCCGACAAGGCCTGCGACGGACTCGCCGAAGCGGGTGGCGGTGGGGGTGCCGTGGGCATCCCACCGCCGACGCCGCTCGTCGTCGACATTCCCTGAGTGAACGCAGACAGAGGTGACCCGGCCCCTGCACCTGAGCCGGGCACTCCCCCGGCATTCGGCAAACCGGTTACAGCTCCAGGCATTCGACCCGCACCGGTACTCAGCGGATTGGATCCCATTCCGGGCATGCCGCCACCTCCCAGGCCGCCAGGCATCTTCGGCACACCACCACCCGAACCCATCCCGCCACTGCCGCCTCTGCCGCCCACTGACGGCATACCGCTCAGCGGTGAGGACGCTGCTGGCGGAGAAGCCACACCCAGCGCTGCTTGGGTCGCAGGCCCACTCGTTTTCTTGATCCCTTCATCATCTGTAGTCGTCTTGATCCCGGGGCCGACTCCAGGCTGAGTGGTGGAAAAACCCGTGGTCGGATCAGCCGGCGCATCGGCAGGATGTTTCTCGTCGCTGCCGTTCTCCCGCGAGGTGTTCCACGGGTCATCTACTTGCTCGACGCCCGGCGACGTCTCATGATCGACCGGTTGCGCGGGAGGTGCCGCGGGAACGTCACCCCACTTCGCCAAAAGGTAGAGCGCTCTTGTACTTTCAGTACTCTTCTTGAACGAGGCGTGGGATGCCATCGCGGCGGTTACTCCCGCTTCGGTCTGGTACCGGGCTATGCCGTGGTACTCGGTCACCAGGGCTTCGGCTTCGCCCGGCAATTTCGCGCTCGCGATCTTGGCGTCCGCGTCGCGGACGAGTTGCTCCTGCCCTGACCGCGTATCGCGAAGCACCGTGGCGATATCGGCGCACTTGTCTCCCACTTTGGCGTGCCATTCCGCGATCGTCTTGGCTTCTTCGGCCAACGCCGCGTTCACCCGGTGAACTTCGTCGAAACCCTGTGAATCGGCCGCATCGCGTAATCTTGCGCTGTCAGTAACGATCTGCTGGTGGACTCCATTCCACGACGTCGCACCAGCTCGGTAGGTCTGCTCCTGGGCATCCCAACACGCCGCATCCGGTGGTTCCATATCGGGTGTAACTATCAGCCGCCCATACGATCCCACAGACCTTCCGGTATCTAGCATCAGCGCAACCCACATTCGATAACGATCTTCGAGGCCAGTTCGTTGGCCCGAGCGGTGGCTACGTTGGATGCGTTCCAGTCGCGCATATTCACTGCGTGCAGTCTGTCGATCTGCGCAACGATCCAGTTTCTGATCGGTGTCGAGACCGCCGCCGGTGCGCTTGGTCCCATCTTGGTTCTGAGATAGACCAGCACCGACACACCAACCCGCTTTTCATCGGTGCGAGCGTTCCGCGCCTCTGGGCTGGACCCGTTGTCCTCGGCTATTGCCGCGCGCAATTTCGATGTCGACGCAAGCGTCCGTGCGGCTTGGTCCCAAACCGCACATGTGGTGCCCCTGTCGGCCTCGACGTCACCCTTGCCGTACGTCAATGACGGTGGTGCCACGACTAGTGTGTGCCGCGCCGGTTCGATTGGACGGATAAGGGCCGAGCCGGTGGCCAGCACGGCACCTATTGTGACCAGGCACGCCACCGCGGCGGCAATCAGCCCGTTGCGGTGACGCCTCCAGCACTCCGCGGTCACGAAAAAGACCCTATTGCGAGTACGGAGTACTCGTCCACTAGCGCAGAAACATCTCCAAAATGCTTCATTCGCAGAAGATGTCGCCTATCGGCAACATCATGCAACTCCGTGCGGCGAAACGACATCTCGTCATCAGGCTCGAAATTGGGACGGCGACACTGACATGCAGACCGACCCATCTGGCGCTCCCCCAGCCCAGGTCCAAGTGTTCGACGGGCCGTCACACGACAAGAGGGCGTGCGGCGTCTCATTGGAGGATGGCGCGTGGCTCGAATGGTTCGCCAGCGTTGAGTTCACGTTCGAGCTGGTCGCACAACATCAAGATCGCCCGGCGGATGAACGCCTGCTGAGTGCTGATGCCGGTGTAGGGCTGTGTCCATGTAATGACGTTCACCATCCGCTCCTTCAACTCTTCAGGGACCGAGAGCAAGATATCGACGGCCTTCCGACCAGGGGCGCAACGCGCTTTTTCGACGTCCCCGGCTACGTCGCTCAATGCATCGCCCGTGAGATGTGGGGTCGAATGACACTGTCACTTGAAGCTGACCCCTCGGGCTCATGACGCACTCGACTAAAGCGGCCGGCCACGACACCAATTGCCGATATGACAATGCTCATTCTTCAAGCAGCCAAACACTTTTACTGTCAAGACAGTAGGACACCGCGTCGGGTGACGTCACTGCCGGATCACGCAATTCCGCGACACACTCGTCGAAGCTGAACCCACCATCAGCCAGCGCTTTCATCCACGCGACGAGTACGCGTCCCTCATCGGCTGGTGCCGCACGCGCCCAAATCCGTCCATACGTCGCCCCGACCGCGTTCGCATAGGCACTCCGTACCGTTGAAGAAGCATCATTGAAAAGTGCCTGTGAGATGGCGGCATACCGTTCCAGCTCGTCGGTACAGATACCGGCGACACTGAGATAGAGCGACGCGTTCGTCAGCTCGGTTCGCCAAAAGTCAAGCATGGTAGGGCCGTAGAAGCTTCTTGACTGCAGGAGACGCACGAAATACGCGCCTTGCACGTAATTCGTTGACTGACTTGCAGATTCGTCGCTTAGCTGCGTCGCTGAAATCTCTTGGCTATTCATGCCCTCACCAAGTGATGAGGCAAGGTCGGCGCACGCGCCACCGAGACGATCCCAAAGCTCGATCAGGTGGGCAGCATGACCCTCGAGCGGGGATGTCACGAATGCGGATCCGTCGGGTAGAAGATCTGCGGTCACGAACCTGAAAGTGCAGGCCCAGAGTGCGGCTTGCCCAATGACCTCCGCTAGCGCGGCATGCCTCCTGCCAAGTTCGAATCCTCGACTATTTGCCTGGCTCAGTTCATCGTTCAAGGATCACCTCCGCGACTCCGGGCAGTGTCTTGGCGCAGGGACGGGCCGCATACCACCGAGAACGACGAGCAGGTGTGGTCAGTGGACGTACAGCGCTTACTGGGGTCCTATAGCCACGTATGCGGTCCACCCTCCCTACGGTACTGGTATCCGGTATGGATTGGCCACCGATTGAAAGATATTGCCTAAGAATACATCTGGTCGACTTAGAGATCCGTGCGCGCTGAACAAGAATCTCATGGCAACAAGTGCACAAGCAGTGCTCAACTAGTGACCATCATTGCTCAACTAATGCACAACTAATGCACAACTAGTGCCTAACTACTGCCCAACTATGTTTCGTAGCCGGTGGTTTGAGTTTCTGCCGACGTGCGAACCTAGTGTCACAACGACGAACTTGATCACGACCGGTAGGCAGCCGGGATGGCGGATCATTTCGAGCATCAGCGCTTCTGCCAGAATTCGCCGATCGTCCCAGCCTGGTGAAGACAAGCGTTGATTCTTTCTCATGTTGCCCAGGGTGGTGGACGCTGTTTCACCCGTTCGTCTACGTTCCAGTCATTACATGTCCACGACATGCGCGGCCGACAGCGGGACGCCGCACCGACCGTCCACCAAACACGTTCTCCATCAGTAGATCCAAATACTGAATGGTCCAGGAGGCTCAAAGATGCGTGGGTATCGGGACTATCTCGTTAACGGTGTTTCCGGCGGTTTTCATCAGTAGGTTTCGGCTGCCGGGAATCGGTCGCCGAAGGTGATCGCGAACGCATTCAGCGCGGGTTTCCACCGCATCGTCCATCGTGCCCTGCCGACGCCGGTCGGGTCCAGGGATCGGGTGACGAGGTACAGGCATTTCAGGGCGGCCTGCTCGGAGGGGAAGTGCCCGCGGGCCTTGATTGCGCGGCGGTAGCGGGCGTTGAGTGACTCGATGGCATTCGTCGAGCAGATCACCTTCCGTATCTCCACGTCGTAGTCCAGGAACGGGATGAACTCGTTCCAGGCGTTGTCCCAGAGTTTGATCACCGCTGGGTAGCGCTGTCCCCATTTCTCGGCCAGATCATCGAACGCCGAGCGGGCCGCAGTAGCATTGACCGCGGTGTAGATCGGCTTCACATCGCGTTTGATCTCATCCCAGTACTTGCGGGACGTGAGCCGAAAGGTGTTGCGTATCAAGTGAATGATGCACGTTTGGACGATCGCTTGGGGCCACACGTTGCTCACCACTTCGGGCAGTCCCTTGAGGCCGTCGCAGACCACGAAGAAGGTGTCCTTGACGCCGCGGTTTCGTAGGTCGGTGAGCACGGCCATCCAGAACTTGGCGCCTTCACCGCCGGTGCCGGCCCACAGGCCGAGGATGTCGCGTTCCCCGCCCAGGGTGACCCCGATGGCGGCGTAGAACGGTCGGTTGGCGACCTGGCCGTCGCGGACCTTCACCACGATCGCGTCGATGAAGATCGCGGCGTAGGTCTCATCCAGAGGCCGTACCGTCCATTCGTTCATCTCCTCGAGTACCTTGTCGGTGATTCGGCTGATCGTCTCCTTGGAGACCGAGGCACCGTAGATCTCGGCGAAGTGCGCCGAAATCTCGCCGGTGGTAAGCCCTTTGGCGTACAACGACAGCACGACCTCATCGACACCGGTGAGCCGGCGCTGCCGTTTCTTGACGATCTGCGGCTCGAACGTCGCCGCCCGATCCCGCGGTACGTCGATCTCGACCGGGCCGGTGGTGTCGGTCAGGACAGTCTTGGACCGGGTGCCGTTGCGGATGTTGCTCGACCCCGCCTCGGGCGGGTCGTGTTTTTCATAACCGAGGTGCTCGGTCATCTCCTCGTTCAGCGCGGCCTCGATCACCGTCTTGGTCAGCTGTTTGAGCAGCCCATCGGGTCCGGTCAGTGACAGGCCCTGTTCCTGGGCCAGCCGCACCAGCTCGACCGCGGCCTTCTGCTCAGCGGACTGCTCAGCCTTCTTCTTGGTCACGTCATTCAGTGTCGTCATCGTGGCGACCTTTCTCGCCGAGCATCGCTCAGCGTGTCAGGCCGGAAACACCGTTAAATCCACAGTCCCTGGGTATCACGGATGAGCTGGAAAGCACTCAACTGGTCGTTAACCGTCGAGGTTGAAACCTCGATGATGCGTCTAGTTTGTCGCTTGCCAGGGTGATGGGACCACCTGATTGCCAGGAGGATGGGACCACCGTGGCGCGTTATTGAGGATGCTCGGCGGGGTGGTCTGGGTCAAGCTGGCCGGGCCGGGCGCGTTGGCGGTAGGACGGTCCTTCGATGACCAGGGTGTGGGCCGCCGCGGTCAGTCGGTCGATGGCTGATTGAGCCAATAGCGTGTCGGCGGTCATGGTCAGCCATTCGGCGGGTTCCCGGTTGGAGGTCACGATGGTGGTCTTGGTGCGGTGACGTTCGACGACGATTTCGTAGAAGTCGCTGGTTTCGGTGGCATCGAGCGAGCGCAGCGCGAAGTCGTCGATGATGAGGACGTCAATCGCGGCCAGGCGGCGGATCTCGGTGTCGACGGTGTGGTCGAGTCGGGCTGCGCGTAGCCGGGTGAACAGTTTGTCGGCGCGACCGAATATGACGGTGTGCCGTCGGCGAATAGCCATGTGCCCCAACGCTGTTGCCAAATGCGTCTTGCCTACTCCGACGGGCCCGAGGACGATCGCGGACTGGCCGGCGTCGAGGAACCGCAGCGAGGTCAGATCCCCGAGCAGGGTGCGGTCATAGCGGAGGTCCTCTTGTGCGGTCCAGGTGTCGAAACGCATGCTCGGGTCGAGTCCGGCTTTGGTCGCCCGTAAGGCGGCTGAGCGGGATTCGCGTCGGGATACCTCATCAGCCAGCAGAGTTTCGAGGAACCCGATGTGGCTGAGTTTGTGTTGGCGGGCCAGGGCGGCACGTTCGGGCAGGGTGTCGGCCAACGCGCCGAGTTTGAGTGCTTTGAGCAGTCGGAGCAGATCAGCGCCGACCGGGTCGGCGGCTGCGCGGTTGGTCGTGGTCATGTCAGCGGGTCTCCTCGGGTTGCGCATCGGCCACGACGGTCAATGATGCTGGGGTGTTGGTGAATTCGGATGGATCACGCGAGAACCGGGTAGCTGACTGCCCGACCGCCCGGGGCAATGCCGGAGTGGTGGTTTCGGTGGCGCGTTCCAGCATGGAAGCGATCTTGTTGACCGAGACGACGTCGAGGTCCAACGCGAGTGAACATGCTCGATCGACGCGCTCAGCGCCGTAACGGCGCACCAGACCCTGGAGCCGGTAGACGGTCCGCATCCGGGTCCAGGGCAGCGGGTCATCGAGGATGCGTTCGGCGTAGATCCCGACATTCGGCCCGTGGCTGGCACACGCCGCGATCAACGCCGCCAAGTCCCGCAGCGCATAGCTGGCCTTGTGCTCAGGCAGATCATTGCGGTCGGTGCTGCGCCCACCTGCCGGTTGGCGGGGATGGACCTTCACCAGCGTGCCGCGGTGATAGAACTTCACCAGCTCGCTATCGGCGCGCACGTCCACCGTGGTGCCGATCCACTGCTCGGGCAACGAGTACAGGGCTTTGCCGACCTCGGCGTGGAAGTCGCGGTGCACCTTGACCGCCTTGAACACCGGCACGTCGTAGGCCCCCGGCACCGGCAGCAGGAGTCGCTGTTCTTCGGCGGTGAACACCTCCACCGGCCGTGCGCAGGTGGTGCCGTGGATGCGCATACCGGCCGTCCGCTCACACCACGCGGTCGCCGCCTGCTGCGCCTGCTCGAGACTGGTGAATGTTTCACCGTCCCAGAAGTTTCCACGCACATACTGCACCGTGCGTTCGACCCGCGGCTTGTCCTTGGGCGAGCGCACCCGGGCCGGGTCGGTGAGGAACCCGCCATGACCGGCGTAATCGAGCCAGCCCGCGGTGAACCGGGGGTTGACCGCATCGGCAGCGGCGATCACCGGTTTCAAGTTATCCGGGATCAGCACCGCGAAGACGCCGCCGAAGAACTCCCACGCCGCCTGAGCGCCAGCGATCACCGCCGCCAAGGTCTGCGAATACGACAACCACACGAACATGTGCCGGCTGTAGACGGCGGTGAAGATCAACGCGTGCACCTTGCGGCGACGACCATCACCGGTGTCGGTGAGCATCCCCAGGTAGCCGAAATCGATCTGGCATTCCACCCCCGGGTCGCCGTCGGCGACTCGCACCGTGGTGTCCTTACGTCCGAAACCGCAACGTTCACTGGCGAATCGGTTCAACGTCCGATACGGAACCACACACCCTCGGCGGTCCAACAGCGTCGCGATCTTGGTGATCGTCAACGGCCGCGCCTCGCCCTCGCCGGCCACCCACGCGGTGATCTGCTCCTCGAATTCGAGCAGCCGATCCCAGGCCGCGCCGTGACCATCGGGGCGCACCGGGCGGACCGCTTCGGCGACCGCACCGATCAACCCGTCATCGAGCGCGCTGACATCGTCGTCTCGGCGCAGCCCCGCTGCCTGGGCGGCCTCCACGTAGCGGCGCACCGTTTTGCGGTCCACACCGCAATGCGCGGCGATCCTGCGGTACCCCGGCGCCGGTAACCCCACCACCCCGAGCCACACCCGCAGCACTTCCCTGATCTCGTTCACACTGACCTCCCGAAAAGCCATGCCCGTGCCTCCGTGACTTGAACTGTCACGGCGATCGAACGGGCAAACGAAGAGACCACCGACGCGGCGCGCCGGTGGTCCCATAACTGGCAATCCAGGTGGTCCCATCCCACTGGCAAAATCAGGTCACAGTGGTCCCATGCTCATGGCAAACGACATAGTTCTCATCTTGCTCGCGAATCGCGCAGACGAGAAGTTCTCATGCTACCCATCGGTTCGTACGCTCGCCTCTGAGTCGTGCGCCGCACGGAGCACCATCTTGGCGACGCTTGGCAAGCTCGAAAGGCAAGGGCTCATACAGCGAGTCGCGCAGTATCACGACTCCGGTGCCAGACGCCCAAGTAGTTACCTTCTCAATCATCCCGATGCGCCGCACAGGCGCGCCAGTCCAGATCTCGGACACCCCCAGTCCGTGGACACCACCGGGGCCGTCCGATCCCTGGAGAGGGAAGGTCCACCGCCTATACCTCAGCGGGTCCACGAGGCGGACCCCTTGAACCGTGTAAGAGAACCTCCATCTGAACCATCCACGGCATTCGTACTGGAATCGCTTCCCACGCCGTGGCGAGTTAGCGGTAAGGATGCAAGGAAGCTGTCACCCGCAATCGAGGCAGCCTTCGCTGCGGGCTGGACATCGCAGACTCTGGTGGCCCACCTGTCGTCTCGACCCGAGGGCGTCCGCCACCCCGCCGCCGTCCTCGCGCGGCGACTGAATGAGTTACCGACCCCACCTTCCATCTCGGCGGGACGGAGGACGCCGTGGTGCGGCGAGTGCGAGGACCCGCTGTCGCGCACCATCACAATCTCACAGTCGGACGGCACGGATGCAGCATCGTTCTGTCCACGCTGTAGCCCACAAATGCAACCAAGGGCCACCATTGAGCCGAATCGAAAAGACTATAGGAGCTGAACGTCGTTGTCATCCAATGTGTTTAACCCTCATCCGCTGCTCGTGCCTTCTCCCCGCGCAGTGAGTAATCCGGGGGTTAGGCGCTCTGCCACGTACCGGCTCGCTGCATCGGGAGAACTCCTAGTCGGCGAACGCTGGCGGAAATGTCGTCCGGACGTCCCGCCGTCCGCGGTTGCCCGGACCCCGCCATTACCAGCCTGGCCAGGAAAGTGTGAGCCGCAGCAGAGCACCGGACCCGAACCAGCCGGATCTGTTCAGGACCCTCCGCGAGGCAGGTGGTGACGATGATCGATCCGGAGATTGTGCGGGTGGTGCAAACGGTCTACACGACCGATCTGAGCCTGCCCGGGGAGTGGACACCGGAGCGCCGCAGCCAATTTCTGATGGCCGAAGCGGACAAGATCAGCTCGATGGCGTCCACCATGGCCGAAGATCTGTGGGAGAAGGCCATCGCGGTGTGGAGCCGCAACCGCAACGGAAAGACACTGAATCACGCAACCAAGGTGGCGCTGCTGGAGGCGGCGCGAGCCCAAGCAGCCCGGACGGTGCTCAAGAACGAGCTGTACGACCTGATTTCGACCGACGAGACCCCGCCGCCATGGGAGACACCCGACCCGATTCCGGACCGGGCCCAAGTCAGCTGGGAGCAACGCTGGACGAACCCGGCCCTGCAGAGCGAACCCAACGAGGACCACGAAGCGCTGATCGACCAACTGTGGCCGGCCCCGGACTTCTCGGGACCGTTCCGCATCAAGGCGGGATACCTGATCTCGGCCCGGGCTGAGGACGGCCTGGCGCCACCCGACCACCGCGAGGACCCGCAGACCGACGAGTTGGCGCTGATGATCTACCACGACCTACACGCGGACGGCCTACCCGAGCGGTAGGCCCAGATCCCACTCTTCGAAGACCCTGACGGCGCTAGCGAGCCTCCCGTGGTCGACGTCGAATCCGTTGCGACGCAACTGTCCCGGGGACAACAACCGTTCCCGAACTACTCGGCGCTACCGACTCTGCCGCCGAGGAGTTTCCGCGACAACCGGAAGGTAGTCGGCGGGCACGCGAGATAGAGCCGGTGGCAAGACGTGGGCATCGAGAAGTGTTGTGCAAAAGTGGCTTCAACATTGTCGACCCCCTTGAATCACCGACAGGCACGCGCACCTCGAATCGCATTTTGGAGTCATCGGCAGCTGCGACAGCCTATGACTACTGCCGTTCCGGTCAACAGGCATCCTGTCGCTACTTGTCCGCGTCCGATCGAGACACTCGACGAATTTCCCTGTTCAAAAACATGTCTCACCGGAAAGTGCCCGATGCTGGTGGACGCGGGGTCGCAATGTCTCATACGCTTCCAATCATCGCAAGGAGACATTCACGGCACCGCTAAGCGAATCGGTTCAGATCGTTCGCTCCTGGCGATGCCCTCGTCACTAAGGAGACGTAAAAGCATGTCCAGCAATACGTTTGAAGGACTACCACTTCTTCTGCCCGTACCGCAGGCGGCCAAGCTTCTGGGAATCAGTCGGGCCTCGGCCTACCGGCTCGCTGGCACGGGAGAGTTGCCGTCGCGACGGCTCGGCGGGCGTATCTATATCGTCACAGCTGAGCTGCGCGTAATCGTTGCCGCATGAGAGGTGGACGAGATTCACTCTAGCTCGTTCCTGCATGACGCGTCCCGGGCTGCTCGGTACCCGCGGCAGCTGACGCTCGCCTGGTGATCTCCTAGTCCTCACCGAAGAGAATGGATCACGTTGACTTCCCAAACTGGTGCCGGTTCGGACAGCAGCGGGGCTCCTCGGACCGTGCGCGCGCGGCGTGCTGAGCCAATCACCAGAAGGACATCGAAGAGCGGCTCGGTCACCTATGAGTTTCGGGCCGACGTGGGCAGCAAGCCGGACGGCACCCGCGACCGCAGGCGGTTTACGTACCGAACTTTGGCAGAGGCGAGACGCGAATTCCGTCGAATCACAACCGAAGTCGCTTCCGGTAGTTACGCACGGAAGTCCGCGATCACCGTCGAAGATGCATGCGAACAGTGGCTGGCAGGCCGCCGCGGCGTCCGTAGAGTGACTCTTGAGGGCTACACCCACGACTTGAAAGCCGTTCGCCGCTACCTTGGCGGCAAAAAGCTGCAGCAGCTAACCAAAGCTGACGGTGACGCCCTAGTGGACTGGATGCTCACCGAGGGACGCAGCTCGCGAAAACGCTATCAGGCAGAAAGCCTTGCAACGCGTGTTGCGACGCTCATCTCAAAGCACCCGCTTGGAGTGAGCGCGGCAGAATTGGCGGCCGCCTTTCCCGAGAATGACGTGCACACATGCTTGGCTGGCCTTCGAAGAGCGAACCGTGTTACCCGCGTGCGGCGAGGTGTCTACGTCCTCGACGAACTCGACACCGGAAGAAGTGCGGTGAGTGGCGTGAAGCCAATCACAGTCAGGTCGACGTTAACCACCTTCGGAATGGTCGTCCAATCCTTCGTTGATCAGGGTGCACTGACCCGCAACATCGTCTCGCTCGTCGAGCGCCCCACCGACGAGCTCATCGAGGACCGACCTGAGACAGCGAAGTCCTGGTCACTAGCCGATGTCGAACGGTTCCGCGCTTCGGTGCGTGAAGACCGCCTATTCGCCTGTTGGCTGCTGAGTTGCTACGGATTACGTCGTTCCGAGGTGCTCGCTGTTCGATGGTCCGCCCTGGACGGTGACACGCTTGCCATCCGCCGAAGCCGCGTCGTGGTGGGCAACCAGTCGATTGAGGGCCTGCCGAAGTCCCGACGCAGCTTGCGAGACCTGCCACTTCCCGCCGAGCTGTCGAACGCGCTCGGAGACCTTCGATCCCGTCAGCAGAAGGAAGCCGAAGCGTTCGGAGTTCCCTGGTCGGTCGATTGCTTGATCGCGGTGCGCGAAGATGGCACCCCCATCCGCCACGAGTGGTACTCCGACGAGTTCCAGCGGCTGCGTGCACGAGCCGGTCTGCGCCGGATACATCTCAAGGGACTCCGCAACACGAGCGTCAGTTTGATGTTGGCAGGCGGTTTACCGGTGCACGTCGTGGCCGCGTGGCATGGCCATGATCCGGCAGTCTCCCTGTCGATCTACTCCGACGCCCAGCGCGACGATTTGCGAGCCGCTGGCGCCGCACTCTTCGGCTAAGGACGGGACGCTCATGGGCCGTTGGGACACTCTTGGCCCACTGGCTCCAACCACCACAATCTGCAAGATGCGGAAACCCGCTCCGACCGTGGTCAGAGCGGGTTTTCACGGTCGGGCTGACAGGATTCGAACCTGCGACCCCTTGACCCCCAGTCAAGTGCGCTACCAAGCTGCGCCACAGCCCGCGACCGCTGCCGGGATCGCCGGCAGCGGTCGAAATGCTACCGCAGCGACCACCGGCAATCCCAACTGCGTCAGCTTCGACCTCGGCGATGCCGGGTAAGAAGGAGACGTGAGTCCGACGACGCGCGACGACACCCCCCTGTGGCTCTTCGCCGACCAACTCGGGCCCGCGATGTACGGCGGCGAGCACGCCCACCGCGAGGTGCTGCTCGTCGAGGCCACCTCCGCCCTTCGGAAGCGTCGCTATCACCGCCAGAAGTTGCATCTAGTCCTCTCGGCGCTGCGCCACGCCGACCAGGATCTCGGTGATCGCACCACCTTGCTCCAGGCCGACACCTACACCGACGCCCTCGAGCGATTTGGGCGACCGGTCCTGGTGCACCAGCCCACGTCGTTCGCCGCGGAGAGATTCGTCAACCGGCTGCAGGAGCAAGGTCTCGTCGCCGACGTCCTGCCGACACCCATGTTTGCGTTGCCACGCAAGGACTTCGAACACTGGGCCGGCAATCGCCAACGGTTCAGGATGGAGGACTTCTACCGCGACCAGCGCCGACGCTTCAACGTGCTGATGGACGGTAGCGAACCCGTCGGCAACCGGTGGAACTACGACGAGGACAACCGCGAGCCGCCGCCCAAGAAGCAGAAGACGCTCGGCCTGCCCAAGCCCTACCAACCCCGCGAGGACGAGATCGACGCGCAGGTGCGCCGCGACCTCGACGGGATGGACCTCGACACCGTCGGCGTCGACGGCCCGCGCCTGTTCGCCGTCACCCCCGACGAGGCCCAGCGCGCACTCAAGAGGTTCGTCGAGCAGCGGCTGCCGGATTTCGGCCGCTACGAGGACGCCATCATGGGTGAGGACTGGGCGATGTCGCACTCGTTGCTGTCGGTGCCCCTCAACCTCGGCGTCCTGCATCCACTCGACGCGGTCGAGGCCGCCGAACAGGCCTACCGCCGCGAGGAAGCGCCGCTGGCCGCCGTCGAGGGATTCATCCGCCAGATCCTCGGCTGGCGTGAGTACATGTGGCACCTGTACTGGCACTTCGGGCCGGAGTACACCGATAACAACGCCCTCGGTGCCACCACCGAACTGCCGCAGTGGTGGACTGATCTCGACGCCGACGCCGTCACCGCCGAGTGTCTACGGCACGCGCTGATGGGGGTCCGCGACCGCGGCTGGAGCCATCACATCCAGCGCCTCATGGTGCTCGGCAACCATGCGCTCCAGCGTGGTTACAAACCCGACGACCTGACCGAATGGTTCGCCACGGCCTACGTCGACGGGTTCCGCTGGGTGATGCCGACCAACGTCATCGGCATGAGCCAGCATGCCGACGGCGGCCGGCTCGCCACCAAGCCATACGCGTCCGGCGGCGCGTACATCAACAAGATGAGCGACCACTGCGGCGACTGCGCCTACGACCCGAAGAAGCGCCTCGGTGACGACGCCTGCCCGTTCACCGCCGGCTACTGGAACTTCGTCCACCACAACCGCGACATGCTGGCCAAGAACAATCGGACCCAACGGGTCGTCGCCAACATGGACCGGCTCACGGATCTCGACGCCGTTCTCGAGCAAGAAGCAGACCGCCAACAGTTCTGACCGTCAAACCTAGGAGTGACCCATGACCGACGACCTCGCCATCACCGACGTTCCCTTCACCCACGACCCCTGGGCGGCGGCCCGCGACCGATACGACGCGATGCCCTACCGACGCGTGGGCACCTCCGGCCTGCTGCTTCCGGCCATCTCGCTGGGCCTTTGGTACAACTTCGGCGACAACCGGCCCTTCGACGTGATCCGCGAGGTGCTCCGCCACGCGTTCGACCGCGGCATCACCCACTTCGATCTCGCCAACAACTACGGTCCGCCGTACGGATCCGCCGAGGAGAACTTCGGCCGGATGATGCGCCGCGACTTCAAGCCGTACCGCAACGAGATGATCATCTCCACCAAGGCCGGCTGGGACATGTGGCCTGGGCCGTACGGTCAGCTCGGCGGCCGTGCCTACCTGCTCGCGAGCCTCGACGAGTCGCTCGACCGCATGGGGCTCGACTACGTCGACGTCTTCTACTCCCACCGCATCGATCCGGTCACTCCACTCGAGGAGACCATCGGCGCCCTCGACACGGCCGTGCGCGCGGGAAAGACACGCTACGTGGGCATTTCGTCGTACTCGCCCGCCAAGACGGCGGAGGCATCGGCTATCGCGGAGCGCCTCGGCACGCCGCTGGTCATCCACCAGCCCTCCTACTCGTTGCTCAACCGGTGGATCGAGGGCGGGCTCACCACCGAGCTCACCAAGGCCGGCATGGGTGCGATCGCCTTCACCGCATTGGGCCAGGGCCTGCTGACCGACCGCTACCTTCAGCGGGCCGCGGCCGACGTCGACCGCGCCACGGCGCGACCCACCTTCGACGACGACCTCGTGACCGACGAGGTTCTCGACCAACTGCGGGGACTCGCCGGCATCGCCAAGCAACGCGGCCAGTCCTTGGCGCAGCTCGCGCTGGCCTGGGTGCTGCGTGACCCCGCGGTGGCGTCGACCCTCATCGGCGCGTCCAGCGTCGAGCAGCTCGACGAGAACCTCGGCGCCCTCGACAACCTGGACTTCACGGCCGACGAGCTCTCCGAAATCGATAAGTACGCCTCGGATTCGGGGATCGACCTGTGGCGTGAGAGCTCGGACGTCTAGACGGCCAGCAGGCGGTAGAGGCCGATCAGACCGACGACGACGATCACCACCCGCAGGGCGTTCGGGGAGAGCCGACGCCCGTAGTGGGCGCCCAGGAACCCGCCGAGCAGCGACCCCACGGCGATCAGACCCGCGGCCAGCCAACTGATCCGGTCGAACGCCACCAGCGTGTACGCGGCCGCGGCGACCACGTTCACCAGCAGAGACAGCAGGTTCTTCGCCGCGTTCATGCGCTGCATCGACTCCGGCAGCAGCGCGCCCATCACCCCGATCAGCAGAATGCCTTGCGCCGCAGTGAAATAGCCGCCGTAGATCCCGACCGCGAACGTGCCGAGCACCACTAGGACCATCCGCTTGGTCGACACGGGCTCGGCCTCGTCCGCCGATCTGCCCCGCGCCCAGGCCTGGATCCGCGGCCCGAACACCACCAGCAGCAGGGCACCGATCAACAGCACCGGCACCACGGAGATGAAGACCTTCTCGGGCAGGTGCAGCAGCAGCCACGCCCCGACCAGCGCGCCCAGCAGGGAGGCCGGGATCTGCCACTTCAGCCGGTCCCATTGCCCCGTGAGTTCCCGCCGATAGCCCCAGGTGCCCGAGATGCCGCCGGCCACTAGGCCCACCGCATTGGACATGGTCGCGGTCACCGGCGGCAAGCCGAGCGCGACCAGGGTCGGGAACGTGATCAGGGTGCCGGAGCCGACGATCGCGTTGATCGCACCAGCCCCCACACCCGCCAACGCGATCAGGATCATCTGGGCGACGGACATCGCTGACAACCCTATCGGGCGGCGAACTGCCCGCCGTCAGCGCGCGTCGGTCACCGGTTGTGGGTCAGGCACTTCGTCCGGCACGAACGTGGGCGCCTTCGACAGCTTCCAGGCGAGGTACCCGAACGCCGCCCACGCCACGACTATGGCCGCGAAGATCAGCGTGCCCCATGGGGATTCGATCTTGAAGTACGTCACCAGCTTCTGCGCATTCGTCAGCACGATGACGCCACCCACCGCCGCGCCCAGCATCGCCGGGCTGACCCGGCTCACCAGCCACGCGGCGAACGGCGCGGCGATCACGCCACCGGCCGCGAGGCCCAGCACGATGGGCAAGTTGTCGAAGAACTCCGCGCGCAGCCCGACGAGGAACCCCAGGGACGCCGACACCGCGACCAGGAACTCCGATGCGCTCACCGAGCCGATGACCGTCCGCGGCGCCGTCTTGCCTCGCGACAGCAGGGTGCTGGTCGTGACCGGGCCCCAGCCACCGCCTCCGGAGGCATCGATGAAGCCGCCGAACAGGCCCAGTGGCACCAGGAACTTCGCGCCGTGCTTGGTCGTGCCGACCTCGATCGAGGGCGGTGTCTTGAGCGAGAAGCGCAGCAGCACGTAGACGCCGATCGCCAAGAGGATCGCCGCCATCACCGGCGCCGCGTCCTCGGTCGACAGCGACGACAGCAACGTGGCGCCGAGGAACGCTCCGATCGCTCCCGGCACGCCGAGCCGAAGGACCAGCCCCCAGTCGATGTTCTTGAACTTCCAGTGGGAGAGGCCCGACGCGAACGTGGTGCCCACCTCGGCGAGATGCACGGCGGCGCTGGCCTGAGCGGACGCCACACCGCTGAGGACCAGCAGTGTGGAGGCCGTGACGCCGAACGCCATGCCGAGGGCGCCGTCGACCAGCTGGGCGCCCACGCCGACGAGGGTGAAGATGATGAGCGAACGCACGAGGTTCGTTACTTTCGATGAAACGGCGAGTGCGCCGACGGGTCAATGGACGCGAATCAGGTTCGCGTACAACACCATTCATCGAAGGCCATGAAACGGCGCGACGGCCAGAACGGCTCGAGCGCGCAGACCCGGGAGGGTGCGGTGCGCAAGGCGCGTTCGGCCATCATCATTCGAGCTTACCCACGGTCGAAACTCAACGCTTCTTCGGAGCTCCCCGCTTCTCGCGCACCCGGACGTTGATCTTGATGGGGCTGCCCTCGAACCCGAACTTCTCCCGCAGCTTGCGCTCGAGGAACCGTCGGTAACCCGCCTCCAAAAAGCCCGAGGTGAAGAGCACGAAGGTCGGCGGCCGCGCCGTCGCCTGGGTGGCGAAGAGGATCTTGGGTTGCTTGCCGCCACGCACCGGCGGTGGGGTCGCAGCGACGATCTCCTTCAGGAACGTGTTGAGCTGACCCGTCGTGATCCGCTTGTCCCAGGACGCCAGCGCACTCTCCAGCGCGGGCACCAGCTTCTGCACCGCACGGCCCGTCTTGGCCGAGATGTTCACCCGTTGCGCCCACTGCACCTGCTCCAGCGACAGGTCGATCTCGCGGTCCAGCAGGAAGCGCCGGTCCTCGTCCATCAGATCCCACTTGTTGAACGCCAACACCAGCGCGCGGCCCGCCTCGATCACCATCGTCAGCACCCGCTGGTCCTGCTCGGTCAGCGGCTGTGACGAGTCGATGAGGACGACGACCACCTCGGCCGCGTCGATCGCGCCATGGGTGCGCACCGAGGCGTAGAACTCGTGGCCGCTGGCCTGGCCGACCTTGCGCCGAAGACCCGCGGTGTCGACGAAGCGCCACAGCTTTCCGTCCAGTTCGATCAGAGAGTCGACGGGGTCCACCGTCGTCCCGGCCACGTCGTGCACCACCGACCGCTCCTCGTCGGCGAGCCGGTTGATCAGCGAGCTCTTCCCGACGTTGGGCTTGCCGACGAGCGCCACGCGCCGCGGCCCGCCCGTGGTCGAGCCCATCTCGGACACTTCGGGAAGCGACTCGAGCACCGCGTCCAGGAGGTCGGCGACGCCGCGCCCGTGCATGGCACTGACCGAATGCGGCTGCCCCAACCCCAGCGACCACAACAACGCCGCCTCGGACTCCATCTTCTCGTTGTCGACCTTGTTGGCCGCCAGGAAGACGGGCTTGCCGGCACGTTGCAGACGTTTGGCCGCCGCTTCGTCGGCGCTGGTCGCGCCGGTGACCGCGTCGACCACCAGGATGATCGCGTCGGCGGTGCGCATCGCGACGGTCGCCTGCTCGGCCACCAGCTGCTGCAGCCCCTTCGCGTCGGGCTCCCACCCGCCGGTGTCCTGCACCATGAACCGACGGCCGAGCCAGCTGGCGTCGTAGGAGACCCGGTCGCGGGTGACCCCGGGAATGTCTTGCACGACGGCTTCTCGGCGGCCCAGGATCCGGTTCACCAGAGTCGACTTGCCGACGTTGGGCCGTCCCACCACCGCGACGACCGGTGGCGGCGCGTACTCCGCCTCCAGATCGCCGATTTCGATCCCCTCGGGCGGCAGTTCCCAGTCGCCTTCGTCGACCCAGGTGCCATCCGAGTCGGGCACGCCTTCGATCTCGCTCATCGGGAGGCTCCCGCCCGTTGTGTCACGAGGTCGAGAAGGTATGCCACGACCTCGGATTCGGACATGTCGCTGCTGTCCACGACGACCGCGTCGTCTGCGGCCCGCAGCGGTGACACGGCGCGCGTGGAATCCAGATGGTCGCGGCGCTTCACGTCGGCCAGCACGGCGTCGTAGTCACCGGCGAGCCCCGAGGCGACGTTCTGGTCGTCGCGCCGCCGCGCCCGCTCCTCCGCCGACGCCGTCAGGAAGACCTTGACGTCGGCGTCGGGGAGTACGACGGTGCCGATGTCGCGGCCCTCGACGACGACGGGCACGGAACCGTCGGCGAGTTCACGCTGCCGGTCCACCAACCGGGTACGCACCATGGGCACCGCGGAGACCGCAGACACCGCCTTGGTCACCGCATCACCACGGATTTCAGCGGAGACGTCCTCTCCCCCAAGGAAGTAGAGATCCTCGTCTGGATCGAAGCCCACTGCCAGGTCGACCCGTGACGCGAGTGCGGCGATGGCCGCGACATCCTCGAGGTCCACGCCCGCACGCAGTACCGCCAGCGTCACGATCCGGTACATCGCGCCGGTGTTGAGATAGCGCGCACTCAGTGCCCGCGCCAAACCCCGTGACACCGAAGACTTCCCGGTGCCTGCCGGCCCGTCGACCGCAATCATCAGGGGCCGATCCGATGGGCCGCTCACATTCCCACCGCCTTGTACAGTTCGCCGACCTCTTTGCTGGTCAGGACTCGGATGCTGCCGGGTTTCTGTTCGCCGAGGGACACCGTGCCGATGTCGGTCCGCACCAGATCGGTCACCGGGAAGCCGACCGCGGCCAGCATCCGCCGCACGATCCGCTTGCGTCCCTCGTGCAGGGTGACCGTCACCAGCGACTTGCCCGGGATGGCGTCGACCATGGCGAAGTCGTCGACGTGAATGGGACCGTCGTCCAACTCGATGCCTGCCTTCAGCTTCTTGCCGAGCCCACGTGGCACCGAGCCGATGACCGTCGCGAGATAGGTCTTGGGCACTTCGTAGGAGGGATGCATGAGGCGGTGTGCCAGCTCGCCGTCGTTGGTGAGGATCAGCAGGCCCTCGGTGTCGGCGTCGAGGCGCCCGACGTGGAAGAGCTTCTTGTTGCCCCGAACCCGGTACTCGACCAGGTCGCCGACGCACGGCCTGCCCTGATCGTCGGACATCGTCGAGTGCATGCCGCGCTCTTTGTTGATCGCCAGGTACACCATGGTGTCGTCGAACCGGACCTTGACGCCGTCGACGCGGATCTCCGACGTCTCGGGATCCACGCGCGTGCCCATCTCGGTGACGATGTGCCCATCGACCTCGATCCGGCCGTCCCGGATCATCCGTTCGGCGACGCGGCGCGACGCCACTCCCGCCTGCGACAGCACCTTCTGCAGTCGGGTGCCTTCTTCATCGTCGGCCATGTCAGTCCTTGTCCACGTCGAAGGCCAGCGGTTGGTTGTTCGGCACGATGCCGAGTTTCACGAAGCGCGGCTCGTCACCGAGAGATTCGGTGATGTCGTCGATGTTGTCTATGTCGGGTAGAAGCGGTGCGATGTCGGGCAGATCGGTCAGCGACGACAACCCCAACCGTTCCAGGAAGAGCTCGGTCGTCGCGAATGTCGTTGCACCGGTATCGGAGTCGACACCCGACTCGATGATCAGACCGCGGGCCAGCAGCGTGCGCATCACCGCGTCGCAGTTGACGCCACGCACGGCACTCACCCGCACCCGGCTCACCGGCTGCCGGTAGGCCACGACGGCCAGGGTCTCCAACGCCGCCCGGGTCAGCTTGGAGCGGGTGCCGTCGAGCAGCAGTCGCTCGACGTACGGCGCGTAGCGCGCCCTGGTGTACATCCGCCACCCGCCACCCGCCTCGCGGAGGTCGATACCGCCCTCGCGGGCAGTCAAGTCGTCGGCCATCAGCCGCAGTTTGGCGGCCACCCGATACGCGGGCTGGTCCACCGCCGCCGCGAGTGCATCGACCGGCACCGGCGTGTCCACCACCAGCAGCAGGCTCTCCAGCACCGCACCCAGTTCGGCGTCGTCCATCTCGGGTTGCAGTGCGACGTCGATACCGAGATCGGAATCCACGGCTACCCCCAGATCGAGGGCAGGCGCGGGTTCGGGATGCTCGTCAGTCATTGCGTGTTTCTCACTCTTCCACCGCCGTGGCCAGGTACTCGTCGGTCGGGCGATCCCCGGTCCACGAAACCTGCAGCACACCAAGCGGTTCTGGCTGGTCAAATGCTACCGCGTGGGCACGGAACAATTCGAGCAGCGCCATGAAGCGGCCGACGATCTCGATCGTCGCCCCGCAGTCGGCGACCAGGTCCGAGAACGACGCCCACGCCCCGATCCCGCGCTCCTCGAGCATGCTCAGCAATCGCCGCGCCTGCTCGGGGACCGACACGCCTTGGACGTGCAAATGGTCGGTGCCGACGGTCGGGACCGGCCGCGGCGTGAATGCCGCCGCCGCGATCTGGGCGAAGCTATCGGCGTCGACACCCAGCATGACCTCGGGTAACAGGTCGGCGAACTGGTCCTCGAGCGACACCGCCCGCGGATAGCTGCGCAAGGCGGCGGCCTCGAGTTCGGCGAACATCACGGCGACGTGCTTGAACGCGCGGTACTGCAGCAGCCGAGCGAACAGCAGATCGCGAACCTCGAGCAGGGCGAGGTCCTCCTCGTCGTGCACCTCGCCCGCGGGCAGCAATCGGGCCGCCTTGAGGTCCAGGAGGGTGGCGGCAATCACGAGGAATGCGGTGGTCTCGTCGAGCTCCAGCTGCGGGCCGATGTGCTTGGTGTAGGCGATGAAGTCGTCGGTCACCTGGTGCAGTGCGACCTCGGTCACGTCCATCCGATGCGCGAAGATCAGCTGTAGCAGCAGGTCGAAGGGGCCTTCGAAGTTGCTGAGCCGAACCTGGAATCCCGCCTGCGGTGACGCTTCCCGTGCCGGCGAACTCACGCGCCGAACCGGTCGATGACCTCACGCGCCAGCGCCCGATATGCCACCGCGCCACCGGATTTCGGTGCCCACGTCGTGATCGGTTCACCGGCCACGCTGGTCTCGGGGAAGCGCACGGTGCGGGTGATGACGGTGTCGAACACCAAGTCGCCGAACTGTTCGAGCACCCTGGCCATCACCTCTCGCGAGTTGACGGTGCGTGGGTCGAACCGGGTGATCAGGATGCCGCCGATGTCCAGCTTCGGGTTGAGCCGGTCCTTCACCTTGGCGACCGTGTCGGTCAGCAGGGCCAGGCCACGAAGCGAGAAGTACTCGCACTCGGTCGGGATGATGACACTGTCTGCGCAGGCCAGCCCGTTGACGGTGAGCAGGCCGAGGGACGGCTGGCAGTCGATCAGGACGTAGTCGTACCGGTCCAGTACCGGATGTAGCGACCGGGACAGGGAGTGCTCGCGGCCGACCTCGTTGACCAGCTGGATCTCCGCCGCCGACAGGTCGATGTTGCTCGGCACGAGGTCCATGCCCTTGACGCGGGTCTTGATCAGTACGTCGTCGATCGACACCCGTGGCTCGATCAGCAGGTTGTGCACGGTGTGGTCCAGCTCGTAGTGCGGGACGCCGAGCCCGGCGGACAGCGCACCCTGGGGGTCGAGGTCGACGAGCAATACCCGTCGCCCGTACTCGGCGAGGCTGGCTCCCAGATTGATGGTCGACGTGGTCTTGCCGACGCCGCCCTTCTGGTTGCACATCGCGATGACCTTGGCCGGGCCGTGCACGCTCTTCGGTTTGGGTTCCGGGACTAGCCGGGGTGGACGACCCGTGTGCCCCGCCGCGTCTGAGATTCCAGAGCCGTCGGTGGTACCAGCGTCGTCGGTCACGCGGGACCGCCGCCGGTCAGACAACCTACGGGCTTGGCGAACATCGCTTGGAGTTTAACGGGATGAGAACGCCGTGGACGCCAGACCCGCGAGGCGGAGGTCGAGAACAATCTAGAAGAGCTTGTTCTTCTTCGGTCGACTGGCCTCCGCGATCGCCCGGGCGATGCGGGCCGCCATCCGCTCCGCCTGCGTGGACGTGTAGCCGATCAGCGACGGCCTCGACCACAGCCCGAGGAACCACAGCCCGGGTTCGGCGGCGACGTCACCACCAAACCAGGGCATACCTGCGTCGGTCAGCACCCCGAGGTGGCCCACCAGGGGCTCCAGCCCGCAACGGTAGCCCGTCGCGGCGATCACCACGTCGGCGTCCAGGCGGGTGCGGTCGGTCAGCACGGCCAAGCCGTCGTCGAACGAGGTCAGCGCCTCGACGACCTCGATGGAGCGGTCCCGGATCGCGTCGATCACCTCGTCGTCGACCAGCGAGGGCGCCACCTGCAACCGATGGGCCCGGGTGAACGGACCCTCCTCGGGGATCGGCAGGCCGAACTCGCTCAGGTCGCCGAACGCCGACAACCGGGCGCGCCGCGAGATTGCGTCCGCCAGCCGCGGCGGCAAATGGAACAACGGCCGTGAGACGACGTCGTTCGACCGGCCGGCGGGCCCATTGCGCGGCATCACGTTGGGCGGGGTGCGGACCGACAGCCACACCTTGGCGGCTCCCCCGGTCGCGAGGTCGTGGGCGATCTCCATGCCCGATGAGCCCGCGCCGACGACCACCACCCGCTGGCCGGCGAACGGCGTCGGGTTCCGGTACGCCGAGGAATGCAGCACCTCACCGGTGAACGACGCCGCGCCGGGCCAGTCCGGCAGGAAGGGCGTGTGGGCGTAACCGGTCGCGACCACGACGTGCGCGGCGCCGATGATGCCGTCCGGGGTGACGACGCCCCACCCGCTGGGCTTGCGCCGCACCACCCGTTCGACGGCTGTGCCGAGCCGGAGCTCGATACCCCGCTCACCGCAGTGTTCCTCGAGGTGGGCAACGACGTGGTCGCGTGTCGGGAATAGCGGAGTTCCCGTGGGATACGGGCGTTTTGGCAGATGTGAGTACTGGCGTCCGGTATTGAGGCGTAGCCGGTCATACCGGGACCGCCACGACGCTCCGACCCGTTCGGCTCGATCCACCACCACCGACTTGACCGAGAGGTCACCGAGGCACAGAGCAGCCGCCAGACCCGCCGTGCCCGCACCGATGACGACCACGTCGTTCTCCGGTGCGTTCATCGTCACCGCGCCCGCGGATGCGCGCCGGCCCACACCTCTCGCAGCGCCGACACCGTCACCAGCGTGTAGATCTGGGTGGTGGTCACCGAGGCGTGGCCCAGCAGTTCCTGCACGACGCGGACGTCGGCGCCACCTTCGAGCAGATGCGTCGCGAACGAGTGCCGCAGCGTGTGCGGTGACACCGACGCCGAGATGCCGGCTCGTTCGGCGGAGTCCTGCAGTACCTGCCAGGCGCTCTGCCGGGACAGTCGGCCGCCACGGGCGTTGAGGAAGATGGCGGGCGTGCTCTTGCCGCGCAGGGCAAGATCCGGACGGCCGCGGACGAAGTAGGCATCGAGGGCGCTGACCGCGGGTCTGCCGATCGGCACCAGCCGCTGCTTGCCGCCCTTGCCGCGGAGCAGAACCGACCGGGACTGGGTGTCGACGTCATCGACGTCGAGGCCCACCGCCTCGGAGATCCGCGCGCCGGTCGAGTACAGCACCTCCAGCAGCGCACGGTTCCGCAGGGTCAGCGGGCCGTCGGTCTCGCTGTCACCGCCCGCACCCTCCAGGAGCGCGACCACCTCGTCGAGGCTGATGCTCTTCGGGAGGCGACGGGTCGGCGTGGGCGGCTTGACCGCACGGGCCACGTCGAGTGTGGTCAACCCCTCGGCCTCGGCGAAGCGGTGAAATCCGCGCACCGCGATCAGGGCGCGGGCCGCCGACACCGCCGACAGCGGCACACTGCCCTGATCCTCGTCACCCAGTCGCAGCGCCACGAGGAAGTCGCTGACGTCGTCCTCGACGACCTTGTCCACGTCGTCGATGCCGCGCGCCGAGAGGTGTGCGGCGTACCGGCGCAGGTCCCGGCGATACGAGCTGAGGGTGTTGGCGGCCACGCCGCGTTCGATCGTCAGGTGGTCCAGGTACCCCTGAAGTTGGTCGTCGAGTAGCCGGACCGCGATGGTCACCCGGCGGTCTTCCTGGCGGCGAAGCGGGTGGGCTTGTCGGGCCATGGCGCATCGACCGGGCGGAGCTCGCGCACGTCGCGGTCGATGGTTTGGGCAGCCAGAATGCCAGCCACGGCAAGGGAATTCACGATCTCACCGCGAAGTACCATCTCGACGGCGTCGGCGAGCGGGAACCATTCGAGTCTCAGGTCCGCCTCTTCGTCGTGCGCGTCGGGCCTGCCGACGTCGGTGATGCCGGTCGCCAGGTAGATGCGCACGCACTCGTCGCTGAATCCGGCCGCCGAGATGACGTCGACCAGGACACCCCAGTCGCTCGCCTCGAGGCCGGCTTCCTCCTCGAGTTCCCGGGCGGCGCTGAGATGCGGCGCCTCACCGTTCACGTCGAGGAGCCCCGCGGGCAGCTCCCACAGCCGGTGACCCACCGGGTGGCGGTACTGGTACACCATGGCGACGTTGTTGCTCTCGTCGAGCGCCACGACCCCCACGGCACCGTAGTGCTCCACCACCTCGCGGCGGGCGGTCCGGTCACCCGGCATGCGTACTTCGTCGGCGCGCAGCGCGAAGATCTTCCCGACGTAGATCGTCTCGCTGTCGACCGTGACGAAGTCGTGGTCAGCCACGGCGTACGGGCTCGGGCAGCTCGGCGCCATTGGCCCGTTGGGTGGCGAGCTCGACGGGCAGGCGTTCGGCAGCCTTGTAGTCCAGGGCCGCCCCGACGAAGGCCACGAACAGCGGATGCGGTCGCGTCGGTCGGCTCTTCAGTTCGGGGTGGGCCTGCGTCCCGACGATGAACGGGTGCACGGCGCGATCGTATTCGACGAACTCCACCAGATGGCCGTCCGGCGAGGTACCCGAGAATCGCAGCCCGCTCTCCGCGATGCGGTCGCGGTAGGAGTTGTTGACCTCGTAGCGGTGGCGATGCCGCTCGGACACCCTGGTCGCCTGGTAGGCCTCGGCCACCAGTGAACCCTCTTGCAGGACAGCGGGATACGCGCCGAGACGCATGGTCCCGCCCAGATCGGCCTCGCCGGCCACGATGTCCTGCTGGTCGGCCATCGTCGAGATCACCGGGTTGAGGGTGTCGGGTTCGAACTCCGCGGAGTTGGCGTCCTCGATGCCCACCGAGCGGGCCGCCTCGATGACGATGCACTGCAGACCCAGGCACAGCCCGAGCACCGGAATGCCGTGCTTGCGGGCGAATTTGATGGCTCCGAGCTTGCCCTCGATGCCACGGATGCCGAACCCGCCCGGGATCAGCACCCCGTGCACGTCGTTCAGTGCCAACGCCGCGCTGGGATCGGTCTCGCAGTCGTCGGAGGCCACCCAGCGGATCTCGACCTTGGCGTGGTGACGGAAACCGCCGGCCCTCAGCGCCTCGGCCACCGAGAGATACGCGTCCGACAGGTCGATGTACTTGCCCACCAATGCGATCCGCACGGTCTCCTGCGGTTCGTGCACGCGGCGCAGCAGGTCGTCCCACTCGGTCCAGTCGACGTCGCGGAACGGCAGGTTCAGGCGCCGCACCACGTAGGCGTCGAGCTCCTCGCGGTGCAGCACCTTTGGGATGTCGTAGATCGACGGCGCGTCCGGGGTGGAGATGACGCCGTCGATGTCGACGTCGCACATCAGCGCGATCTTGTTCTTCAGCGGCTCGGGCACGTCACGGTCACAGCGCAAGATCAGTGCATCCGGACTGATGCCGATGCTGCGCAGGGCCGCTACCGAGTGCTGCGTGGGCTTGGTCTTGAGTTCACCGGACGGTGCCAGGTAGGGCACCAGCGACACGTGCAGGAAGAACACGTTGTCCCGGCCCACCTCGTGGCGGACCTGACGGGCGGCCTCGAGGAACGGCAGCGATTCGATGTCGCCGACGGTGCCGCCGATCTCGGTGATGACGACGTCGGGCCGGTGACCGTGTTCGTCGGGGTCGGACATCGCCAGGATGCGGCGCTTGATCTCATCGGTGATGTGCGGGATCACCTGCACGGTGTCACCGAGGTACTCGCCGCGACGCTCCTTGGCGATCACCGTCGAATACACCTGCCCGGTGGTCACATTCGCCGATCCCGACAGATTGCGGTCGAGGAAGCGCTCGTAGTGGCCGACGTCGAGGTCGGTCTCCGCGCCGTCCTCGGTGACGAAGACCTCGCCGTGCTGGAACGGGTTCATGGTGCCCGGATCCACGTTGAGGTACGGGTCGAGCTTCTGCATCGTGACCTGGAGGCCGCGGGCAGTGAGAAGCTGGCCGAGGCTACTGGCGGTGAGACCCTTGCCGAGTGAGGACGCGACACCACCACTGACGAAGAGATGCCTGGTCGTCGTCTGCGGGTGCCTGCGTAGCGGCTTCGATTGGCCTGGCAAGAGCGACCTCCGTGGCGAATGGCTGGGGGCCTGCCGACCCACGGAAATTCACCCTAACACCGACACCGACAAGTCGTCGCTGACGCGCCGGTCTACTGGGCGACGGTGACCGACGCGGCGCCACGGCCGATGCCGTACTGCCCGGGGCGACCACCATCGGTCATCTCCTGCAGTGCCAGCACCGCGGTGATGCGACCGGACGGACTGTCGACGTCGTCGACGGTGCTCACCGCATCGGCGAGGCCGGCGTCCGACCGGACCACCGCAACGGCACCCGTCCCGGTGGCCGAGCCGTCACGCCCCGCGATGAGCGTGCCGGCGCCGTGCGGTGCCAGACCCGCCGCGAATCGTGCGACGGTCGCACCCTGGTTGCCCGCGTCGTCGGCCAAGCCGCCGCCGGTGACCACGAGCGCCGTATCCGCCGCGCCGATCCGTTCCGTGCCGTAGGTGAGGAAGCCGGTGTCGCGCAGGGCCGTCAGCACCGCGTCGCGCTGGGGGTCGTCGACGGCCGGGGCGGCCGGGTCCCTGCCGGTCAACATCGCGATGCCGAGCAGGTCACCCGCCTGCGAACCCTGGTCGACCGACGTGGTGCTCAGCTGTCGACCGGCCGGCACGATCGGCGAATTCACCACGGACAGCAGCTTTTCCGAGGAGTTGGCGTCGACGAATTCCTGTGTCAGGGCGATGGTGCCCGTCACCGCGCCGCCGGCGTCACCGATCAGCCGTGACATCGCGTCGACGTCGTCGTCGGCGGCATCCGGGGTGCGGAACATCACCACCGACTTGCCCTTCAACGCGTCGCGCAGGATGCGCGGTGACATCTGCGCATCGAACTCGCCTGCCGCCCCGAGCTTCTCGTTGAGGACGTTCTTCTCGTCGGTCAGCCCGTTGATCTGATTCTGCATCTGGGTCTTGTCGTCCTTGAGACCCGCGAGGAGCGTGTTGGACAACAGACCGGACCCCAGGGCCACGCCGATCGCCAGCGCCAGGAAGACGGCGGCCAGCGAGATGGCATGCGAGCGTAGGGAAATCACGAAACCTCCGACAGAAGTGACGAGCTGAGGGTCAGGTGACCAGGCCCTGCACCCACAGGGAGAACTGATTCCAGTACTGCGTCACCCATTCGATGACGACGGCATCCGCCCGCGACACCCACAGGGCCGCGATGACGGCGATCAGCATCGCGAGCACCAGCAGGGCGATCGCCCCGCCGGACACCCGGCTGCGGTAGAGCGTGGCGACGGCCTTGGCGTCGACCAACTTCTCGCCGACCTTGAGACGGGTCAGGAACGTCGACGGGTTGCTCTGCTGACGGGTGCGATCGAAGAACTCCTCGATGCTGGCCTTGTGGCCGGC
Organism: Mycolicibacterium sp. TUM20985; assembly: GCF_030295745.1. Taxonomy (NCBI): domain Bacteria; kingdom Bacillati; phylum Actinomycetota; class Actinomycetes; order Mycobacteriales; family Mycobacteriaceae; genus Mycobacterium; species Mycobacterium antarcticum. Next base: position 2,992,510 of record NZ_AP027291.1, read on the forward strand.
GGTGACGATCAGCGACGCGCCGTGGTGGTCGCAGAGCAGCATCGCCAGGTCGGCGGCCGACCCGGCGGCGGGGAACGTCATCGCGCCCACACCGAGGTCCTGAATGCGTTCGAGGCCCTTGGCGTGCCCATCGGCGTCGGCAGGCAGCACCACCTGGGCGCCGGACCGCAGTACCTCGACGCTCATCTCCTCGGGATCGCCGACGATCAGCGCCGGGCGATGACCCGCCTTGCGCAGCACGTCCGCGCCTGCGCCGACGCCGACCAGCACCGGCTGATACTCCTTGATGAACGGCTTGAGCGCCTTGAGGTCCTCGGCGGCGTCGGCCTCGTCGGCGACGATCACGACGTGTCGGCGGTGCAGATCGATGTCGATGTCCGGGATGCCCATGCCGTCGATCAGCAGCGGGCTCTCGCTGCGGATGAACTCGATGGTGTTGCCCGCGAACGCTTCCAGGTGCGCGACCAGACCGCTCTTCGCCTCGTGCATGAGGTCGCGGATCTCTTCGTCGGTGCGCTCGGTGCCTACCGCGAGGCGGCGGTCACCGGAGTACACGCCGCCGTTGTACAGCCGGACCTTGGCACCGTCCTTGATCTTCTTGAAGACCTCGGGGCCCGCCTCGTCGATCAGCATGACGCCGTTGGCCACCAACACCTCGGGGCCCAGGTTCGGGTAACGACCGGAGATGGACGGCGACGCGTTGACCACGGCGGCGACGTTCGCTTCGACCAGTGCATCGGCGGTGATGCGGTCGAGGTCGAGGGCATCCATGACGACGACGTCACCGGGTCCGACCCGTCGCAGCAGCCGGTCGATGTCGCGATCGACGCGGGCCGTGCCGGACACCCCGGGTCGTGAACCGGCATTACGCGAGAGCAACGCTGACATCTTCATGGTGGGGATTCTGTCGGCCAACCCTCAAGTTGAGGTGGAGGCGCGCCGTAACACCAGCCTCAGAAGTTACATTCCGTCACATCCGCAACACGATCAGGCGGGCGTTTGGGTCTCGGATTCCCGTTGCGCGGATTCGAGCAGTTCGCGCGCGTGGGCGCGACCGCTGTCCGACTCGCCGAGTCCCGCCAGCATCCGGGCCAGCTCGCCGACCCTGTCGTCATCGTCGAGGCGTCGCACCTCGCTGGACTTGCCCTTGCCGCTGCTGCTGTCGACGACGAGGTGGACGTCGGCGTAGGCGGCCACCTGCGGTAGGTGCGTGACGACGATGACCTGGTGGGTGCGGGCCAGGCGGGCCAGGCGGCGTCCGATCTGCACCGCGGCCCGACCGCCGACGCCGGCATCCACCTCGTCGAACACCATCGTCGTACCCTCTGCCGACGCGGCCAGTACCACCTCGAGCGCCAGCATCACCCGGGACAGCTCGCCTCCCGATGCACTCTTGGCCAGCGGCAACACGTCGGATCCGGTGTGCGGCGTGAAGCCGAACTCGACGGCGTCGACGCCGTCATGCCCGGCATGGACCGCCTCACCGGACGACAGTTTCAGAGGGGCGGAGTCGTCGGCCCGTGCCAGCAGAGGGCCCACCCCGATGCTGAATCCGGCCCCCGACATCGCCAGTCCGGCCAGCTCCGCGGTGACCGCCTTCGACATCGCCTTGGCGGCCTTGGTGCGTACCTTCGTGACGTCGGCCGCCGCGGCCACCACCTTGCCCTCGAGTTCGTCGACCCGTCGCTGCAGTCCGGTCAGAGCCTCTTCGGAGACGTCGAGCTGGGCCAACCGGGAGCGGGCGTCCAGGGCCCACGCCAACACACCGTCGACGTCGGCGGCGTATTTGCGGGTGAGGTTGCGCAGCTCGCCCTGCCGCGACAGCTTGCCCTCCAGAGTGCTTGCATCACTTGGTAATTCGGCCAGGTAGTCACCCAGCTCGGTCGACACGTCAGCGGAGATTGCCAGAACCTCACCGAGCCGGTCCCCCAGCGCACGCAGTGCCGAGTCGTCGGTCGCCTGCAGCGCGGCCTTGGCCTGACCGATCCAGTCGATCGCCGACACCGCGCCCTGGGCGGGCTCGTCGAGGTCACCGGACAGTGCCACCCGCGCCGTCTGGGCCGCGTCGCGCAGGGCATCCAGCTCGGACAGCCGGCGAATATCGGCCACCAGCGCGTCGTCCTCGCCGAGCTGCGGCGCGACGGCGTCGATCTCGTCGAGACCGAATTGCAGGCGGTCGGCCTCCAGCGCCAGTTCGCGGGCCCGTTGCCGGCGGTCGATTAGGTCGCGCCGCAGCGTCAGCCACTCGTCGCGCAGCGCCCGATAGCGCGCCAACGGCGACTCGACGTCGGCGAATCGGTCGAGTGCGGAACGCTGTTCATCGGACCGCATCAACCGCAGCTGATCGTTCTGACCATGCAGCGCAAGGAGTTCGGTGGTGAAGGTGCTCAGCGACTTCGCAGGCACACTTCGACCGCCGAGGTATGCCCGCGACGGACCGTCCCGGCTCACCGAGCGCGCGGCGATGACGCTGCCGTCGTCGTCGCGGTCCGCCCCCGAGGAGTCCAGGATCTCGTCCACGCGCTCGGCGACCGTTCCGGCGAGCTCGGTGGTGGTGAAGCGACCCTCGACGACGGCGCGCTCCGAACCCGACCGGACCCGGCTGGCGTCGGCGCGCGCCCCGCCGAGGAGGTGCAGGCCGGTCACGACCATCGTCTTGCCCGCGCCGGTCTCCCCGGTCAGGACGGTGAGCCCACGGTCGAACTCGGCGGTGGCAGTCCTGATCGCGCCGAGTTCCTGGATGCGGATCTCAGCGAGCACTTTGCCCCCGCCAGCCGGTGACGGGCAACTGGAACTTGCGTACCAGTCGGTCGGTGAACGGTGCGCTGTCCAGGCGGATCCACTTCAGCGGCGTGCCGCAGCGGGTGACCTCGAGGCGTCCGCCGGCGGGCACCACCATTTCGCGACGACCGTCGCAGAACACCATCGCGTCGTAGCCGGTGGACTCGACCTCGATCGCGATCGACGCGTCCGGACTGGTCACCATCGGCCGCGCGAACAGGGCGTGCGCATTGTTGGGGACCACCAGGATCGACTCGAGGTCGGGCCACAGAATGGGTCCGCCCGCCGAGAACGCGTACGCCGTGGACCCGGTCGGCGTCGAGACCAGCACGCCGTCGCACCCGAACGCCGAGACCGGGCGGCCGTCGACCTCGAGCACCACGCCCAGCACGCCCAGCCGCGGCCCCTTCTCGAGGCTGGCCTCGTTCAGCGCCCACCCGCGCTGCGTGATCTGGCCGTCCACGCGCACCACGATGTCGAGCGTCATCCGCTCCTCGACGCGGTAGTTGCGGGTGACCACCTGGTCGAGCACGGTGTCGATGGCGCCGGCCTCGGCTTCGGCGAGGAATCCGATGCGGCCGAGGTTGACCCCCAGCACCGGGATCTCGACGTTGCGCGCGAGCTCGGCGGCACGCAGGAAGGTGCCGTCGCCGCCGAGGACGAGCACCAGCTCGCACCCCTCGGCGGCGTGTTCGTCGGCGTCGACGACGTGGATGTCGGTCCCGAGCGCGCTGATGTCGGCGGCACCGGAATAGAACGGCTGATGGTCCACCTGCTCGGCGGCGAGCACCTTCAGCCCGATGCCGTGCTCGGTCAGCACCTTCTCTACGCGGCGGGCGGTGTCGGTGGCCTCGTCACGACCGGTGTGCACGACGAGCAGAACCTGGCGTTCGCCGGTCATTGGGGCCCTTCTTCGATGGCTCGGCGCACGGCATCCTCCAGTGACTCGCCCCGGAGGGGACTGTCGGTGGTGGCGCGAAGGCGGAGGAAGAACTCGACGTTCCCGGATGGGCCCGGCAGCGGACTGGAGGTGACGTCGACAGGATGCCAGCCGAGGTCGGCGGCCCGCCGCGCCACCGAGAGCACCGCGTCGGCCCTGATCGCTGGATCCGATACGACGCCACCCGGTCCGACGCGGTCCTTGCCCACTTCGAACTGTGGTTTCACCATGGGAACGATATCCGCGTCCGCCGACGCGCAGGACACCAGCGCAGGCAACACCGTCGCCAGCGAGATGAACGACAGGTCGGCGACCACCAGGTCGACCGGTCCGCCGATGGCCTCGGCGGTCAAGGCGCGGACGTTGGTGCGCTCCATGACGACCACCCGGTCATCGGACCGCAACGACCACGCCAGCTGGCCGTAGCCGACGTCGGCCGCGACGACCTCGCGCGCGCCACGATCCAGGAGCACCTCGGTGAAGCCGCCGGTCGACGCACCGGCATCCAGGCATCGGCGGCCGTCGGCCGTCACACCGAACGCGTCCAGCGCGCCGATGAGCTTGTGCGCGCCGCGCGACACCCAGCTGCGTTCGTCGGTGGTCACGGTGAGCTTGGCGTCGAGGCTCACGGCCGTCGCGGGCTTGGCGGCCGGCAAGCCGTCGATGCTGACGCGGCCGGCGCCGATCAGCTCCGCCGCCTGCTGGCGCGACCGCGCCAGGCCACGCCGGACCAGCTCGGCATCAACACGAGCGCGCCGAGTCACGTGTGCTTACCTCTCGACGGATTCCAGCGCCCGAACCAGCAGATCGTGTGCCTCTTCGAGGCGCGACGCGATGGTCTCCACGTCGACGTGGGCGGCGTCCTCGGCATTCGGGTCGGGCAGCTCGGCGAGCAGTGCCGCAACGCGAGCGCGGATCTGGTCGGGATCGGTCGTCATCTCGACGTTCACGCTATCGGATCAGCGACCAGCGGTGCAGCGCCTCCCGCGCCGTGTCGTCGCCCGCGCGGACGGCGAATTGCACGCCGTCCAGGCTCGAGCCCCACACGGTGTTGGCGAGCGCGCGTACGACGCTCAGCGCGTTCTCGGGCTCGCTTCCCGTCGAGTGCACGGTGGCCTCCTGCAGGCCGACCTCGACGCGCCACGCGGGATGCGGTCCGACGCGCAGCGTGCTGCTCTCGGCGTACAGCGATCGCAGATCGTCGGCCAGGTAGGTGGGCCGTTCGGCGGCGTCTGCGTGCAGCATGTCCACGACCGTGCTGACACCGGTGAGCACCAGCAAGCTCGGCAAACCGGTGGCGTTGGCGCCGGAGATGTCGGTGTCGATGCGGTCGCCGATCACCAGCGGACGCTCGAACTCGTCGCGGGCGAGCGCATCGAGGAGCAGTGGTGGCTGCGGCTTGCCCGCCACCTGTGGTCTCTGGTCGGTCGCGGTCTCCAACGCAGCGACCATGGACCCGTTGCCAGGCAGCAGACCGAGTTCGGACGGCAGGGTGCGGTCGACATTCGCCGCTACCCACAGCGCGCCGTCGCGGATGGCCAGCGCGGCCTCGGCGAGGTCGGCCCACCCGGTCTCCGGTGAGTGGCCCTGCACCACAGCCGCGGGCTTGTCGGCGAATTTGCGCACGGGCCGCAGACCGACCTTGCGAACCTCGTCGGCCAGCGACTCTGTACCGATCACCAAAACGCTTGAGCCGGAGGCGATTTGAGTGGCTAGCAGTCGCGCGGCACTCTGCGCGCTGGTGACGACGTCCTCAGGCGCGGCGGCGAATCCCATCGCGACGAGGTTCTTCGCGACCTCGTCCGGCCCGCGGGACGCGTTGTTCGTGACGAACAGCGTGCGGGCCTCGATCGTCGCCAGGGTCTCGACGGAGCCCTCGGTGGGCTGCTGTCCCCGGAACACGGTCCCGTCGAGGTCGAGCAGCAGGCAGTCGTGTTCTTGCGCAAGTGTCGTCACTCAGCTGAGCTCCGTGATCCGCTCGTCGGCGTCGGTCACGCCGTCGACGTCGGCCGCCTCGGCGTTGATGAACCATTGCAGAGCCTCGTCATTGCGGCCCAGTGTCAGAAGGATATCGGCGTAGGCGTAGAAGAGTCGTGTGGCGGTGAGCCCGGTCCGCTCGGGGTACAGCGCGGGTGTGGAGAGGGCCGCGAGGGCTTGTTCGAGCTGGCCGAGATCGGAGCGTGCGCCCGCGACGACGATCCGCAGTTCGTCGGCGTCGTCGCCGGTCAGCTCCTCTGCCTCGGGGGTGCGCGACAGGTCGATCGCCCGCTGCGGACGGCCGACGCCACGCTCGCAGTCGGCGATGAGCGGCAGGAGTGGCGACTTGCTGCCCATGCGTCGGGCTGCCCGGAACTCCGAGAGTGCCTGCGCCCAATCGCCACAGTGGTACGCGGCGATGCCGACGGCCTCCCGCACGGCGGCGATGCGACCGGACCGCGTCCGTGCCGCCTGCGCGTGCTTCAGCGCCAGCTCGGGATCGACCTCGAGGAGATCGCCGGCCGCGACCAGATGTTTGGCCACGTAGTCGGCGGTTGCCTTGTCGAGGGTCATCAACTCGCCGCGAACGTCGGGCGCTAGCTGCTTGGCCTCGACATCGGCGGGGATGGGTGGTGCGTCCTTGTCCGATCGAGCATCGTCGGAGCGCGGTGGTCTGGGACGCCCACGGTCGGGCCCCGACGAACGTGGGGCACCTCGGCGATCACTGGAACCGGCACCCCGTCGAGGATCCGCGGCACCCCGTCGAGGCGCGCCGGCGCTGGGCGGACGCGGCGGCCTTCGCTCGTCGCCGCCGCGTTGCGTGTCCTGGGCCACGTGTGCCTTCCCGTTCTACTCGTCGTCTCGTAAAAGGATACGGCGACAATCGAATACACGCGATTGATGCCCAATTGAATGGCACCGTCGCTTAAAAGAGAATCACCCCCCACGCGAACGTGGGGGGTGATTCTTAAAGGGTGTTCGGCGGTGTCCTACTTTTCCAACCGTATGGTTAGTATCATTGGCGCTGGTAGGCTTAGCTTCCGGGTTCGGAATGGGTCCGGGCGTTTCCCTACCGCTGTTGCCGCCGTAACTCTATTTTATTTTCAGCCCCGTGTTATTTGGTGGTGGGGTGTGGTCTGTTCGTTTCGTGAACATGGTGTGGTTGCGAGGTCAGTGTGGTGTTACACGATTCCTGGCCAATTGGCTCTTTTGGGTGTGTGTAAGTTTTCGGCCGGTTAGTGCCAGTTCCCTGCGCCCCTTGCGGGGTTTCTAGGTCTGGTCTATCGATCCCGTGGTCTGCGGGGGGCCTTATCCCACTGAATGGGTGAGAAACCTGGTCTTGGAAGAGGTTTCCCGCTTAGATGCTTTCAGCGGTTATCCTGTCCGAACGTAGCTATCCAGCCGTGCCCCTGGTGGGACAACTGGTAGACCAGAGGTTCGTCCGTCCCGGTCCTCTCGTACTAGGGACAGGTTTCCTCAAGTTTCTGACGCGCGCGGCGGATAGAGACCGAACTGTCTCACGACGTTCTAAACCCAGCTCGCGTGCCGCTTTAATGGGCGAACAGCCCAACCCTTGGGACCTGCTCCAGCCCCAGGATGCGACGAGCCGACATCGAGGTGCCAAACCATCCCGTCGATATGGACTCTTGGGGAAGATCAGCCTGTTATCCCCGGGGTACCTTTTATCCGTTGAGCGACACCCCTTCCACTCGGGGGTGCCGGATCACTAGTCCCGACTTTCGTCCCTGCTCGACATGTACGTCTCGCAGTCAAGCTCCCTTGTGCACTTGCACTCAACACCTGATTGCCGTCCAGGTTGAGGGAACCTTTGGGCGCCTCCGTTACTTTTTTGGAGGCAACCGCCCCAGTTAAACTACCCACCAGGCACTGTCCCTGAACCGGATATACGGTTCGAAGTTAGAAGCCCAATACGATCAGAGTGGTATTTCAACAACGACTCCACCAATACTGGCGTATCGGTTTCACAGTCTCCCACCTATCCTACACAAACCGTAACGAACTCCAATACCAAGTTGTAGTGAAGGTCCCGGGGTCTTTTCGTCCTGCCGCGCGTAACGAGCATCTTTACTCGTAGTGCAATTTCGCCGAGTCTATGGTTGAGACAGTTGAGAAGTCGTTACGCCATTCGTGCAGGTCGGAACTTACCCGACAAGGAATTTCGCTACCTTAGGATGGTTATAGTTACCACCGCCGTTTACTGGGGCTTAAATTCTCAGCTTCACCCTTACGGGTTAACCGGTCCTCTTAACCTTCCAGCACCGGGCAGGCGTCAGTCCGTATACATCGTCTTGCGACTTCGCACGGACCTGTGTTTTTAGTAAACAGTCGCTTCTCACTGGTTTCTGCGACCCCCCACCGCTGCCGGCAGCAAGTGCCATGACAGTAAGGGGTCCCCCTTCTCCCGAAGTTACGGGGGTATTTTGCCGAGTTCCTTAACCATAGTTCACTCGTACGCCTTGGTATTCTCTACCTGACCACCTGTGTCGGTTTGGGGTACGGGCCGTGTGAGCACTCGCTAGAGGCTTTTCTTGGCAGCATAGGATCACCGAATTCGCCTCACTCGGCTATGCATCACCTCTCGGACTACGTGAACGACGGATTTGCCTATCGTTCGTCCTACGGGCTTGCCCCAGTATTACCACTGACTGGTACGGCTACCTTCCTGCGTCACCCCGTCGCTTGACTACTACCAACTCGGGTCCCGCGCAGCCAGCGGTCCTCGCCCCCCGAAGGGATTGATGAACCACCTTTTGGGCGGTTAGCAGAACTGATTCGTCACGGGCGCGCACACACGGGTACGGGAATATCAACCCGTTGTCCATCGACTACGCCTGTCGGCCTCGCCTTAGGTCCCGACTCACCCTGGGCGGACTGGCCTGGCCCAGGAACCCTTGGTCTTTCGGCGGGCAAGGTTCTCACTTGCCTTATCGCTACTCATGCCTGCATTCTCACTCCCACACCCTCCACCACACCATCACTAGGTGGCTTCACCGGTGTGCAGGACGCTCCCCTACCCAACGTCACACCCGAAGGTGTACTCGTTGCCGCGACTTCGGCGGTGTGCTTGAGCCCCGCTACATTATCGGCGCACAATCACTTGACCAGTGAGCTATTACGCACTCTTTCAAGGGTGGCTGCTTCTAAGCCAACCTCCTGGTTGTCTTCGCGACTGCACATCCTTTTCCACTTAGCACACGCTTAGGGGCCTTAGTCGGCGATCTGGGCTGTTTCCCTCTCGACGCACGGAGCTTATCCCCCGCCGTCTCACTGCCACACTGTTGCCTTACCGGCATTCGGAGTTTGGCTGACGTCAGTAACCTTTTAGGGCCCATCGGCCATCCAGTAGCTCTACCTCCGGCAAGAACCATGCAACGCTGCACCTAAATGCATTTCGGGGAGAACCAGCTATCACGGAGTTTGATTGGCCTTTCACCCCTACCCACAACTCATCCCCTCAGTCTTCAACCTAAGTGGGTTCGGGCCTCCACAACATCTTACTGCTGCTTCACCCTGGCCATGGGTAGATCACTCCGCTTCGGGTCCAGAACACACCACTACACCACACACTGTTGTGTGGATACGCCCTATTCAGACTCGCTTTCGCTGCGGCTACCCCACACGGGTTAACCTCGCGACATGTCCCTGACTCGCAGGCTCATTCTTCAAAAGGCACGCCATCACCCCACTCTAGGAGAGGGCTCTGACGGCTTGTAGGCACACGGTTTCAGGTACTATTTCACTCCCCTCCCGGGGTACTTTTCACCATTCCCTCACGGTACTAATCCGCTATCGGTCATCAGAAGGTATTCAGGCTTACCGAGTGGTCTCGGCAGATTCACAGCAGATTTCACGGGCCCGCTGCTACTCGGGAACACCACACAAGGCAGGCGTCGGGTTTTCACGTACCGGGCTCTCACCGTCTACGGCAGGCCATCCCAAGACCACTTCCGCTAACCACGACACTTTCTTACTGCCCTCCAGGAAGGTAGTCCTAGAAATATGGGTCCCACAACCCCGCACACACAACCCCTACCCGGTATCACATGCATACGGTTTAGCCATCCTCCGCTTTCGCTCGCCACTACTCACGGAATCACTATTGTTTTCTCTTCCTACGGGTACTGAGATGTTTCACTTCCCCGCGTTACCTCCCGCACCCTATGAATTCAGATACGGGTAACACGACATCACTCGTGCTGGGTTTCCCCATTCGGACATCCTCGGATCAACGCTCGGTTGACAGCTCCCCGAGGCTTATCGCAGCCTCCTACGTCCTTCATCGGCCTCTGATGCCAAGGCATCCACCATGCGCCCTTAAACACTTACAACACAAAAACCAATTGTCAAAAATCGAAATTACACCACAACAACCCACAACACGACAGACCACCCGAAGGCAGCCCGCACTGCTGCGAGTTGATGCTCGCAACCACTATCCACGAATCAAACACCACACCCCACCACCAAAACCTGGGGCAACAACACGCCTCCCACCACACGCAGTGGCCAGGGAAGAACGGGCCTGTTGTCTCAAAGCCCAACAGTGTGTTTGATGATCCCACCCACCTCGACGAATCGAAGCCAGCAGGTTTTTGACGTTCGTCATGTGCACCAGACCCGCGCCCACTACAGGCGCCGGCCATCTCACGATTCGTCCGGGACACGGTGATCCGCGACATGCGGGCCGGCCCGAAACTCGTGGTGCTCCTTAGAAAGGAGGTGATCCAGCCGCACCTTCCGGTACGGCTACCTTGTTACGACTTCGTCCCAATCGCCGATCCCACCTTCGACGGCTCCCTCCCACGAGGGGTTAGGCCACCGGCTTCGGGTGTTACCGACTTTCATGACGTGACGGGCGGTGTGTACAAGGCCCGGGAACGTATTCACCGCAGCGTTGCTGATCTGCGATTACTAGCGACTCCAACTTCACGGGGTCGAGTTGCAGACCCCGATCCGAACTGAGACCGGCTTTCAAGGGATTCGCTCCACCTCGCGGATTCGCAGCCCTTTGTACCGGCCATTGTAGCATGTGTGAAGCCCTGGACATAAGGGGCATGATGACTTGACGTCATCCCCACCTTCCTCCGAGTTGACCCCGGCAGTCTCTTACGAGTCCCCGCCATGACGCGCTGGCAACATAAGATAGGGGTTGCGCTCGTTGCGGGACTTAACCCAACATCTCACGACACGAGCTGACGACAGCCATGCACCACCTGCACACAGGCCACAAGGGAATACCCATCTCTGAATACGTCCTGTGCATGTCAAACCCAGGTAAGGTTCTTCGCGTTGCATCGAATTAATCCACATGCTCCGCCGCTTGTGCGGGCCCCCGTCAATTTCTTTGAGTTTTAGCCTTGCGGCCGTACTCCCCAGGCGGGGTACTTAATGCGTTAGCTACGGCACGGATCCCAAGGAAGGAAACCCACACCTAGTACCCACCGTTTACGGCGTGGACTACCAGGGTATCTAATCCTGTTCGCTCCCCACGCTTTCGCTCCTCAGCGTCAGTTACTGCCCAGAGACCCGCCTTCGCCACCGGTGTTCCTCCTGATATCTGCGCATTCCACCGCTACACCAGGAATTCCAGTCTCCCCTGCAGTACTCCAGTCTGCCCGTATCGCCCGCACGCCCACAGTTGAGCTGTGAGTTTTCACGAACAACGCGACAAACCACCTACGAGCTCTTTACGCCCAGTAATTCCGGACAACGCTCGGACCCTACGTATTACCGCGGCTGCTGGCACGTAGTTGGCCGGTCCTTCTTCTGCACATACCGTCACTTGCGCTTCGTCTGTGCTGAAAGAGGTTTACAACCCGAAGGCCGTCGTCCCTCACGCGGCGTCGCTGCATCAGGCTTGCGCCCATTGTGCAATATTCCCCACTGCTGCCTCCCGTAGGAGTCTGGGCCGTATCTCAGTCCCAGTGTGGCCGGACACCCTCTCAGGCCGGCTACCCGTCGTCGCCTTGGTAGGCCGTGACCCCACCAACAAGCTGATAGGCCGCGGGCCCATCCCACACCGCAAAAGCTTTCCACCACAAGACATGCATCCTGAGGTCATATCCGGTATTAGACCCAGTTTCCCAGGCTTATCCCGAAGTGCAGGGCAGATCACCCACGTGTTACTCACCCGTTCGCCACTCGAGTACCCCGAAGGGCCTTTCCGTTCGACTTGCATGTGTTAAGCACGCCGCCAGCGTTCGTCCTGAGCCAGAATCAAACTCTCCAAACAAAAACAACCCACCCCACAAAGGGGACAGGTGGAATCCGAATCAGAACAAGCCTGACCAAGCAACCAGTCAAAACTGGCAAAAAAACAAAACCACCCATGAAAAAAGGAAGACGAGGAGTCCCCCACCACAGGCAGCCAAAAACAACAAACAAAAACCACCAAACACACTATTGAGTTCTCAAACAACACACCTCGGCATCCTCGCCCGACCGCGCATCTACCCCGCGGCTTTCGCCGCGTGCTAGTCGTGCGGGCGGTTGGAAGACCGCTCGTATCCGGGCAGGTCTTCCTCGGTGATGCCGTCGCGCTCCTCGGCTTGACCGGGTCGCGGCGACCTCCATAAGTTACGTGCCGGATAACGGAGAGTCAAATGCGCAGGTAGAATACGTGGCGGACACAAGTTCAGGCCTTGAGAGTGCGCTCAACCCCTGCCACGTTGCGCTTCCCGCGCCGCAGGACGAGCCACTTGCCGTGGAGGAAGTCGGCGGGCTGGGGAGCCCAGTCATCGCCCTCGATGCGGACGTTGTTGACGTAGACGCCGCCCTCGGACAGGGTGCGCCGCGCCTCCCCCTTGCTCTTCGAGAGCCCAGAGGCAACCAGTAGGTCGCCGATCGCGTCGGGACCTCCGGCAGGCAGTGTGGCGACCGACGTCTCGCGCAGCGCGGCGGCGAGCGTGGGTTCGTCGAGTTCTGCCAGCTCACCGCGACCGAACAGCGCCCGGCTGGCCAGTTCGACGGCATCGGTGGCGGCGTGGCCATGCACCAGGGTCGTGAACTCCTGGGCGAGTCGTCGCTGCGCAGCCCGTTCGTGCGGTCGTTCTGTCGTCGCGGTCTCGAGCTCGCCGAGTTCGTCGGCCGAGAGGAACGTGAACCAGCGCAGATACCGGACGACGTCGGCATCGGCGGTGTTCACGAAGTACTGGTACCAGGCGTACGGGCTGGTCATCTGCGGGTCGAGCCACAGACTCCCGCCTCCGGTGGACTTGCCGAACTTCGTCCCGTCGGCGGCCGTGACCAGCGGAACCGTCAGCGCGTGCACCGTCGCGCCCACTCTCTGACGGACCAGTCGTACGCCGGCGATGATGTTGCCCCACTGATCGGAGCCGCCGATCTGGAGGGCACATCCGTGCCGTTGATGCAGCTCGACGTAGTCGTTGGCCTGCAACAACATGTAGCTGAACTCCGTGTAGGAGATGCCTTCGCCGTCGAGGCGTCGGCGGATCGTGTCCCGGTCGAGCATCACGTTGACCGAGAAGTGTTTGCCGACGTCGCGCAGGAACTCGATGGCCGAGAGCTGCGACGTCCAGGTCAGGTTGTTCTCGACGATCGCGCCGGTGGGTGAGTCGTCGAAGTCGACGAACCGCTCCAGTTGACCCCGGATGCGGTCGGCCCAGTCGGCGACGATGTCGACCGTGTTCAGGCTGCGTTCGCCGGCGTCGCGGGGATCGCCGATCATGCCGGTGGCGCCGCCGGCCAGCACGATCGGTCGGTGCCCCGCCCGCTGGAACCGCCGCAGCGCCAGCAGCGGCACCAGGTTTCCGGCGTGCAGGCTCGGCGCCGTCGGGTCGAATCCGGCATAGACCGTCAGCGGGCCCGGCTGCGTCGCAGCGGTGAGGGCCTCGCGGTCGGTGGACTGCGCAATCAAGCCGCGCCAGTCCAGTTCGTCGAGGATGCCGGCGCCCTGGGAAGTCACGGGGTCAATCCTTGCGCATCAGTCGCTCCCGCCCGGCGCGGGTGCCCGCGGACTCCTGCGGTAGGACGAGACCTCCGGGCACTCGGCAAGCCAGAACCGCCACGGCCGGTCGGCGGCCTTGCTCACCCCGACCCGCGGCCCACTGGTGACGGGTCCGATGGCGGACAGTTCGAGAGTGATGGGCCCGTCGGCGTCGAAGAGGTCGATCCCGTTGTCGTCCATGGTGATTCCGAGCGCCGAGCACAGATTGCCGGGACCGCGCGCCAACGCCTTCGTGGTCACCGGACCGCGGCGGGCGTGGGCGGCGTCGAATCCGTCCGTGACCACCGCGGCGCGGAGGAGCACTGCGGCGGCCACGCCATCGGCGCCGCACACGACGTTGGCGCAGACGTGGATGCCGTGGCTACGGTAGGTGTACATCCGGCCCGGGGGTCCGAACATGACGGCGTTGCGTCCGCCACGGCCGCGAAACGAATGAGCGGCCGCGTCCGGCCACGGCTCGTCCGGCGGTCCGCCGTACGCCTCGACCTCGACGACCACCGCAGACGCTCCACGGCCGGTCAGCACCGCCCCGACCAGCAATCGGGCGGCCGACACGGGGTCGGTGGTCAACCGTTCCGCGCTCACGGGGTGATTCTGCCCGCCGCCCTTGACTCGCGGTGCGCCGGGGAGGATATTCATCGCATGATGACTTCATCGCACGATGAATTAATCCGCCGACACGTCGAACCCGCCGTCTCCGTCGAGCATCTGACCGTCGTCCGCGGCAAGCGCCCAGCTCTCGACGACGTCACCCTGCACATCGCCCCCGGGACGATCACCGGCGTCCTCGGCCCGTCCGGATGCGGCAAGAGCACGCTGATCCGGAGCATCGTCGGCACCCAGATCATCGCCAGCGGAACCGTCACCGTGCTCGGGCGGCCCGCCGGCTCCGCCGAGTTGCGGCACCGCGTCGGGTACGTGACGCAGGACGCCACCATCTACGAAGATCTCCGCGTCATCGACAACGTGCGCTACTTCGCGTCGCTGTACGGCTCCAACGCGCAGGCGGCGGACGAGGCCGTCAACGGGGTCGGGCTCAATGACCACCGAACGGCGTTGTGCGGCAACCTCTCCGGCGGTCAGCGGACCCGCGCATCCCTGGCGTGCGCACTGGTGGCGCACCCCGACCTGCTGGTGCTCGACGAACCGACAGTCGGTCTGGACCCCTTGCTCAGGATCGATCTGTGGGAGCAGTTCCACCACCTCGCCCGCAGCGGGACGACGCTGCTGGTGTCGAGTCACGTCATGGACGAAGCCGACCACTGCGGCGACCTCCTGCTGTTGCGGGAGGGACGCCTGCTGGCACACACGACGCCTGCCAAATTGCGAGAGGACACGGGATGTCAGTCACTGGAGGAAGCGTTTCTCTCCGTCATTCGGCACAGCACCGCAGCCGCGGTCGGCTGAGCCCGCAGGCCTATCTGGCCACCACCGGGCGAATCCTGCGGCAGCTCGCGGGCGATCACCGCAGCGTCGCGATGATCCTCGTCGTTCCGGCGCTGATCATCACGTTGATGTACTTCATGTTCTCCGGCGTGCCGCACCGCCCGGGCACGCCTTCGCCGTTCAACAATGCGTGCCTGATCATGCTCGGGGTGTTCCCGCTGATCGTGATGTTCCTGATCACGTCGATCACGATGCAGCGCGAGCGCGTCTCCGGAACCTTGGAGCGGATCCTGACCACTCCCCTGCGTCGGCTCGACCTGCTGGCCGCCTACGGGACGGCGTTCTCGATCGCCGCCGCAGCGCAGGCCACGCTGGCATGCGTGATCTCCTTCTGGCTGCTCGGGCTCGACACGGCGGGCAGCCCGGGTCTGGTCTTCGCCATCGCCATCATCAACGCCGTACTCGGCGTGGGGCTCGGGCTGCTGTGTAGTGCGTTCGCGCGCACGGAGTTTCAGGCCGTCCAGTTCATGCCCGTGGTGATCGCCCCGCAGCTTTTGCTGTGCGGGATCATCGTCCCGCGCGACATGATGCCGGACTGGCTGCAGTGGATCAGTAACGCCCTCCCCGCCAGTTACGCGCTCGAGGCCCTGAAGGAGGTGGGCGCCCATCCCGAGCTCACGGCCACAGCGGCGCGTGACATCGCGATCGTCGTCGCGTTCGCGGTCGTAGCGATGGCGCTGGCGGCCGCCACCCTGCGCCGCAGGACGCCGTGACCGCGTCGAGCCGCAAACGCCCCGGCCGCCCGCCGGGTACCTCCGACACCCGCGAACGGATTCTGACCAACGCGCGAGAACTGTTCGCCCGCAACGGGATCGGCAATACATCGATCCGTGCGATCGCCACGGCCTCCGAGGTGGATCCGGCGCTGGTCCACCATTACTTCGGCACCAAGGAGCAACTGTTCGCCGCCGCCGTACACATCCCCATCGATCCGATGCAGATCATCGGGCCGCTGCGCGAGGTACCGCTCGAGGACCTCGGCATCACGTTGCCCTCGTTGCTGCTGCCGCTGTGGGACTCCGAGATGGGGACCGCCTTCATCGCGACCATCAGGTCACTGCTGGCCGGCGATGACGTCAGCCTGATCCGGTCCTTCCTACAGGACGTGATCACGGTCGAAGTGGGTGCGCGCGTCGATGATCCGCCGGGGTCCGGTGCGGTCCGCGCGCAGTTCGTCGCGTCGCAGTTGGTCGGCGTCGTGATGGCGCGCTACATCCTCGAACTCGAACCGTTCAAGTCGCTACCCGTCGAGCAGATCGCCGAGACCATCGCACCCAACCTTCAGCGCTACCTCACCGGCGAGCTGCCCGGATTCGCCTAGGGTTCGGCGCGTTCCATCAATGCCGCGTGTTCGGCGTCGTCGCTGATGGTCACGGCCTCGTCGATCAGCAGGACGGGGATACCGTCCTGGATTCGGTAGAACAGGCGCAAGCGCGGGTTGTATAGCGCTTCGTCGTCGATCAGGAGTAGGGGCCCGCGATCCTGCGGGCACACCAGGAGGCTGCGTAGACGTTGATCGAGCATGGCGTCAGGCGAGCGGGATGTTGATGCCGCCACTGTTATTGGGGTCGATCGCCCCGTTGCCCCCGCTGCCGCCGATGCCGATCGTCGGCGGGTTCAGCACCGGACCACCGCCGCCGCCTCGCGCGGCCTGCCGCAGCTGGAACGTCAGGGTCGACTCGAGCGCGGCGACCAGCGGTGCCTGATTCGGTCGCTTGTCCAGCGCGGCCACGATGGCCTCCTTGTTCGCGCTCGACGGGTAATACCCCTGCTGACGCATCTTGAGGACCTTGTGAATCAGCGTCGACAACTGCCCGCCACCAGCGCCCATGTCGTAGTCGGAGGCGACGATGGCGAGAGCCTGATCGGCGGTCATCTCCGGGGCGGCGGTCACATCATCGGTCGCGGGGTCGGCCCACGCCGGAGCAGCACCTGCGCCGACCACCAGCCCGGTGGCCAACGCGCCACCAACCATCGCTCCTGCCACGGCGCGACGCCAATCGAAACTCTTGCCGGTCCGTACAGCCATCAATCCTCCATCGTCGAGCGTCCAAGAGCCTCCGGCCCGACCCGGGTGGCCACGCACAGCCAGCTGGAGCCTAACAAAGCCCAAAGCTCGTGGCAGCGCGTCACTCGTTTCACTCTGCTCACTCCTCGGGTGCCGCCTGGGTGATCTCGGCACGCACGGCAGCCGTCAGTCGTTTGTAGGTTCCGGTGTCGGCGTCGCGATACCAGGCATGACGGGACGGTTTCGGGATGCCGGCCGACCGCAACGGGCCGAGCAGCGGCCGGTACGTCGCGCTCAGCTTCATCTCCGGCACGACGTGGACGAAGTCCGGGGCCGCACCCACGGGCAGCCTGGCGAGCGCCTCGTTCAGGTCAGCCGTCGGCACGCTGCCCCCGGGCCTCAGCACCACCGCCGACACCGCGAGCTCGCGGTCGCCGACGGCCACCCGATACGTCACCGCCAGATCGACCGCGCCGATACGTCCGACGGTGTCGTTGACCGCAGCGCTGAACACCGGGCCGCGATCTGTGCGGATGACCGTCCCCCGGTTGTCGACCAGCCAGTAGTCGCCGTCCTCGTCGCGTCGGAACAGGTACTCCGTCGACACCCACAGGTCGTTGGGTGCGAACACGCCACGCTTGATCGACGCCGTCGGATCGACGGGCCCTCGCGGGTGGGCCAGCAGCACGCCGACCTCGTTGGTCCCCGCCAGTGCGACGAAGCCGCGGTCGTCTTCGAGGATGAGGTCATCGTCGGGGTCATACGCGGCGAGCGCGATCTGTCCGCCACCCGGCAGCGGTCTGCCCTCACTGCCGATCTTGGCAGCCGAGACGTTGGCCAGCACGGCCTGTCCGTCGGTGGTGGCGAAGAACTCGACGATGTGGGCTGGGGCGAACTCCTCCTCGACGCGCTTCCACAGCCCGGTCGGCATGCCGGACCCGATGAACAACCGGACCGGATGGTCGCCGTTGAGCATGAACGCCGGGTCGTCGATCACCTCGCGAAGCATCGCCCACGTGTAGGACACCACGGTCACGCCGTACTGCCGCAGCTCGTGGACGAAGCGGTCTGGACGCAGACCCCGCGACAAGGCGATGCGCGTACCGCCGACCACCGCGCCGCCCAGGCTGACGAGAAGCCCGGACTGATGATGCAGCGGAGTCAGGCAGTACACCGTGTCCCCAGAGCCAAGATTGGCCGCCGACGCCGTGCCGATGGCCGAGAGGGCCCACCGGAAGTTCGTGATCTGACGAGGGACCAGCTCACCGCCCACCGTCGCGAAGGCCACGTAGGCCAGGTCCCTGGCGTAGCCGGGGTTGGGCCGATACCAGCCGGGGAGCGCGACGACGTCGGGGTCGATCTTCTCCATGTCGACGACGTCATCATCGGCTCCGAGGTCCAGGTCGCGCGCCTCGCCGCCGCCGAGGACCAGAACCCGCAACGGGAGCTTCTTGGCCGCCTCGAGGTGAAGCGGATCGGCGATCACGTCGGAGACCGAGCCGAGCCGGGCCGCCTCTGTCAGGTCGGCGTCGGGTGGCATCAGCACGGCGACCGCGCCGAGTCGCGACAGCGCAGCGATCGCGACCAGCGCGCTGGGCCTGGTCTCCATCAGCACGCCCACGTGGGCGCCCTGCCGCACGCCGACGTCGATGAGACCTCGGACGACGTTGTTGATGCGGCGATCGACCGCCTCGTAGGTGTGCACGCGCCCGTCGAACAGCAGGAACTCGCCGTCCGGGGTCGCCCGCGCCTGCTCGGTCATGATGCGCCCGAGCGAGATTCGGGTGTGGTCGTTGACCTGACCCAGGCGGGCCAACCGCGGCAGGGTGCGGGCGGTCTCGGCGATCAGGGCACGCGCTGACTTGTTGGCGGCCAGCAACGTGCCCGCCGCGGCGCGCGCCACGCCGAACGACATCTCCGCCGCCGCACCCGCCCCGTGGACGAGGCGGGCGCCCAGTGCGACGCCCGACTCGTTGCTCTGCTCGGGCTGCAACGCCATCGGAACGACGTCGGCGGGCTGCTCGCCGTCGCCGGTGAGCCACTTCACCCACGCCGCCACCGTCGGCCACGTCTGCGTAGCCGCCTTCGATCCGACGACGAGGCCGAAATGGCCTGAGCGGATGAGGTATTCGTAGACGTCAGCCCTCGGTGACGCCCGCTTGATGCCACGCACCGAGGCGGGCTGGCCGATGTCGTCGACCTCACCGACGACCGCGAGGACGGGGCATTCGATGTCACTGAGCGTGACGAGTTCGCCGCGAATCGCGAAGCCGCCGCTCATCATCCGGTTGTGGGAGATGAACTGCTTGAGCAGCTCGGCGATGGCGGGGCCCGACCACGCGATGTAGCCGTCGGAGGCGAGGAATCGGCGTTGCTGCTCGCGGGGCAGCAGGGCCTCGCGATCGTGCAACTGACGGACGAAGTCCACCCGCGACTGGGCGGTCTTGATCGGGTCGAGCAGCTGAAAGCCCGTGCGGGCCAGCCAGCCGGGGATGTCGAGGCGACTGAAGACGTGGTCGGCCATGAAGTCCGCCGCCCCGACGGCCAATCCGGCGGGAAGGTTCATGGGCAGGGCGGCCAGGGTGTCGACGGGCGATCCGAACGCGACGATGCTCGCGAGATCCTTGGACCGTCGGTAGGCGGCCGTCTGGTAGGCGAACATCCCGCCCTGCGAGTAGCCGGCCACGTGGACGTCCCGATCGGTGATCTTCCTCACCGTGTCGATGGCTTCGCTCAGGGCGATGATGTGATCGGAGAGGTTGCGCTGCATCCCGCCCTCGATCTGATCGGGCGAGCCGAAGTCGATCACCCAGGGGTCGATACCCGCCTCGTGGAGGATGCCGACCGCACCCTCGTCGCGGGTGACGTCCCACATGTCGGCCGACATCATCATCGGATGCACCATCAGCACCGGCGGACCGGGCGGCGTGGCGCCCGGCCTGCTGTCGGGCGGAAAGTACCGGCGCAGCCGATACATGGGGACGCTCTCGACGATCTGGAAGGGCGAGGGCACCGCACCGGTCTCGAGGCCGCCGTACCGAAGGACTTCGAGACCGTTCTGTGCCGTCGCCACCAAACGCCCCACGGGCCCGGTGATGGGCGAAAGGTCCACTACGATCGTCCCCTTTCGTGCGCCCCGCGAATCCCCCGATCCGAGGTCATCATGGCACAGCGCCCGCGAAGCCCATGGCGATCGCACCCTATGATCGGCGGCTGATGGCGAACCTCATCAACCTCGAACGTGCAACCGTTGGTTACGGCACGCGCACACTGCTCGACGGCGTGAGCCTCGGCGTCGACGCGGGCGACGCGATCGGCGTCGTCGGCCGCAACGGCGATGGCAAGACCACCCTGCTGCAGATCCTCACCGCGACCCGGCCGCCCGACTCCGGCCGCGTCACCCACACGTCGGGATTGAGCGTCGGCTACCTCCACCAGTCCGACGACTTCCATCCCGACGCGACCGTGCGCGACGTCATCGTCGACGGGCAGGCCGACCACATCTGGGCGGCCGACGCCGAGACGCGGTCGGTGGTGGAGAACCTGCTGACCGAGGTGTCGATGGACCGGGAGGTGAACAACCTCAGCGGCGGTGAGCGACGTCGCGTCGCACTGGCGGCGATCCTGCTCGCGGGTCACGACGTCCTCGTCCTCGACGAACCGACCAACCACCTCGACGTCGAGGTCATCGGATGGCTCGCCGGACACCTCTCCAAGCAGACCGCCAAGACGATGGTGGTCGTCAGCCACGATCGGTGGTTCCTGGACGCCGTGTGTACGCGCATCTGGGAGGTCCACGGCGGCGCCATCGACGCGTATGAGGGCGGCTACGCGGCGTACGTCCTTGCCAGGGCGGAGCGATCCCGGGTGGCCGCCGGCACCGAGGCGCGACGCCGCAACCTGATGCGCAAGGAACTGGCGTGGCTGCGACGGGGACCGCCCGCGCGGACGTCCAAGCCGAAGTTCCGCATCCAGGCCGCCAACGACCTGATCGCCAACGAGCCCGAGCCGCGTGACTCCCTTGCGCTGCAACGCTTTGCGACGGCGCGGCTGGGCAAGGACGTGTTCGACCTGCACCGGGTGACGTTGCAGGCGGGCGACAAGACGATCCTCGACCACCTCGACTGGTCGATCGGGCCCGGCGTGCGGATCGGACTGGTGGGCGTCAACGGCACCGGCAAGACGACGGTGCTCAAGCTGCTGACCGGTGAGTTGCCGCCGACCTCGGGCACCGTCAAGCGCGGCAAGACCCTGCGGATCGGCTATCTGAGCCAGGCGCTGGTCGAGATGAACGGCCACGAACGCGTGCTCGACGCGGTGGAGAATGCCAAGCGGATCTCCGAACTCGCGGGCGGCAAGGAAGTCAGCACGGCCACCCTGCTCGAGGACTTCGGCTTCACCGGCGACAAGCTGACCACCCGCCTCGCTGAGCTCTCGGGTGGCGAACGGCGGCGCTTCCAATTCCTGCGGCTGCTGCTCGACGAACCCAACGTGCTGCTGCTCGACGAGCCGACCAACGATCTCGACATCGACACCCTCAACGTCATCGAGGACTACCTCGACGGCTGGCCCGGCACGCTGATCGTGGTCACCCACGATCGCTACTTCCTCGAGCGGGTTAGCGACGTGACGTATGCGCTTCCGGGTGAGGGCCGTTGTGTGTTGCTGCCCGGCGGGATCGAGCAGTATCTCGCCGAACGCCCGAGCGCCAACGGCGCGTCGCCGACGCGGCCGGCCGATCGAAACGAGACCGCCTCGGCGCGCGAACGCAAGGCGGGAAAGCAGCTGTCCCGCATCGAGAGTCAGCTCAAGAAGCTCGACGAGCGGATTGCGAAGCTGCATGTCACCATGGCCGACGCGGCCGCCGACCACGTGCGGCTCGGCGAATTGAACGGCGAACTGTCCGAGATGGTGGCGCGCAAGGAGTCACTCGAAGAGGAGTGGCTGTCGCTCGCCGACGACTAGCGCACCACGCGGTGGTGGAGGAACACGACTCCCGACCTGAAGGTGCGCGTGCCGACGAGCTCGAGCTTCACCTGCCGCCCGAGCGGGGCGAAGAACGGGACGCCACCGCCCAGCAGCACCGGATAGACCCTGATTCGGTATTCGTCGATCAGATCCAACGCGGCCGCCTCCGCCGCGAGGGCGGCGCCGCCGATCGCGATGTTTCCCGGGCCAGGCTCCGCGCGCAGTCGCCCGATCTCCTCTGCCAGGCCGGCCGACGCCAGGCGGGCATTGCCCTGCACGGCTGACAGCGTGCGGGAGAACACCACCCGCGGGAGCGCCTGCCAGAGAGCGGCCCACTCGAGCTCGGCGTCGTCGAGCGGTGGGTCGTGGTCGGTGGTCTCCCAATACAGCATCGTCTCGTAGAGTCGTCGGCCCAGCAGATGGACGCCGATCCCCGAGATCTCCTCGAGGCAGAAGGCGAAGACCTCCTCGTCGGGCACCGCCCAGTCGATGCCGCCGTCGGGGTCCATGACGTAGCCGTCGAGGGTTACGCCCAATGAATAGGTCACGCTGCGCACAGAATTCCTCCCTGAAAAGGTGTCCGACAGTACGACTGCGGGACACGGGAGAACTCATCGCGGGCTAGGACTGCAGCCGGATCCAGAGTCGATCGGCGGTGTCGCGGACCACCTGAAGCTGCTTGGCGACCTGCGAGGGCGCGGTGCCACCCCGGGCGTCGCGTGAGTTCACCGAGCCCTCCACCGTGAGCACCTCGCGCACCTCGGGTGTCAGCCCAGGATGGATGGCCTTGAACTCGTCGTCGGTCAGCTCCTCGAGCCCGACCCCGCGAGCCTCGGCGGTTCGCACTGCGGCGCCCGCGGCTTCATGGGCAACGCGGAACGCAAACCCTTGTCGCACCAGCCATTCCGCGACATCGGTGGCGAGCGTGTACCCGCGCGGTGCGAGCTCCGCCATGCGTTCGGCGTCGAAGATCAGCGTGCCGACGAGCCCGGTCATCGCCGGCAAGAGCAGCTGTAGCTGGGCGACTGAGTCGAAGACCGGCTCCTTGTCCTCCTGCAGATCCCGGTTGTACGCCAACGGTTGCGCCTTCAGCGTGGCCAGCAGACCGGTGAGGTTGCCGATCAGCCGACCCGACTTGCCGCGCGCCAACTCGGCGATGTCGGGATTCTTCTTCTGCGGCATGATCGAACTACCCGTCGACCAGGCGTCGTGCAGGGTGACGTAGCCGAATTCGGTTGTGCTCCAGAGGATCACGTCCTCGGCGAGCCGGGACAGGTCCACGGCGATCATCGCGAGCACGAACGCGGCTTCGGCGGCGAAGTCACGCGACGCCGTCGCGTCGATCGAGTTGTCGGCGGCGGCCGTGAAGCCGAGGTCCGCGGCGATCGCGTCGGGATCCAAACCCAGCGACGATCCGGCGAGCGCCCCGGCGCCGTACGGGGAGATCGCCACACGGTCGTCGAGATCGAGGATGCGGTCGACGTCGCGAAGCAGCGGGTGTGCGTGTGCGAGCAGGTGGTGTGCCAGCAGGATGGGTTGCGCCGACTGCAGGTGCGTCTTGCCCGGCATGATCTCGGTCGGGTGCGATGCCGCCTGGGTGGCCAACGCCCCCACCACGTCGAGCACGCCGGTGCCGACGGTCCGCATCGCGTCGCGCAGCCACATCCGAAACAGCGTGGCCACCTGGTCGTTGCGCGATCGGCCCGCCCGCAGACGGCCGCCGAGGTCCTCACCGGCGCGTTCGATCAGCCCGCGTTCGAGGGCGCCGTGAACGTCCTCATCGCTGGGCAGCGGCTGGAAGCTGCCGTCGTCGACGTCCCTGCCGAGGGCGTCCAACCCCGCGAGCAGGCCGTCGCGTTGCGCCTCGGTCAGCAGCCCCGCGCGGAACAGCACCAGCGCGTGCGCCTTCGACGCCTTGACGTCATGGGGTGCCAGCACCCAGTCGAAGTGTGTCGACTTGCTCAAGGCGGCCAGCGCGTCGGACGGGCCGTCGGCGAACCGGCCGCCCCACAGCGAGCCCTCGTTGGTGCTCACGTCAGACGTTCGCGAGCGTGCGCGAACTCCGAATTGTGAGCGGCGTGTCGCCCGCAGACACGCACGCTCGCGCTAGTGGGGGGCACCGTCGAGGTCCCGGCGGGCGGCGATCTTCGAGGACAGCCCGTGCACGTGCACGAAGCCCTTCGCGCTGGACTGATCGAAGGTGTCACCCTCGTCGTAGGTGGCGAGGTTGAAGTCGTACAACGACTCGGCGCTGCGCCTGCCGTTCACCGCGATGTGGCCGCCGTGCAACACCATGCGGATCTCCCCCGTCACGTGTTCCTGGGTGCTCGCGACGAACGTCTCCAGGGAACGCTTCAGCGGCGAGTACCAGAGCCCGTCGTAGACCAGTTCGCCCCAGCGCTGATCGGTGGTCCGCTTGAACCTGGCCAGCTCGCGCTCCAGCGTCACGTGCTCGAGTTCGGTGTGCGCGGTGATCAACACCATGGCGCCGGGTGCCTCGTAGATCTCGCGGCTCTTGATGCCCACCAGCCGGTCCTCGACGACGTCGAGCCGGCCGACGCCCTGCGCCCCGGCGCGACGGTTCAGCTCGACGATGGCCTCAAGGACGGACACGCCGCGCCCATCTATGGAGACCGGCCTGCCCTTCTCGAAGCCGACGATCACCTCGTCGGGTGAGCTCCAGTTGACCGTCGGATCCTCGGTGTAGTCGTAGACATCCTTCGTGGGGGCATTCCAAAGATGTTCCAGGAAGCCCGTTTCCACCGCCCGTCCCCACACGTTCTGGTCGACCGAGAACGGCGACCGCTTGGTGACGTTGATGGGGATGGCGTTCTCCTCGGCGAAGGCGATGGCCTTCTCCCGTGTCCACGCGTAGTCGCGGACGGGCGCCAGCACCTCGAGATCGGGTGCCAGCGAAGCGAACCCGACCTCGAACCGCACCTGGTCGTTACCCTTGCCGGTGCAGCCATGCGCCACGATGCCGCCGCCGTACTCACGCGCGGCGTCCACCAGGTGCTTGACGATCAGCGGTCGGCTGATCGCCGACACCAGCGGATAGCGGTCCATGTACAGCGCATTGCTGGTGATGGTTGGCAGGCAGTATTCGTCGGCGAACTCATCGCGGGCGTCCACCACGACCGCCTCGACGGCGCCACAGTCCAGGGCGCGCTGCCGGACGAGCTCCATGTCCTCACCGCCCTGGCCAAGATCGATCGCGACGGCCACGACCTCGCGCCCGGTCTCCTTGCCGATCCAGCTGATCGCCACGGACGTATCCAGACCGCCGGAGTACGCCAGGATGACGCGTTCGGACATTGAATCGATCTCCTTATTTCAGTTCTTCGAGAGTGCTGGCCAGCTCGGCGCCCGTCATGGGTTCGCGCGCGACCACCAGGATGGTGTCATCCCCGGCAATGGTGCCGACGACGTAGGGCAGGGCCGAGCGGTCGATCGCGCTGGCCAGATAGTGGGCACCGCCGGGCGGGGTGCGGAGAACGGCGAGGTTGCCGCTGGCGTCGGTCGACACCAGCAGATCACCCAGCAGTCGCGACATGCGGTCGGTGCCGCCGGCGACCCCGCGTACCGGGCTGCCGTCCTCGGGCACCACGTAGACGCCGATTCCGCCGTCGGCACCCCGCAGTTTGACGGCGCCGAGTTCCTCGAGGTCCCGTGAGAGCGTGGCCTGGGTGACGTCGATCCCCTCGGCCGCCAGGATCGCGGCAAGCTCGCTCTGACTGCGCACGGACTTCGATGACAGGAGCGTCACGATGCGCGCCTGTCGACCTGCTCTGGTAGCCGTGCTCATGCGCACCTCACGACTGTTCCAACAGCCACACCAGCAGCGCCTTCTGCGCGTGCAGCCGGTTCTCGGCCTCGTCCCAGACCGCGCTCTGCGGCCCGTCGATGACGTCGTCGGTGATCTCGTGCCCGCGGTGGGCGGGCAGGCAGTGCAGCACCACGGCGTCCTGGTCGGCGAGCGCCAACAGCTCACCGTTGACCTGGAACGGACGGAACGGACGCACCCGGTCGAGGCCGTCGTTCTCCTGCCCCATCGACGTCCAGGTGTCGGTGACCAGGACGTCGGCACCCGTGGCGGCCGCCTTCGCGTCGGCCGTCACGGTGACGGTGGCCCCGGTGTCGGCAGCGCGGCGTTCCGCGGCCGCAACGAACTGCCGGGCAGGCTCGAAACCCGTTGGTGCGGCGATGGTCACGTCGATGCCCGCGGTGACACCACCCAACATCAGCGAGTGCGCCATGTTGTTGGCACCGTCACCGAAGTAGGTCATCTTCAGCCCTTTGAGGCCCGACATTCCCCCCTTGCGTTCGGCCAGCGTCTGCAGGTCGGCCAGCACCTGACAGGGGTGGAACTCGTCGGACAGCGCATTGACGATCGGCACCGTCGAGCCCGAGGCCATGGCGGTCAGTCGTTCCTGCGCGAAGGTCCGCCACACGATCGCGTCGACATACCGGGACAGCACCTTTCCGGTGTCCTCGAGTGTCTCCTCACGGCCCAGCTGCGTGCTGCGGCCGTCGACCACGACGGCATGACCGCCCAGTTGGGCGATGCCCATCTCGAACGAGAAGCGCGTCCTGGTGGAGTTCTTCTCGAAGATGACCGCAACGCCGCGCGGCCCATCCAGCGGGCGTCTGCTGAACGGCTCGGCCTTGAGTTCGGCTGCGAGAGAAAGAACTTCGGCCTGCTCACTGGGAGAGAGGTCGTCATCGCGCAGGAAGTTCCGGACGGTCACGAGGCCTCCATCGCGGTGTCGAGGACTGCGGGCAAGGCGGTGAGGAAGGCGTCGATCTGCGCGTCGGTGACGACCAGGGGCGGGGCCAGCCGCACCACGTTCGGCGTGGCGGCGTTGACCAGGAAGCCCGCCTCCCGGGCTGCCGTCTCGACCGCCTTGCCGTGCGGTGCCGTCAGGACGATGCCGCGCAGCAGGCCACGGCCCCTGACGTGGTCGACGAGCGGATGGCCGATGGCCTCGATGCCGTGGCTGATGGTCTTGCCGAGGACGTCGGCGCGCGCGATGAGGTCGTCGGTGGCCAACGTCGCCAGAACGGCCAGCGCTGCGGCGGTGCACACGGGATTGCCCCCGAAGGTGCTGCCGTGCAGGCCAGGGGTCAGCAGGGCGGCGGCGTCGCCAATCGCGAGGCAGGCACCGATGGGTAGACCACCGCCAAGCCCCTTGGCCAGGGTGACCACGTCGGGGGTGATGCCGTCGTGCTGATGGGCGTAGAACGAGCCCGTCCGGCCGACACCCGTCTGCACCTCGTCGAGCACCAGCAGAGCACCGTGCCGGGCGGTGATCTCGCGGGCCGCGGCGAGGTACCCGGGTGGCGGCGTGACGACCCCGCCCTCCCCCATGATCGGTTCGAGGAAGACGGCGGCAGTCTCATCGGTGACGGCGCCGGCGAGTGCGTCGACATCGCCGTAGGGCACGTGGGTGACGTTGCCGGGCAGCGGTTCGAACGGCGCCTGCTTCGACGGCTGACCGGTCAGCGACAGCGAGCCCATGGTGCGGCCGTGGAACGCGCCCTCGGCGGCGACCAACTCGGTGCGGCCGGTCAGGCGGGAGATCTTGAAGGCCACCTCGTTGGCCTCGGTGCCGGAGTTGCAGAAGAAGACTCGCGCCTTGGTGTCACCGCCCAGGTGTGCCACCAGGGCCTCGGCCAGGGCGATGGCGGGCTCGGTGGCATACAGGTTGGACGTGTGACCGAGGGTGTTCAACTGCTTGGTGACGGCGTCGATGACCGCGGGATGTCGATGCCCGAGCACGTTGACCGCGATGCCGCCGAGTAGGTCCACGTAGGACTTCCCGTCTGCGTCGGTGACGACGGCACCGTCACCGCTGACCAGCGCGACCGCGGGCGTGCCGTAGTTGTCCATCATCACGGCCTGCCAACGTTCCTGCAGCGCTTCGGTATTCGTGTTGGTCACTTCATCACCACCTTCGTCCCCGATCCTTCGTTCGTGAACAACTCCACCAGTACGCAGTGCTCGACCCTGCCGTCGATGACGTGGGCGCTGGGCACTCCCCCCTCGACCGCGCGCAGGCACGCCTCGATCTTGGGCACCATGCCCGACTCCAGCGTCGGCAGCAGCCCCGTCAGTGTCGTGACGTCGATCTCGCTGACGAGTGACGAGCGGTCGGGCCAGCTGGTGTACAGCCCCTCGACGTCGGTGAGCATCAGCAACTTCTCGGCCGAGAGCGCCTCGGCCAGGGCGGCGGCGGCGGTGTCGGCGTTGATGTTGTGCACCACGCCGGCCTCGTCGGGTGCGATGGTCGAGATCACCGGGATGCGGCCTGCGGCAATGAGATCCGTCACCGCTCGGGTGTCGACCTTCTCGACGTCGCCGACCAGCCCGATGTCGGTGGCCACCCCGTCCACCGTCACGCTGCGCCGCACGGCGGTGAACAACCGGGCGTCCTCGCCGGTGATGCCGACGGCGTAGGGGCCGTGCGCGTTGATGAGACCGACGAGTTCCCGGCCGACCTGACCGAACAGCACCATCCTGGCGACGTCGAGGACTTCCGGTGTGGTGACGCGGAATCCGCCCTTGAAGTCGCCTGCGATCCCGAGCCGCTTGAGCATGGCACTGATCTGCGGGCCGCCGCCGTGCACGACGACCGGATGGATGCCGCAGTTGCGCAGGAACACCATGTCCGCGGCGAAGGCGGCCTTGAGGTCGTCGTCGGTCATGGCGTTGCCGCCGTACTTGACGACGACGATCTTGCCGTGAAGCTGCTTGAGCCAGGGCAGGGCCTCGGCGAGCACCGCGCCCTTCGTGTGCGAGACGGTAGGGCTCACGAGCTGTACGCCGAGTTCTCTTCGACGTAGGCGTGCGAGAGGTCCGTGGTCCGAACGGTGGCCTCGCCGGAACCGACGGCCAGGTCCACGGTGACGGAGATGTCGGTACCGGACAGGTCGACGTCGCGGGCTCCTGGGGCGCCCGTACCGTCGATGCACACCGGAAAGCCATTGAATGACACGCTGATCTGGTCCGCGGCCATGTCGACGGGTGCCATGCCCACCGCTGCGAGCACTCGTCCCCAGTTGGGATCGGAGCCGAAGATCGCCGTCTTGACCAGGCTGTCGCGCGCGATGACACGGGCCGCGACGACCGCGTCGTCCTCATTCGCCGCGCCGGTGACCGTGACGGCGACGCGCTTGGTGACGCCCTCCGCATCGGCCTGCAGCTGTGCACACAGGTCGTCGCAGACCGCGCGTACCGCCGCGTCGAGTTCATCCTGCGTCGGGGTGACCTCGCTGGCACCGGAGGCGAGCAGCAGCACGGTGTCGTTGGTGGAGCAGCTGCCGTCGACGTCGAGCCTGTCGAACGTCAGGGCCGCGGCGTTGCGCAGCGCGCGGTCGAGCGCGTCGGCGTCGGCGACGGCGTCGGTGGTGATGACGCACAGCATGGTGGCCAGTGACGGCGCCAGCATCCCGGCGCCCTTGGCCATGCCGCCGACGGTCCACTTGCCCTGATGGTGCAGTGCCACCTGCTTCGGGACGGTGTCGGTGGTCATGATCGCCTGCGCCGCCTCGGCGCCACCGCTCAAGCCACCGGCCATCTCGTGCACGATGTCCTTGACGCCGCCGAGGACCTTGTCCATCGGCAGTCGGTCGCCGATCAAACCCGTTGAGCAGACCGCGACTTCGATGGCCCCGGTCTCGGTGCCCCAGTCCGACAACGCGTTGGCCACGGCCTCCGCGGTTGCGTGCGTGTCTTGGAAGCCCAGGGGGCCGGTGCAGGCATTGGCGCCGCCGGAGTTGAGGATGACGGCGCGAAGCCGTCTGGTGGTCATCACCTGCTGGCTCCACAGCACGGGCGCGGCCTTCACCTTGTTGCGCGTGAAGACGCCGGCGGCGGCGTAGTCGGGGCCCTCGTTGAAGACCAGCGCCAGGTCGGGCCTGCCGGAGGCCTTGATGCCCGCGGAGATGCCGGTGGCGCGGAAGCCCGACGGTGCGGTGACGCCCTGATTGCGTACGAGATTCATGGTGCCACCCCCACGATCGAAAGTCCTTCCGTCTCGGGCCAACCCAACGCCAGGTTCATCGACTGCACGGCCGCCCCTCCGGTGCCCTTGACGAGGTTGTCGATCGCGCACAGCGCCACCAGCACGCCGGCGTCCGCGTCGACGGCGACGGCGACCTGGGCGGCGTTGCTGCCGATCACAGAACCCGTGGAAGGCAGTCGGCCCTCCGAGAGTAGATGCACGAACGGCTCACCGCCGTATGCCTTCTCGTAGGCCGCGCGGATCTCGGAGAGCGAGGCCTCGGTGCGGGCGGTGCAGGTCGCGAGGATGCCGCGCGACGTCGGGATCAGTACGGGGGTGAACGACACCGTGACGTCCTTGTCGGTGACGGTCCGCAGACCCTGCGCGATCTCGGGGGTGTGCCGGTGCGCGCCGCCGACGTTGTACGCCCTGGCCGAGCCGATGATCTCGGCGCCGAGGAGGTCGACCTTCGCCGCGCGGCCCGCACCGGAGGTGCCGCTCACGGCGACGACCGTAACGGCGGGTTCGACGAGGTCCTCGGCGAGCGCGGGAAGCAGGGCGAGCAGCGCGGCGGTCGGGTAGCAACCGGGAACGGCGATGCGCTTGGCGTGCCGCAGCGCCTCTCGTCCGCCGGGAAGTTCGGGCAGCCCGTAGGGCCAGCTGCCCGCGTGGGCCGAACCGTAGAACCGTTCCCACGCCGCGGGATCGGTGAGCCGGAAGTCGGCGCCGCAGTCGATGATCAGCGTGTCGGGGCCGAGTTGCTCGGCCAGCGCCGCGGAGTGCCCGTGCGGCAGGGCGAGGAAGACGACGTCGTGGCCGGCCAGCACGTCGGCGCTGGTCGGTTCGAGGATCCGGTCGGCGAGCGGCAGCAGGTGGGGGTGGTGTTCGGTCACGCTGGTGCCTGCGCTCGCCGCGGCGGTCAATGCTCCGAGGGTCAGGCGCCCGTCCGCCAGGGCCGGGTGGCCGAGCAGCAGTCGGAGTATCTCGCCGCCGGCGTACCCGCTGGCTCCGGCCACCGCGATGGAGATCATGCATGGATTCTGCATGTTTATGCAGGCCATCGCAAATCAATTCCATGGCCGACGCCGCCCCACACCGGCCCCGACCTACTCCGGCGTGTCGTCCTCCGCGGCGGCGAAGGCCGGGTGGAAGGCGACCATCCCGGCGGGCACCTCGTCGTCCAGGGCTAGCGCCAACACGTTCTCGGGCGGCACCCCTGGCATGACCAGCGACGAAGCGGAGGTAAAGCCGAACCTGCGGTAGTAGTCGGGGTCACCAACGAGGACGCATCCCCGTGCCCCGATGTCCCGCAGACGTTCGAAGGCGGCCCCAACGAGCGCGGTGCCGATGCCGTCGCGCTGTCGGCTCGGGCGCACCGACAGGGGGCCACCGCCATACCAGTCGACATCGGCTGCACCATCGATCGTGACAGGCGACACCGCGACGTGACCGACGATCTCGTCGTCGGCGTCGACGGCCACCAGCGAGAGAGTCAGCGCCCCGGCTGTCCGCAGGACGTCGATGATCGCCGCCTCGGTCTGACGACTCTGCCGTACGTCGGCGAAGGCCGCCGTCGTGACCGCGCGGATCGCGGTGACGTCGGATGGGCGCTCATCCCGGATGGTGATCATCGCCGTCAGCGCCGTTGCGTCGCGCCAACGCGCGCGGCCGCGGCCTCGACCGCCGCGTCGCGTGCCGCGCTGGCCTGGTCCTCGGTCAGCGTCCGGTCCGGCGCCCGGAACCGCAGCGCCAACGCCAGCGACTTGTTGCCCGCGCCGACCTGCGGGCCCGTGTACACGTCGAAGATCCGGACGTCCTCGAGCAGCTCGCCGGCCCCGGCGCGCACCGCGTCCACGACGGATTGGGCCGCCACGTCGTCGGCGACGATCAGGCTGACGTCCTGGAACACCGCGGGGAACGGTGACACCGCGGGGGCGGGCAACGGCTCGACGACCGGGACGGCACTCAGATCGAGTTCGACGGCGCAGACCCCCTTCGGGAGGCTCATGCGTTCGATCACCGCAGGGTGCAGCTGGCCGGCGTAGCCAACCACCTTGTCGTTCAACGAGATCTGCGCACAGCGACCGGGATGCCAGGGCAAGTGCTGCGCGGCTCGGAACTCGAACTCGACGTGGCAGGCCCGTCCGACGACGCGCACCGCCTCGAACGCATCCATCGCGTCGACGGGACGGCCGGGTCCCCACGGACCAGCGGGCTCCCGCAGGCCGGTCAGCACGGCGGCGACGTACAACGGCTGTCTGGGCAGTGCCGCATCGATGCTGGCGATCTCGGCTTCGGAGGGGCGGCGGTCGACCGGCAGCGGATCGAGTGGCGCCGTGTGCGGTGTCCTGAGCACCACCTGCTCGATGCCGTACAACGCGTCATCGGGCGCGCCGCGCGACACGTTGCGCACCAACGCCTCGAGCAGTCCCGGCACGAGCGTCGACGCCAGTTGGGGCCGGTCTGCCTCCAGTGGGTTGAGCACCTGCATGGTGTTGCGCCGCGGATCGTCGTCGGGCAGTCCCCAGGCGTCGAAGATGCCGGCGGGTAGGAACGGCGTCGGCAGTACCTCCACGAAACCGTGCAGTGCCAACGACTTTCCGACTGCACGCCGACGCCGCTGGCCGGGGCTCATCCCGCGTCCCGCCGGTGCCGTCGGCAACACCGAGGGGATCCTCTCCAGACCCTCGAGCCGCAGCACTTCCTCGACGAGGTCTGCGGGCTGCTTGAGGTCGGGGCGCCAACTCGGCGGAACGACGGTGACGATGCCGTCCTCGGTCGTCACCCGCCCCCCGATCTGGGTCAGCCGTCGCACGGTGGCGCCGGCGGGATACTCGACGCCGGCCAGCCGGTCCGGGAGATCCTCCGGCATGCGGACCGCCGCGGGAGACCAGTCGTCGCGGGGTGGGTCGCCGCGCCAGTCGGTCAGCGTCGGTTCGGCCGTCCCCCCGGCGATGTCGGCCAACAGGGTGGCGCAACGGTCCAGGGCGGCCACGGAGATGGCGGGGTCCACGGTGCGCTCGTAGCGCCGGCCAGCTTCACTGACCAGCCGCAGTCGCCGCTGGGTGCGCGACACCGCCGCCGGATCCCACACGGCCGCCTCGAGCAGCACGTCGGTGGTGCTGCCGCGTACCTCGGTCGTTCCGGCGCCCATGACGCCGCCGATGGCGGCAGTCGCCACGTCGTCGGCGATCAGCACGTCACCGGGATCGAGCGTGCGCGTGACGTCGTCGAGGGTGACGACGGTCTCCCCCGGTTCGGCGAATCGCACGTCGAAGCCGCCCGTGATGAGACTGCGGTCGTGCGCGTGCATGGGGTGACCGATCTCGAGCATGACGTAGTTGGTCACGTCGACGGCCGGTGAGATCGCCCGGATCCCGCTCAGCAGGAGCCGGCGCTGCATCCACCATGGAGACACGGCGGTTGGGTCGATACCGGTGACCGGTCGCAGCCCGAAACGTTGGACGCCGGTGCCGGATTGGACCCTCAGCGGCCACGCGTCACCCGTGACGGGCAAGGGCTCGACGTCGGCCGGGTCGACGAACTCGAGGTCATAGGCGCAGGCGAGTTCGCGCGCCATTCCGCGGATCGAGAGGCAGTACCCGCGGTCGGGGGTGATGGCCAGGTGGAAGACGACGTCGTCGAGGCCGAGCACGTCGAATGCCGAGTCACCGGGGTTGGCAGTACCCGGGGGCAGTACCAGGATGCCGGCGTGGTCGCTGCCGAGGCGCAGTTCGGAGGCCGAGCAGATCATCCCGTCGGAGGTACGACCGTAGGTCTTGCGCTTGGCGATGGTGATACCGCCGGTCGGCTCGGCGGTTGGCAACACAGTGCCGGGCAGGGCCACGACCACCAGATCGTCGACCGCGAAGTTGGTTGCGCCGCAAACGATGTCACGCGGCTCCGCCTCGCCGACGTCGACCTTGCACGCCCGGATGGGTTTCTTGAACTCGGTGAGGTCTTCGATCTCGGTCACCCGGCCGATCGTCAGCGGCCCCGACACCGGGCCCACCGGAACGATCTCCTCCACCTCGTGACCGACGCTGATGAGCGCGCGTTCGAGTTCGGTGGGCGAGACGTCCCAGTCGGGTGAGCCGGCCCGCACGACGTCGCGCAGCCAGCTGTAGGGAACGCGCATCAGGCTCCGACTCCGAACGGGAGCGAGAACCGGACGTCACCCTCGACCATGTCCCGCATGTCTGGAATGCCGTTGCGGAACTGCAGAGTTCGCTCCAACCCCATACCGAAGGCGAAGCCGGAGTATTCCTCGGGGTCGATGCCGCACGCGCGCAGGACGTTCGGGTTGACCATGCCGCAGCCACCCCATTCCACCCAGCCGGGGCCGCCCTTCTTGTTCTCGAACCAGATGTCGACCTCGGCCGACGGTTCGGTGAACGGGAAGAAGTGCGGGCGCAACCGGGTTCGGCCCTGAG